>NZ_CP017057.1:2722500-3022500 GCF_001719165.1 Erythrobacter litoralis
CCGCGATATCGCGCAGGTCTTCGGCCTCCTGCTGCTGCTCAATGCCTCGCTTGCTGGCGCGCTGCTTGTGCTCGCACCCTTCGCCGCGGCCTATTTTCGCGAACCGCAAGTCGCTGAGATCCTGCGCGTCCAGGTCGCGCTGTTTCTCGTCGTGCCTTTCATCGCGCTCCCCGAAGCGATGCTCTCGCGCCGCCTCAAGTTCCGCCCGCAGGCCTTTGCGGGCATGGCCGGCGCGGTCACGGGTGCGAGCGTCGCGCTGGTCCTTGCATGGCGCGGCTGGGGTGTATGGGCACTTGTCTATGCGCCGATCCTCGCCTTTGCCGCGCGCGCATTGGCATTGAGCGTCGCGGCGCCCGTCTACACGATCCCGACGGTCGACTTTCGCGGGGCGCGGGCGATCATCACTTTCGGCGGAGCGCTGACATTGTGCCAGTTCTTCTGGATCATCCAGAGCCAGAGCGACGTCTTCATCGCGGGACGCATCTTCGACACCTACGAACTCGGCCTTTATTCCGAAGCGCTGTTCGTGGCGCTGATCCTGTCGGGGCGCTTCCTGCCGCCGATCAACGAGGTCGCCTTCCCGGCCTATGCCGAACTGCACCATGCCGGAAAGCGGCTTGGCCCGTATTTCCTCCGGGTGCTGCGCACCGTCGCACTGGTCGTCTTCCCGCTCTATGTCGGTCTTGCCCTCACCGCGCACGAGGCAGTGGCGACGGTGTTCGGCGAAAAATGGCTCGGCATGGCGCCGCTGCTGCGGAATCTCGCGATCGTCATGCCCTTGCTTTCGCTGCACATCGTGTGCAGCCCGGCGACCAATGCGATGGGGCGGCCGCGCATCTATCTCACCACCTCGATCCTGGGGGCCGTGCTTTTCGCGGGATCGTTTCTCGTCGGGGTTAACTGGGGGCCGGAAGGGCTGACCTACGCATGGTGGGTCGTGGCCCCGGCGCTGCTGGCGGCGACGCTGACGCTGACCCTGCCGGTGGTCGGCCTCGCCCCGCTCGACCTCGCCCGCGCGATGCTGCCTCCGGTCGCGGCGAGCGCCGCGATGGGGCTGGCGGTCGCGGGCACGGGCGCCATCCTGCCCGAAATCGCGCCGTGGTGGCGCCTCGCCGTGCTGGTTCCGGTCGGCGCGGCGGCTTACCTCGCGGCGCTGATCCTGGTCTGGCCACAAGTCGTGCGCGACAGCTGGACGATGCTCAGGTCCGCGCGGGAGGATGCCCTGCCCGAGCCGCCATGCTCTCCCGCATCCTCGCCAGCGCGGCCCGATCGAACGCAAACCATAGCGGGCTGATCCGGGGCCGGAAGCACGGAAGGTATTCGCCATAGAGCGAGGCGAGCTCGCGCGGCAGGTCGACAGGTCCGGGTCCGCGCATGATGTCGCTGACGATCCGGTTCTGGAAATGCCGCACCGAATAATTGACCATGCGTGCAGCCTGCTGGCGCAGCCCCTTCGCATCGATCGCGTTCGGTTCGCACCAGAAGCCCGCCGCCTCCACGGGCACGATCCGGGCATTGCTCCACTCGCGTTCCGAAGCGAGGTCGGTGCAGGCAAGCGCACGGATAAGACCGTCTTCGCCGATGATGTCGTCAGGCAGGCGAATGCCGGAGGCCCGCATCCGCCGGACGAAGTCGCCCGCAAGCGCATAGCAATCGCCGAACAGGCCGCTCTCGGCCGCGATCGAGCGGCGATAGGCCTTCGCCCGCCGCCCGTTCATCGGCAGGCCGGAGGCGGCATTGGCTCCCGGGTCCTCGGCTAGCGCTGCGGCAAGCGCCTCGACCGTGCCGGGGACGAGCTGCGCATCGCCGTCGACGAAGACGAAAGCATCGGCCGCCCGCGTTTCCTCCAGCACGAAGCGGTTCCAGCTCCGCGCCTTTCCGCCCTGCCCATATTCGACGAGTTCGACACCTGCGTGCGCGCGCACGATATGCGCAGTCCGGTCGCTCGACCCGTTGACGACGGCCGTCACCGTCACCCCTTGCGCGCCGACCGGAAGGCTTGCCAGACACGCGGCGATCCGCGCCTCCTCGTTATGGGCGAGTACCGTGACCTGAATCCGGCGAAAGGCGTGCGCATCGGGCATCACGCCCATGCGTCTAGCAGGCGCGCGCGGCTTGCCAATCGCCCCGGCCGAGCGCGAGCGGAACTGTGCCGGATTTGGGCGAATGGACGGGCCATGGTAACATTTGGCCATCGGCGCGGCGGCGATGTCCGCAGGCACCGGGGATGGGACAGGATGACAGACATTTACAAGGCAGCGCTCGGTCTTGCCGCCGCGCTCGGGTTCGCTTCTTCCGCGGCTTTCGCCGAACCTTCGCTCGATCCGCCCCCGCCGCCGTTCGAACAGGGACCGATCGCCCCCGACCTCGCCGGTGCGGGAACTGAGATCCTCCCACTCGAGGAGGAGCGCTTCGCCCGTTTCACCGTGCCTGTCCTGATCGAGGGGGCGGGACCGTTCGATTTCATGATCGACACCGGCAGCGAAGCGACTGCGCTCACCCACGAGATCAATCTCGGCCTCGCCCTGCCCCCGTTCGGCCGCGCGATCCTCGTCGGCATGGCGAGCCGCCGCGTGGTGGAGCTCGTCGAAGTCGGCGCGCTCACCGTCGGCAGCCACACCGTGACCGGCCTCGTCTCCCCCCTGTTGACGCGCGCCCATGTCGGGGCGGACGGGATCATCGGGCTCGACACGCTGCAGGATTTCCGCGTCCTCATCGATTTCCGCGACGAGACGATCGCGCTCGAGAACACGCGCGAGAAGGAAGGTTCGCGCGGGGGCTTCGAAATCGTCGTGCGCGCGCGGCCCCGGCTCGGCCAGCTGCTGCTCACCGATGCGCTGGTCGAGGGCGTGCGCGCGACCGTCATCATCGATACCGGCGCGCAGATGAGCCTCGCCAACACCGCCCTGCGCGACCGGCTGCGCGCCAAACGGTCGCAGGAAGTCACCGCGACCGACGTCAACGGCGTCGACATCATCGGCGAACTGGCGGTGGTGGGCGACCTCACGATCGAGGGCCTGTCGATCAAGGGCGTCCCGCTGACCTTCGCCGATCCGCCCGCCTTCGAGGCGCTCGGTCTCAAGGACGAGCCGGTGATCTCGCTCGGCATGCAGCATCTCAAGATCTTCGACAGGGTCGCGATCGATTTCGCGAGCCAGCGCGTCCTGTTCGACCTGCCGCGCGATGTCGCGCGGGCGATGCGGCGCGCGCGTCGGGGGACCTCGTACGGCTTCAATCGCTAGCAGGCGGACCGGCTCCCCGCGCCGCCGGGGTTGCCGAAAGCAGGGCATGCGCCCACATTCGCTCGCGCATGCCGCCTGACAGCCCTTCCTCTTCCGACCCGCGCGAGATCGACGGCTGGCACCTGCTAAGGCGCTTTCTCCCCTATCTCTGGCCCAAGGACCGCCCCGACCTGCGCTGGAGGATCGTCGGGGCGATGGTCTTCGTCCTCGCGGCGAAGGCCGTGACGCTCGCTCTGCCGCTGGCCTTCTCGAACGCGGTCGATGCGCTGAGCGAGGCCCGGGGCACTTCGGGGATGGAGGGCGCGGGCTTCGTCGCGCTCGCGCTCGTTTTGGCCTATGGGTTCGGGCGCTTTTCCTCGGTCCTGTTCGACAATCTGCGCAAGATGGTGTTCGAACGGGTCGGCCAGACCGCGACCCAGACGCTCGCAGAGGACGTTTTCCACCGGCTCCACCGGCTTTCGCTGCGGTTTCACCTAGGCCGGCGCACGGGCGAGGTCACCAAGATCATCGAGCGCGGGACCAAGAGCATCAACATGATGCTCTATTTCATGCTCTTCAACATCGCCCCCACCCTTGTCGAGCTGGTCGCAGTGGCGGTGATTTTCTGGACGCTGTTCGGCTGGGAACTGGTGCTGGCGACCGCAGTCACGGTGGTCGCCTATGTTGCCGTCACCCGGGCGATCACCGAATGGCGCACCAAACTGCGGCGCGAGATGAACGATCTCGACGGGGAGGCGCTGCACCGCGCGGTGGATTCGCTCCTGAATTACGAGACCGTGAAGTATTTCGGTGCCGAGTCGCGCGAGGAGGCCCGTTACGCCCGCTCGGCGCGGGCCTATGCCAAGGCGGCGGAGAAGACCGAGAATTCGCTCGGCATGCTCAATATCGTGCAGGCGTTCATCACCAATGCGCTGATGGCGGGCGCGCTCGCCTTCGTGGTGTGGCGCTGGAGCGAGGGCGCTCTCAGCGTGGGCGATCTCACCGCGGTCAACATGTACCTGATGCAGCTCTTCCGTCCGCTCGACCTGCTCGGCTGGGTCTATCGCACGATCCGCCAGGGGCTCGTCGACATGGGCGAGATGTTCCGGCTCATGGATACCGATGTCGAGGTTGAGGATATTCCAGGCGCGCCCGCGCTGATCGTGCGCGAGCCATCGGTCCGGTTCGAGAACGTGACCTTCGGCTACGACCCCGGGCGCACGATCCTCAAGGACCTTTCCTTCGAGGTTCGCGCAGGGACGACGACCGCGATCGTCGGCCCTTCGGGCGCGGGCAAGAGCACGATCGGGCGGCTGCTGTTCCGTTTCTATGATCCGCTGCAAGGGCGCATTCTGATCGATGGACAGGATATCGCGAAGGCACGGCAGGCGAGCGTGCGCGCGGCGATCGGGATCGTCCCGCAGGACAGCGTGCTGTTCAACGACACGCTCGGCTACAACATAGCCTACGGCGCCGAAGGCGCGGACGAGGCGGCGGTCGAGGAGGCTGCGCGCGGAGCCGCGCTGACGGGGCTGGTCGAACGCCTGCCCGACGGCTTCGAGACGCTGGTGGGCGAGCGCGGGCTCAAGCTGTCGGGAGGAGAAAAGCAGCGCGTCGCCATCGCCCGCACGCTGGTGAAGAACCCGCCGATCCTGCTGCTGGACGAAGCGACGAGCGCATTGGACACCCGCACCGAGCAAGAAATCCTCGACACGCTGCACCGGATCGAGCGCGGGCGCACCACCATCGCCATCGCGCACCGGCTTTCCACCATCGCCGATGCCGACCGTATTCTCGTCCTCGACCAGGGCGAACTGGCCGAGGAAGGCGACCATGCGAGCCTTCTCGCGCGCGGCGGGCTCTATGCCGAAATGTGGACCCAGCAGGCGAGCGAACGCAGCGAGCGAGCCGAAGCGGCGGAATAAGCCGTCCGCCTAGTCCCCCACCTCGGCTTTCTCCGCTTCCCCGGCTTCCGCCGCGCGCCGCAGGCTCGGCGAAGAGAGATCGAGTTCGCTCGCCGGGATCACCTCGACCGCGCCGCGCAGCTCGCGCACGTCCTCGAGAAACTGCGCTGCATCGCCGACGATCACGATGGTCGCCCTGTCGGGATCGACATAGGTCTTCGCGGCCAGACTGGCCGCGCCCGGATCGACGCCTGCCAGCCTTTCGGCATAGGCGTTCGCTTCCTCGGGCGGCAGGCCCTGCTGGAGCAGGGTCGCGACGATCGCGTTGAAGCCACCGCTGGTCTCGAGCGCGCGGGCGTAGCTGCCTGACAGATAGAGCCTGCGCTTCTGCAACAGGTCCTCGTCGAGCGGTTCGCTGCCGAGCCGCTCGAATTCGTCGAGGAATATCTGCGCGACGTCGGCGGCGCTCTCGTTCTTGGTCTGCGCGCTCGCAGTCAGAATCGAATCGTCTGCCCGGTCGGCAAAACCCGAATAGGCGCCATAGGAAAGCGAACGCTTGGTGCGCACCTCCTCGAACAATCGCCCGCTCGACCCGCCGCCGAGCACGCTGTTGGCAAGTTCGAGCGGGAAGTAATCCGGATCGATCCGCGCCGGCGCGCGCACCGCGGCGAGCACGGCCGCCTGGCCGGCTCCCGGCAGGTCGATGACGACCGTGCGCACACCAGGCTCCGAACCGGCCGCTTCCTCGGGCACGGCCCCCGGATCGGTGGATTGCGACCAGTCGCCAAACATCTCCTCGGCCAGCGCCACCGCCCGCTCGGGCGCGATCCCGCCGCTGACGACGATCTTCATCCGGTCCGGTTGGAAATAGGCCTCGCGGTAGCCGATGAGAGCCGCGCGATCGATCCGGGCAAGGCTTTGCTCGGTCCCGTCGGGCTGCGTGCCGTAGGGCGCATCGCCATACATCGCGGTGCGCAGTACGTAGCCTGCAAGGCTGCCGGGCTCCTTCATCGCGACCCTCAGCCCCTCTATCGCGCGGTCGCGTTCGCGCGCGACCTTCTCTGCGGGATAGCTTGCGCCCTTGACGATCTGCGCCGCGAGCGCGCCCGCCGCGTCGAGATTGGCGACCGGCGCGGTGAGCGAGAAGCTGGTTCCGTCCGAACCCGCCCCGCCGCCGAAGGCCGCGCCGAGGCTTTCGAAACGCGCGGCGATTTCCTCGGCGGTGTAACTGGCCGTTCCCTTGTCGGCGAGGCTAGCGGCGAGCTGGGCGAGGCCGGCAAGGTCGCGCGGATCGGTCTTGCTGCCGCCGGGAAACAGCATCGAAATCGTCGCGATCGGGACTTCGCCTGTCTGCACCGCGACCACGGGGATGCCGTTCGACAGCTCTGCCTCGACGATTTCGGGCTTTGCCACTTCGGGCGCGGTGCCGGGTCCGGGAGGCGCCATGCGCTCGTCCTCAGGCCTGACCTGCCGGATTTCGCCGGTAGCCGGCGGCAGGGTGCGGAAAGTCGGCATCGGCACGGGATTGGCATAGGAAGACGGGTCCGCCTCGCCCGAGGTATAGGTCACGGTGACGCGGCTCTGCGGGTCGAGATATTCGCGCGCCACGCGCAGCACGTCGGCTTCGGTCACGGCGCCGATGGCGGCCAGCCGCTTGTCGGCGAAACCCGGATCGCCCGAGGAAACGAGCGCCTCGCCCAGCTCGAATGCCCGCCCGCGCGCGGTTTCGCGGCGGCGCAGGGTCGATGCGATGATCTCGTTCTTGGCTTCGGCGAGTTCGGCCGCGGTCACCGGCTCGCTGCGCAGCTTTTCGAGTTCGGCATCGAGCGTCACGCCCGCCTGCTCGATCCGGTCGGGCCGCGCGATGGCATAGGCGCCGAGCGCGCCCGCCTCGCGGAAGGACTGGACGGTGGCGACCACCTGCACCGCCTCGCCCGTGTTCACCAGCGCCTTGTCGAGCCGGCTGTTGTCGCCCGATACGAGGATCGCCTCGAGCACTTCGAGAGCGGCGGCGTCGGGATGGGTGACGGGCACGCCCTTCCAGACCCCGCCATAGACCGGCAGCGGCACGTTGGGCGCGGTCGCGGCGACGGTGCGCGGGGAGGTGCGTTCCGGCTCGCGCGCTTCGATCGCGAGCAGCACCGGGTTGGCGCGCGGCGGGATGTCGGCAAAATATTCATCGACGAGCGCCTTGAGGCCGGCGAGTTCGAAATTGCCGGCGACGATCAGCGTCGCGGTGTCCGGCCCGTAATAGGCCTCGTAGAAGGCGCGCGCATCGTCGAGCGTCGCGCTGTCGAGATCCTCGATCGAGCCGATGCCGGGGCGTCGATGCGGCATGACGTCATAGGCGTTCTCCGGAAGAACGAAGCGCTGCAGGCGGCCATAGGGCGGGGCAAGGACACGCTGGCGCAGTTCCTCCTTCACCACGCCGCGCTCGGTCTCGAACACCTCCTCGTCGACCACGACCTTCGCCATGCGCTCGCGGTGGGTCCACAGCATCGTCTCGAGATAGGCGGCGGGAACCTGCTCGTAGTAATTGGTCCGGTCGATCCAGTTCGACGCATTGCGCGTGCCCCCGATATCCGCGGTCAGCGAATAGATCATGTTGTAGGGCATGTTCTCGGTCTTGCGGCTCAGGATGTGCTCGAACAGGTGGGCAAATCCGCTGCGGCCCTCGGGGTCGAGCTTGGAGCCGATATCGTACCACAGCGAGGTGGTGACGGTGCTGGTCGTCTCGTCTGGGATGGCGATGACGCGAAGACCGTTTTCGAGCGTCCACATCTCGTATTCGATCGCGGGCGCGGTGAGCGCGGGCGGCATCCGCGCGGCGGGCTCTTGCTGCGCCAATGCGGGTGCGGCGAGCGCGGCAAGCGCGGCACCTGCGAGCATGGTGGTCCTGATCATGGCTGGGTCCCCGGTTCGTTTGGATTGTGAGGGAGTAAAGCCTGCCTCGCCCCGTTGCTCAACCGTCGGCCTGCGCGCGCCCTATGAACCGTCCACGATCATCGACGCGCGTCATGCGAAAGGGCATCGAGAATGCCAAGCGCCTCCACCCGGCGCTCCCAGGGGACGAAGAGGTGGTCGTGGTGAAACCCCGCAACGACATTGCAGGCGATGCCCTTCGCCGCGAGCGCGCCTGAGACGGCGGCGGTGAGCCCGACCGCCTCGAGGGCGGAATGTACGGCCAAAGTGATCCGGGCGAAGCGCGGGTCCGCATCGGGCGCGGGGACGATCGCGCTCCTTCCCTCCGCCTCGTGCACGAGAGCGAAGGCGTCGACCGGAGGCGGGCGGTCGCCCTCGATGACGACGAAGGCAAAGGCGCGATCGTCGAGGTCAGGTCGCATGCCCGCCAGCATCTCGCCGAGATCGCTGACGGGCCGGCCGCGCGTCACAGGATGTATTTCGACAGGTCGGAATTGCCCGCGAGTTCGGACAGGCGCTCCTTCACATAGGCGGCATCGACGGTGATCGTCTCGCCGACATGCTCCTCGGCCTCGAAGCTGATTTCCTCGAGCAGCTTTTCCATCACGGTCTGGAGCCGCCGCGCGCCGATGTTCTCGATGCTCTCGTTCACCTGCGCGGCGATCCGGGCGACTTCGCGCACGGCATCGTCGGTGAAATCGAGCTCGACCTCCTCGGTCCCGATCAGGGCGCGATATTGCTCGACCAGGTTGGCGCGGGTCTCCGACAGGATGCGCACGAAATCCTCTTCCGTCAGTGCCCGCAGGTTCACGCGGATCGGCAGACGGCCCTGCAGTTCGGGGAGCATGTCCGAAGGCTTGGCGACATGGAACGCCCCGCTCGCGATGAACAGGACGTGGTCGGTCTTCATCGGGCCATGCTTGGTCGACACGGTCGTGCCCTCGATCAAGGGCAGCAGGTCGCGCTGCACGCCCTCGCGGCTGACCGATCCGCCGCGCACGTCGGATACGGCGATCTTGTCGATTTCGTCGAGGAACACGATCCCATTGGTCTGCGCGTTTTCCAGCGCGACGCGCGCGACATCGTCATCGTCTAGGCGCTTGTCCGCTTCCTCGTCGACCAGTTTGTCCCATGCATCGGGAACGCGCAGCTTGCGCTTTCTCGACGGACGCTTGCCGAACGCCTTGCCCATCATGTCGGACAGGTCGATCATCTGCATCGAGCCGCCCATGTTCCCCATGTCGAAGGGCATTCCCGGGCTTTCGGAAACCTCGATCTCGACCTCAACCTCGTTCATCGCGTTCTGGACGATGCGTTCGCGAAAGCTCTGGCGGGTGGCCTCGGACGCGTTTTCGCCCACCAGCGCGTTGAGCAGGCGCTCCATCGCAGCATCGCTGGCCGCCTCGCGCACGCTTTCGCGGCGGCGCTCCTTTTCGAGCCGGATCGCTTCCTCGACGAGATCGCGCGCGATCTGTTCGACATCGCGCCCGACATAGCCGACTTCGGTGAACTTGGTCGCCTCGACCTTGACGAAGGGAGCTTCGGCGAGCTTCGCCAGTCGCCGGCTGATCTCGGTCTTGCCGCAGCCGGTGGGGCCGATCATCAGGATGTTCTTGGGCGTGACCTCGTCGCGCAGGTCCGGACCGAGCCGCTGGCGCCGCCATCGATTGCGCAGCGCGACGGCAACCGCGCGCTTGGCTTCCTTCTGGCCGATGATGTGTTCATCGAGAGCGGCGACGATCGCCTTGGGGGTGAGATTGTCCATGGGTCTATCGGTGTCCGGTCAGACCGTCTCTACGGTCAGGTTTCCGTTGGTGAAGACGCAGATATCGGCCGCGACCGCCATCGCCTTGGTCGCGATCGCCTCGGGATCGTCCTCGTAATCGGACAGCGCCCGCGCTGCGGCGAGAGCGTAATTGCCGCCCGAACCGATCGCCGCGATGCCGCCTTCGGGTTCCAGCACGTCGCCATTGCCCGTCAGCACCAGCAGCGCATCCTTGTCGGCTACGATCATCAGGGCTTCGAGATTGCGCAGATACTTGTCGGTGCGCCAGTCCTTGGCGAGTTCGACCGAGGCGCGCATCAACTGGCCGGAATATTGCTCGAGCTTCTTCTCGAGCCGCTCGAACAGGGTAAAAGCATCGGCGGTGGCGCCGGCGAACCCGGCGATCACCGCGTCATCCTGCCCGATCCGGCGGACCTTGCGGGCATTGGGCTTCATTACGGTGTTGCCCATGGAGACCTGGCCATCGCCCGCAATGACGGTCCTTTCGCCGCGCTTCACGCCGATGATGGTGGTGCCGTGCCACTGGACCATGCCGTGGCTGTCGCTCGAATTGCTCATGCCGCGCGATATGGGCGCTCGGTCAAAGCGGTCAAGCCTGCGCCCCGGCCTAGCCTATGGCCCGCCGCCCGGACCCGCACCCGGACCGCCGACACCGCCGACGCGCCCGATATTGCCGAACAGGTCCTCTAGGAAGCCGCGCTCGCGGCCCAGGGTGGGCGTCTTGTCGCCATCGGGCCGCAGATAGACGACCTCGTCGATGCCGGAGCGATCGACCTCGGCGACATTGCCCGCATCGTCGAAGCGCACGGCAAGCACGTTGTGCTGGCGAATGCGCGGGCGCACGAAGGGTTTGCGCCCCGTGGTGCTGGAAACGTAATACCAGGTCGGCTCGCCATAGGCGCTGGTGAAGGTCGGCCGGCCGAGCGTCCCTTCGACCGAGCGCCGGTTGTCGATGCCGGGCTGGATCAACTGGGTGAGGATCGGATCGCGGATGTAGCCGCGCGATTCGCGGATCGAGGAACAGCCCGACAGCACGAGGCCCACGCCCAGCGCGACCAGCATCGCCCGCGCCGCCCGGCCAATGCCGGTTCCGGCGCCGGGTTCGGGCCCGGTGGTGCCATTGCCAGTATCCGCCTCCGCGAAGCTGCGTTCGATATCCAAGGTGACCGATTCCCGTCTGTTCTCAATCGGCGCGCGATGCGCGCCCGTCCGTCATTCGTGCAAGGCGCTTTAAGCCGCCTCGGCGCGGCTGGCAACGCCGCAGGGCGCCCGGCCGACGCTTGGCCGCGGAACCGCGATGCACCTGCGCGGTTGAATCCGGACTGAACGCCTGCCACTTCCGGCAGAAAGGCGCTCCCGCCCGAAAGCCAGACCCGAAAGCCCTTCGATGCCGACCAAGGACAAATCCCGCCCGCTCGCCTTCCTTGCCAAGGTATTTGGCACAGCGCCGGACCCGCGCGAGCGCATCCGCCCGCTGTGGCACCGGGTGATCGAACTCGCCCGCGAGAAAAGCTTCTACACCGATTGCAGGGTCGCCGACACGGTCGGTGGGCGGTTCGATCTCATCACCGCTGTCCTCAGCACCGTGATCGTGCGGATCGAGGCTTCCGAAATGCGCGCCGAAAGCGCCCTGCTCGCGGAATTGTTCGTCGAGGACATGGACGGTCAGTTGCGCGAATTCGGCGTCAACGACGTGGTCGTGGGCAAGAAGGTCGGCAAGCTGATGAGCCTGCTCGGCGGGCGGCTTGGCGCCTATCGCGGCGCGCTCAACGAAAAGGACCGCGACAAGCTCGTCGCTGCCGTAAGCCGCAATGTGCAGTTCGCCGAGGGGGCCGACGATCAGGCATCGGCGGAATGCGTCGCGGACAAGCTGCTCGCCCTTTCGGATCGCCTGTCGCGCTTCAGCGACGAGGACATGATCAAGGCGAGCGGAATCTGGTAAGGCCCCCTGCGTGACCGATGCTGCGACACATCAGGGCCCTGAACTGAGCCGCCTAGTGAAGGCGCGCCCGCTGCCGGCCGATCCGGTGGTGATCGAGGCCGATGCGGCCGAACGCGAGGCTCTCGCGCGACGTTTCGGTCTTGGCGGCATCGATTCGCTGCGGGCCGAAGTCACGCTTGAGCAAAGAGCGAAAGCGATCCGCGCGAGAGGGATGCTGAGCGCGGCGGTGCAGCAGATCTGCGCGGTCTCGAACGAGAATTTCCCGGTCACGATCAGCGAGGCCTTCGACCTCAGCTTCGTGCCCGAATCCGCGCGCACCGCGCCTGCGGACGAGGATGAGGCGATCGAGATCGAGCTCGAACGCGAGGATCTCGACGAGATCGAATATGCGGGCGATGCCTTCGACCTCGGCGAGGCGGTTGCGCAGACGCTGGGCCTCGCGATCGATCCCTATGCCGAAGGTCCGGGCGCCGATGCAGCGCGGGCCGCAGCGGGGCTCGCCGACGAGGATACGCCACGCGGGCCCCTCGCCGAGGCGCTGGCCGCGCTGAAGAAGAACTAATCCCCCTCGCCGCCTTTTGCGTGTTCGAGGATCATCAGCACCAGCCCGGCGAACACCAGCCCGAAACCGGCGAGATGGACCCAGCGGAAGGCTTCGCCGAGCAGGACATAGGACAGGCCGAGCGCCGTCAGGGGCATGACCGACATCGCCCCTGCCGTAAGCGCGCCCGGCGCCTTTCTCACCCCGTTGTACCACAGCACCGGCGCGAGCCCGCCCGTGCCCGCCCCCCAGAACAGCAGCGCATAAAGCGAGCGGTCGGTCCCGCGCGAGAAATCGAACGGGTTGGGATCGAAGGTGAAGGCGAGCGCGACGAAGAGCGGGGCGGCAAGGAGCGACGCTGCCAGTGTCGCCTCGAGCGAGGTGATCCCGTCGGACAGCTTGCGCGAAAGGAGGGTGTAGGCCGCCTCGAAACAGACCGCGACGAGCACCAGAAAGCCGCCCAGCAGCACCGCCTCGCCTGCATTGCCGCCCCCGCGAAAGACGTTGATCACGACGACGCCCACGACCGCGAGCGCAAGCGCCCCGCCCTTGCGCCAGTTCATCGCCGCGCCGAAGAACACGACCGCCGCCGCGGCAGTGATGGCGGGCGAGGCGCTCATGATGGTCGAACCGATGACGCCCGTCGTCAGCCGCATCCCGAACAGCATGGTGGCGGTGAAGCCGACCATGCCGAAGGCGGCGATGGCGGCGATTACGGCCCAGTCGGAGCGCTCCGTATCCCGATAGCGGCTGGTCAGCGCGAGGACGAATGGAGCAAGCACGATGCTCGCGATAACCATGCGCATGCAGCTCGCGGTGAAGACCGGGTAGTGCTCGCCGATGATCTTGGACAGCGGCGTCGCGCTGCCGAACAGGCCCATTCCGGCGATGAGCTGGCCGATCGTGAGCGGCGAGGCAGAGGTGTTTTCCGGCGATGCCATGGCGTCGCGGTATCAATGGCTGCGTGCGCGGGCGGTTCCATCGGCTTCGGCAGCTTCTAGTCGCGCGGCGCCGGCTCGCCCACCCACGCGACCTGCGCCGGATCGGTGACCCGCACCCAGACCTGATAATACCCGCGCTCGCGCCGGGTGCGGCGCCCTTCGGAGACGGCGCCGTATCCCTGCCGGATCCATTGCAGGCTCACCTCTCCGTCCACCAGCATGCGCTTGCCTCGATAGCGGCTTATCATGTTGGCGACGCTGAGCGACACCTCATCGCGCGGGCGATGGGCTTGGACGACGATGTCGCCCTCGGGCTCGGCCGTGGCCCGGGGGAGCGGCTGGGGATTGAGCAGGGCCCGCATGGCATCGGCCTCGAAAGCGATCACGAGGACGCCGAATGCGCTGTAATCCCCTTGCGAATTGAGGAAATAGAGGTTCTGTTCACGGCGAAGACGGCTGCGCCCCCCGCCTCGCACGTCGAGGAGGAAACGCCCAGGCACTGCGCGGCCTTCTCCCGCGGAAAAGGCAAGGGCCGTCGCCTCGATGGGCGTGATGCAGCCCGACGTGCATTCCGAAATGGTTTCGCGGGCCGCCGCAAGCGCCACATCGCGTTCCTCGAGCCGCCGTGCACGGCGGTCGGCGACCGTCTGCTCCGGCTCCGCCGCGGACAATTTCGATGCCGGGACAATCGGTGCCGACAGGGCCGACGCGAACAATAAGGACAGACCCGCCACCAGCACCAGGCCGCGCCGCAGCGCGTCCCATTTCGGGGTTCGTCGATCAGAAGGGGATGTCATCGTCGAGATCGTCGTAATTGCCGCCACCCGAGCCGCCGCCCGAACCGCCGCCTCCCTGGTTCCAGCCGCCGCCGGCGCCGCCTGCGCCTGCAGGCTGGCCGCCCGCGCCGCGATCGCCATAGCCGGCACCGCCGCCGCCGAAACCGCCGGAACGACCGCCGCCGCCGCCGCCTGCGCCGGGCGCGCCGTCGAGCATGGTCATGACCGAGTTCGGCCCGCGCAGCACGACCTCGGTCGAATAACGGTCATTGCCGCTCTGGTCCTGCCACTTGCGGGTCTGCAGCTGGCCTTCGAGATAGACCTTGCTGCCTTTCTTGAGATAGCGCTCGGCAACCCCGGCCAGGCCTTCGTTGAAAATCGCGACTGAGTGCCATTCGGTCCGCTCCTGTCGCTCGCCGGTATTGCGATCCTTCCACGACTCGCTCGTCGCGACGCGCAGATTGCAGACCTTCCCGCCGTTCTGGAACGTGCGCACTTCGGGGTCGGCCCCGAGATTGCCGATCAGCATGACCTTGTTGAGCGAACCCGCCATTTCGAAACGTCCCTTCCCGTCAATTCATCCGCATGGCCGCGCGGCCGCTGCGATTCTCACAGCGTTAATAGGGCAGCCCGCGCCCCGAGGCGAGGACCCGGGACCGTTTTCCACTTCCGATATGGAGGTTTCTACCTAGAGGGATAGCGCAGCCGGCCGAGAAACCGCGTCAGGCTGGGCAGTTCGCGGTCGCCGCCGGTCAGCTGCGCCTTCACCTTCTCGAATTTCATGACCCCTTCGATCCGGCGGTCGAGGAAGGCGTAGGTGTCCTCCTTGCCCTCGCTGTCGTCGTTCACGAAGACCGCTAGCGTCGCCGAATAGAGCCCGGCGAGGATCGCGCGCTTGGTATAGTGGTTGTAATCGGTCGCCCTGTCGCCTGCGAGCCGCCACATCAGGTCGGCCGATTCCCAGCCCAATTTCAATGCACGCGGAGCGTTCTGCGGCATCGCCATGATCGCGAGCGCGCGGCGAACCGCCTCGTCGATATCGGCGACCGCCTCGAGCCGGAAACCGACGAGGGTGCGGATACGCTCGCGGATCTTTAGCTGGGCGAGGCGCTCTTGCGGCCATTCAGCCTCCATCGCCTTGTCGACCGATCGAATCCACGCCTCGATCATCTGCATCGCCCGCCCGTTCGCCGTACCCGCGGGAAAGGCGAGCTTTGCGACGTCGGGATCGGCGCCGGCCATTTCGGCGGCGGCTTCGAGCGCGGTGTCGTTCCATCCGTCGAACACCGCCGAGGCGGCGATGTCGGGGGCGAGCGCAATCGCAAGCTCGTCCAAGGTCATGTCGGCGAAGTCGGGCTGGTCGGTCATCGTGTCCATGTCAGAAGGAAGGCCCGTATTGCTGGTTGGTTCCCTCATCCTTGCGCGCTTCGTCGGCGGCCTCGAATTCGGCCCGCATCAGCGAATTGCCGCGCTGCAATTCCATGTAGTCGCGCGCCGAGCGGCCCGAATTGTCGTTGCGGTCAGGATTGGCCCCCTGTGCGAGCAGGCGGCGCACCAGCGCCACGTTGCGCTGGTGGACGGCGGCAATGAGCGGAGTCTCGCCCTGGCTGTCGGAAACGTCGACCTGCGCGCCCCGCTTGATCAACTCCTCGACCGCATCGACCTCGCCGAGGGTCGCTGCGATCTGCAGGGGGGTCAGGCCCTTGTTGTCGCGGATGTTCGGATCGGCGCCTTTCTGGAGCAGGAATTTCACCCACAGCACGTCGCGCCGCGCGGCGGCGATGTGGAGCCCGGTTTCGCCCGTCGTGATGTCGCGGGCATTGATGACGGTCGTCCCCGGCTCGTTCAGCATTTCGGTCACGGCATCGCCGTCGCGGTCACGCACGGCCTTGAGAAACTGGTAGCCCTCGGAATAGAATTGTGCCGCAGCGGGCGGAGCGAGCACTACCGCATGTCCGGCCCCGGCGATCACGAGGGCACCCAGCGCCGCTCTCGCAATCAGCGCGGGACTTCCTAACTTGCGCAAAACGGGTGCGAACACGCTTTTGTCCTTTCGCATTTCCTGCCACTTTCCCATTGCACGGGCGCGGCCCGTCGAACGTTTTCGACCACGCCGCCCCGCTGTCACATCGCCAGTTAGCAGAGCATGAACCCACACGCCAAGACCTCCGCCCGATCCACCGCTTCCGGAACGCTTGCCGCGCTGGCGTGCGTGCTCATGTTGGCCGCCTGTGCGCCCGAAGCGTCCGCTCCGATCGATCCGCCGCTCGCCGGTTCCAGCATCGGCGGGCCGTTCGAACTGGTGAACAGTGCGGGCGAGACGGTGCGATGGGACGATTTCGCCGGCAAATACCGCGTGGTCTATTTCGGTTTCGCCTATTGCCCCGACATCTGCCCGACCGACATGCAGCGCATCGCGCAGGGAATGAAGACGCTGGAGGAAAGCGATCCCGAACTCGCCGCGCGCGTCCAGCCGATCTTCATCACCGTCGATCCCGCGCGCGACACGCCCGAGGTCGTCGGCGAATTCACCAGCGCCTTTTCCGACGATATCATCGGCCTCACCGGCACGCAGGCGCAGGTAGACAAGGCGGTGGAGGAATTCGCGGTCTATGCCGCCAGGGGCGAGGAAACGCCCGACGGGGGCTACCTGATGGAACATTCGCGCATCACCTACCTGTTCGGTCCCGAGGGCGAACCGATCGCCCCGCTGCCGACCGACCAGCCGGGCCGCGAAGGCGCGCAGGCCTTTGCCGCCGAGATCCGGAAATGGGCGAGCTGAGGGAAAGCTTCTGGACCATGCCGCTCGGCGAACTCAACCGCGCCGAGTGGGAGGCGCTGTGCGATGGCTGCGGCAAGTGCTGCCTGCACAAGATCGAGGATGCCGATACGGGCGAGATTTCCGACACCAATGTCGCCTGCAAGCTGCTAGATACCGGAACCGCGCGTTGCCGCGACTATCGCAACCGCAAGGCCTTAGTGCCCGATTGCCTGCGCCTGACGCTTTCCATCGTCGAGGACGTGCCCTGGCTGCCTTCGACATGCGCCTATCGCCTGAGGGCCGCCGGGCGCCTGCTGCCGAGCTGGCACTATCTCGTCTGCGGAGACCGCGAGGCGGTGCACCGAGTCGGCGTCTCGGTCGCGGGCCGCGTGGTAAGCGAGACCGAGGCAGGCCCGCTCGAACACCATATCGTCGAATGGCCCGCGCCCGACATGGACGCGCTCGAGCCGCCGGTCCTCGCGGAAAGCGGGGATGAGACATGACGCTCTGGCTGCGCCGAGCCGCGATCGATCCCGAGATCGAACTCAACGGCGAGCGCGTGCCGATCGTCCTGCGCCAGCACAAACGCGCGCGGCGGCTCACCCTGCGCCTCGCGCCCGACGGCAGCGAGGTGCGCCTGACCGTGCCCCATTGGGCGCCGCGCGCGCAGGCGATCGCGTTCGCCCATGCCCGTACCGACTGGCTGGCCCAGCAGCACGCCAGGATCCCGCGCCGCGCCGCTCCGCGACCGGGCGGCGACGTATTGCTGCGGGGAGAGGCCCTGCGCATCGACTGGGCCGAGACCGCGCCGCGCACGCCGCGCCTGGCGGATGGCGCGCTGCGCGTGGGCGGGCCGATTGACGGGATCGAAGGGCGGCTGCGGCGCTGGCTCGAACGCGAGGCACTGGCGCTGGTCGAGGCGGACATGTACGATTACTGCACCGCCGCCGGGCTCGACCCTGTCCCAATCGCCCTTTCGCGCGCACAGCGGCGCTGGGGTAGCTGTTCGGACATGAGCCGCATCCGCATCAACTGGCGGCTGGTGCAGGCACCCGATTTCGTCCGCCGCTCGGTCGTCGCACACGAAGTCGCGCACCTGGTCCATTTCGACCATTCGCCCGCCTTTCACGCCCTGCTCGCACACATCTACGAAGGCGAAATCCGCACCGCCGATGGCTGGCTCAAGCAACAGGGCCGCTCGCTCTACGCCGCCTTCGGCTGATTGCCTTCGCCAGCATGCTTAGCAGCTCGTTAACCATGGCCTGTTAACCGGCGGTCATGTTCGCACGGGTTTTCCTGCTGCTCGCCCCCCTTCTCGGGCTTGCCCTGCCCGCCGCCGCGCCGCCGGCGCTGGCGCAAGGCGCGTGCCCGCAGTGCGACCTGCCGCCCGGCTGCCGCGGCAAGGGCAACCAGAATGGCAATGGCAATGGCAACGGCAACCGGAACCGCAATTGCCAGCGGCTATCGATCGAGATCGATTCCGACATGGATTTCGGCCGCGTCGTCATCATCGGCCGGGGCGAAGGGCGCGTCCTGCTCGATCTCGATACCGGCGAAAAGCGGCTGTTCGGCGATGTCGACGATCTCGGCGGCATGCCGATCACCGGCCGCGCGATCGTGACGGGCGCCCCGTTCGAGCCGATCAATGTCCAATTCCCTTTCGAGATCGAGATGCGCGGAATTCTCGGAGGGCAGGCGCGGCTGCGCGATTTCGCCACCTCGCTGCCGGCCATGCCGGTGCTCGACGAAAACGGGCGGCTCGAATTCTCCTTTGCGGGCACGCTCGTCATCAGCGGCGACGAACGCGCCGGCGGCGACCTGCGCGGGCGCGTGCCGATCAGCGTGACCTACCTTTAGGACCTCCGCCGCCCGCGACGAAGGGAACTGGCGCGCGGGCGCGCGGTCACCTATATTGCGCCCATGTTCTCCCGCATGCTGTCCCATTCACGCTTCAACCCCAAGACGGGGGCGCTCGATTTCTGGCACGAGTTCAGGAAGCCGAACCCCTATCGCTGGCCGATCCTCGCCGCGTCCTGCCTGCCGCTGGTGGTGATATTCGCCTGGCTTTCGAACGAGACCCATTACAAGGAACCGGCACGGCCCACGGTCACTTACATCACGACCCTCGATCCCGACCGCACGGATGAGGAGATCATGGCCTCGAATCTGGAAAATCAGGAGGTCAAGGAACTGCGCGAGGCGCGGGCCGAGGCGATCGCGGAACGCAAGCGCGAGCTCTACAAGGCGCTTGGCCGGGCGACGGGCATGGATGTCGAGGAGATCGAGCGCCGCGCCGAAGAGGAACGCGCCGCCGAACAGGCCGCAGCCGAGGCAGCGGGAGCCGAACAGGACAGCGGCGAAGGACCCGCGCAATAGGCGCGCCGGCGACAGGCGACGAGGCGTGGATGGCTGCCGCGGCACGGCTCGCCCTGCGCGCGCGCCCACTCTGCCGTCCCAATCCGGGAGTCGGGGCGCTGCTCCTTTCCGAAGGCGAACGGCCCCGCGTCATGGCGCGCGGCTGGACCCGCGAAAGCGGGCGCCCGCATGCCGAGGCGATTGCGCTCGAAGCATTCGCCGGTGGCGGCGCCAAGGGGATGACCCTCCATGTCACGCTCGAACCGTGTGCCCATGCCTCGAAGCGCGGGCCGGCCTGCTGCGACGTAGTCGCCGATGCTGCCCCGGCGCGGGTGGTGATCGGCCAGCGCGACCCCGACCCGCGCACCGCTGGCGAGGGCATCGCCCGGCTCGAACGCGCCGGGATAGACGTCGCGCTGCTCGACGATGCGGCATCCGCAGCCAGCCTTGCTGATTATCTCACGCTTCGCCGGCTCGGTCGGCCCCGGGTCACGCTCAAGCTCGCGCTATCGCTCGACGGCTGCATCGCGCTGGCCGACGGCACCAGCCAATGGATCACCGGCGATGAAGCGCGCGCCCATGTTCACGCGATGCGTGCGCGCCACGATGCGATCCTTGTCGGCGGGGGAACGTGGCGGGCGGATCGCCCGCGGCTCGACGTGCGCCTGCGAGGGCTCGAAGAGCGCAGCCCGCAGCGCCTGGTGCTCACGCGCGGGGTCAAGCCGGACGGCGTCACGGTCGTCAACGAACCGGCCGACATCGCGGATCTCGATGGCGTGCTCTCGGTCTATGTCGAAGGCGGCGCCGGGGCGGCCTCGGCCTTTCTCGAAGCCGATCTCGTCGACGAACTGCACCTCTACCGCGCGCCCATCGTGATCGGCGACGGGCTGCGCGCGCTCGGGAGCCTCGGGCTCGACGGTCCGGACGGGCTCGAACACGCGCATGGCCGCTGGCGGCGCAGCTATTGCTGCCAGCTTGGCAGCGACAGCTTCACCGCCTATCAGCGCGTCCGCTAGCGAAGGAGCACGCCCCCCAATGTTCACCGGCATCGTCACCGCCATCGGCACCATCCAGAGCAGCGAGCAGCGCGGCGACCGGCGCGTGCGCATCGCCGCCCCGCTCGATCCCGAACGGATCGACATCGGTGCCTCGATCGCCTGTTCGGGCGTTTGCCTGACGGTCGTCGCGCGCGGCGGCACGAAGGGCGATGCGTGGTTCGATGTCGACGTCTCGGGCGAAACCGTCTCGCGCTCTGTGCCGGGCATGTGGGAGGAAGGCCGCCGGCTCAATCTCGAACCTTCGCTGCGGCTCGGCGACGAGCTGGGCGGACATATCGTGACGGGCCATGTGGATTCGATCGGCGAAGTCGTCGCTCACAAGCGCACCGGGGATTCGTGGCTCGTCGCGATCCGGGCGCGGGCCGAAATGGCACCCTTCATCGCGGAGAAGGGATCGATCACGGTGGACGGGGTCTCGCTTACCGTCAACGACGTGCGCGACAGGGCCGACGGCGCATGCGATTTCGCACTCAACATCATCCCCCACACCGCCGAGGTCACCACGCTGGGCCAGCTTGCAGTAGGTGCGCATGTCAATCTCGAGATCGACGTGCTCGCACGCTATCTCAAGCGCATGCAGGGCCTTACAGGGTCGGGCCGATAGCGCCGCCTCAGTAGGAACACGGGGCGCGCCTATCCCATTGCTTGGGCACACAGCAAAAGGGAGAGCAGCCATGATCCTCGAAACCATCAAGACACCGGGCCTGTCGCACCTGTCCTACCTCGTCGGAGCGGGCGGGAAGGCAGCGGTGGTCGATCCGCGCCGCGACTGCGAGATCTATCTCGAAAAAGCGCGCGCGGCAGGCCTCGAGATCACCCATATCCTCGAAACCCACCGCAACGAGGACCTCGTCTCCGGCTCGCCGATCCTTGCTGCCATGACCGGGGCCAAGGTGCTCCACGGCCCGAACCCCGAACGCCCTGTCGTCTTCGCCGACACCGCGCGTGACGGCGACACCGTCGATATCGGCCAGCTTCGCATCGAGGTGATCGAGACACCGGGCCATACCGACGACCATCTCGCCTATGCGATCCACGACACCGAATATCCCGATGGCGCCGTCGGCGTCTTCACGGGCGACGCGCTTTTTGTGGGCGATGTCGGACGGACCGATTTCTACCCCGATCGCAAGCGCGAGGTCGCAGGGCTCCTTTACGATTCGCTGCAGAAACTGCTCGGACTCGGCGATCAGGCGATCGTCTATCCGGCGCATGGTGCAGGCTCGGTCTGCGGGTCGGGCATGGCCGAGCGTGAATTCTCGACCATCGGCCACGAAAGGCGCAACAATCCGCGCCTGCAATTCTCGAGCCGCGACAAGTTCATCGCATTCAAGATCGACGAGAACCATTATCAGCCGCCCTATTTCCGCCTGATGGAACAGCTCAACATGGATGGAGCCGCCCCGGCGCCGCGCGTTCTGCGGCCCCGGGTTCTTTCGCTCGCGCAGCTGCGCGAAGCGGAATGCGATCGCCTGGTCGACGTGCGCGACCCGCTCGCCTTCGCCTCGGGCCACCTTGGCGGATCGATGAGCCTGCCGACCGGCATGATCAGCGCCTTTGCGGGCTGGTTCATCGGCGAGGAGAATCGCATCGGACTGGTGGCTTCGGACCAGGCGCAGCTGGCAGCGGCCATGGAGCATCTTGCGCGGATCGGGTTCGATCGGATCGCGGGCGGCTATGTCGGCGTTGTCCCGGCAGCAGCCGGGGGCGCGGACATGCGAACGATCCCGATGGTGCGCACCGGGACGGTCGCACACAGGCTGGAGGAGGACGAGGGGGAATGGACCCTGCTCGACGTGCGCGATGCCGACGAGCGCGCAAGCGGCGCGATCGACGGGTCACTGCATCTCTATGTCGGCCATCTCAACGAAGGCTGGCGCGATCTCGACCCGGCGCGGCATTACACCTTGATGTGCGCGAGCGGGATGCGCGCTACGGTCGCGGCCGGCTGGCTCGTTTCACGAGGCTTCGAACACCTCGACATCTATCTCGGCTCGATGGGCGCCTGGTCCCGGGCCCACGGCTAGAGCAGCGAACCGCGCCGCCCGCGCGAAAGCGGCGGCAGGTCTTCGAGCCGCTCGCGATTGCCTTGCCGGTCCTGGCGCGCATTGGCGGCGAGCGCCAGCAGCGCCGCCCGCACGAGATCGTCGACGACCGCCGGGTGCAGCGGTTCAGCCAGTTCGAGCCCGGCATGGCCGTCCTCGGACCACGCGGCGCATACGACCTGCACTTCGAGCCCTTCTATGCGGAGGCTGTAATGCGCACCGGGCGTCGGCCCTGCCGCTCCGTCGCAACCGAACAGGCAGCCCGTTTCGGAAATGTTGCGGATCGTGCCGCGATATTCAGCCCCGTCCGTGCCCTTGAGCACCGCGCCCATATTGATATGGCGGCGCCTGGCATAGCGCCGTTCGACCGATTCCAGGTTTTCGCTGATCCCCATCTGCGCCAGCGCCCCTTCAGTCCTGATCGGCGCGGCGATCGACGCCCGAACGGCGCTCGAACCGGCGGCGATCACCGCCTGCGCGGCGCTCGCCGGCACGGCGGTCGGCGCCCTCGAAGGGTTCCTGCGCCTCTCGCCGGTCGCCTTTGCGACGACCCATGGCAGGATCGTCGGCGCCGGTCGGATTGGTGGCCATGTGATGTCTCCTCATGGATTATCAGGCGCGACCCGTTCGGGTTTTTGTCGCCCGACGATATATGTGAGAACCTTCACAGGCCGTTAATTCGGCGTTTACCGAATAATATCAGATACTTGATGAATTCCCCGGGGAGGCTCCTAGCCGGTCACCTCGGCGATCGCATCGATGAAGCGGTCGATATTGCCCATTGTCAGACCAGCGACATTGATGCGGCCCGACCCTGCCATGTAGATCGCATGATCCTCGCGCAGGCTCGCGACCTGCTCCTTGGTCACGGGGAGCATCGAGAACAGCCCGTTCTGCCGCCCGAGCGGGGCGAGGTCGACGCTGCCCGCCATGCCCGCAGCCGCGAGCCGGTCGCGCACCTGTCGCATCCGCGCGCGCATCGCATCGAGTTCGTCCTGCCACATCTGCGTAAGCGCGTTGTCGCGCAGGATCAGGCGCACCGCGGCGGCGCCGTGATCGGGCGGCATCGACCAGCTCGCCCGGGCCAGCGCATTGGCGTTGGAAAAGGCCCTGTCGAGCGTCTCCTTGCCATCGGAAAGGATGTAGAAGGCTCCCACCCGGTCGCGATACATGCCGAAATTCTTGTCGCAACTATAGGCGATGAATGCCTCGGGCACTTTCGCCAGGACCATTCGCAGGCCCGCCGCGTCCTCCTCGAGACCGCGCCCGAGGCCCTGATAGGCGGTGTCGATGATCGGAAAGGCGCCCGACATCTCGAACGCATCGGCGATCTGCGCCCATTCCTCGGGGGTGTAGTCGATGCCGGTCGGGTTGTGGCAGCAGCCATGCAGCAGCACGCCTTCGTCCGCGCCCGCGCTCCGGATCGCACCGAGCACCGCGTCGATATCGGCGGTCCCGTCGGCGCTCGCATGATCGAAGGGAGCGATTTCGAGCCCCAGATCGCCGAGGATCTGGGCATGGTTCGGCCAGCTCGGCACGCCCATGTGAAGCCGCTTCATCCCCGCTTTCTGCGCCAGCGCCGCGGCGAGCCGCACCGCGCCGGTCCCGCCCGGCGTCTGCATCCCGGCGATCCGCCCGCCCATGGTCGCGTCCTCGCCGAATATCCAGGGCATGAGCGCGTTGACGAAGCCCATGTCGCCTTCCGGGCCGAGATAGGATTTGCTGTCCTGATCATCGATCAGGCGCTGTTCGGCATCCTTGATCGCGGCGAAAACCGGGGTCGCGCCCTCCTCGGTACGATAGACGCCGACGCCGAGGTCGATCTTGTCGCCGCGCGGATCGGCGGCGTGAAGCTTGATCAGCGCGAGCAGCGCGTCGGGCGATTGGGGTTCGAGTCGTTCGAGCATGGCAAGCGCCTCCTGCCGCGCCGATGGCCGCGCTGCAACCGGGAATCGCCCGCGTCGCGCGGCCGGTGCAGCGTCAGAAGGGCAGCCAGCGCTGCTTCTTGGAGAATTTCATGTAGCCCGCATTGACGCCGAGCCGCAGCCCCGCACCGACCCGGATCGGGATCAGCACGATATCGCCCTTGCGCAGGTAGCTCGCGGTCATCCCGCCTACGAAATAGGCCTGCCCTTCGCCCGCCGGAAAGCGTTCGTAGAGGTCCTCGGTGTCGAACAGGTTGTAGACCAGGACGAAGGTATTGCCCGCATTGGCCCCGGCATCGAAGCCGATCGAAGGGCCGGTCCAGTAGACCTTGCGCGTCCCCTCGACCTTGTGATGGAGCGTGCCGGACCCGTAGCGCGCACCGACGATGAAGGCCCCGCCAGCCTCGCGCCCGACGATGTAGCCATTGGGTTCGCCCTGCTTTTTCAGAAGGTCCTCGATCAATCGGGCGAGGCCCTCCGCACCCTTGCCGAACACGCCTTCGGCAGCGCCGATCAGGTCATCCTCGCCATAGGTCGCCGGATCGGCGGCTGCCCCCTGGGGAACCGTCTCGGCCATTTCCGGCGCCTGCTCGGCACCGGAATCGCGGGTCCATTCGGGCAGATCGTCCACCGGGACGCCCGTCTCCGAACTGTCGGCCGGTGGCTCCGAGTAATCGGCGAAATCGTCGCTGAAGCCGGGCGCGCGCGAGGTCTCGACCTCGGTCGGCTCCTGCGGCACGGGCCGGGGCTCGACCGGCGGCTGGGCGAGATCGGCATCGATCGCGCCGTTCGCATCCGGCGCGGCCGGGGCGGAATAGGCCTCGTCGGGATCGAAGGTCTCGACTGCGTCCTGCGCCGCGAGCGGGCCGGCAAGCCCCGCGAGCAGCATGGCGAAGACTGCGAACAGCCGTCCCACCGGCCGCAGCGCGGTCCGGCATCGGGCATCGGATGTGATCCGGTCAGGTCCAGTCATGGTTCAGCATTCCGCCTCTTGCCTCATGGTTGACGCCTTGCGCCATGATCGCCCCCAAAGCGAGCCCGCCCTTCTCCGTCATCCGTTCGGGCAGCGGCAATCGGCTCTCGGCGAGGCGAATCGAAAACGCGACGAGGCGAATCGGCTAACCGCCCGCGTATGAACGTGCGGCGAACCGCTGCCGCGATCCTGCCCGTTTCTTCAGTTTCCGGCCAAGGGACTGAACTCGCACGGCAAGAAGGCAAAGCGACAATGCCACCTTGAAGCGCGCGGCCAGCCCGACTATAGCGCGCGGCTCACAGCCGAGGTTGCGTCGCGGAGACGTGGGTGAGTGGCTGAAACCAGTCCCCTGCTAAGGGACCATACCGTTTATAGCGGTATCGAGGGTTCGAATCCCTCCGTCTCCGCCAACGCATTTTATCCTTTATATTCAATGCATTAAGTGGTTAACGGGTTCGTCCACCCCCTGCCCTGCGGTTCGATCTCACAGCGAATAATGCATGCAGCAGCACCGAGGATATGGCCGAAGCCCCCTACTTTAGCGCTGCCGAAGATAAAGCTGCCGGTCCGCTTTCGGGCGAGTGCCAAGCCTTGCGGAATGACGGAAAATGGGTGGAAAGGAGACGTTTGCGACACTGGCGAATGCCGCTGCGCGCTGACATAGCGTCCGGCTTCCGGCCCGAACCACCGGGTGCTGTCAGTCCGCGATCCAGAGGTCGTGAGCGTCGATCCTTAGCTTCGTGATCGCCCGCATCGCGTCCGCGCGGGCCTCGGCCTCGATGCGGAAGGCGTCGTGGACCATGCGTTCGCCCAGCAGCCGTTCGGCAAGGTCGATTTCGCCCAGTTCCTGCCCGCGGCGCAGCTTTGCGAGGGCTTTCATCTGCGCCTCGACCGTCTCGCGGGCGCGCGCCCAGGTGGCGATGCGATAGCGCGCCTCGACCACGTCGGACGTCGCGGTTTCCTCGATCTCGATGCGGGCGAGCTGCGCCTGTGACAACGCCGCGGAAGCCGAGGCGCCCGCCTCGCTCGCCAGCGCGGCGCGGTGTCCGCCTCCCAGCAGGACCGACACCACCACGCCCGCGCCGCGCTCGATGCCCCCGAACTCGGAAAAAGCCCTGAGGCCGATGTTGGGATCGGCCACGCGGTCGCGCTGCGCACGGTCGGCCATCGCGGCCATGCGCTCGCTTTCGGCCTCTGCGGCGGCGATGAGGTGGCTGTTGACGACCACGAGGTCGCCCAGCTGCGAAAGCCGCGCATCGGCCATTTCGGGCAACGGAATGTCCGGGGCCTGCGCCGGGAGGGCGAGAGCCGGAAAGCGCGCGGCGAGGCGCGACCGGGCAAGATCAGCCATGCCGCTCGACTGTTCGAGCGCCCGGCGCGCTTCGGCGAGGGCGGCGGCCGCCCGGTCGACTTCGAGCTGCGAGGCGTCGCGCAGGTCGCGCCGCCGCTCGAGCGCGGCGAGCGCGGTTTCGTAATTCGCCACCGCCGCCCGGTCGACTTCGGCCACGGCGGAGGCGGCGAGCCAGTCGAACCAGTAGGCGGCGAGCGCGAGCGCGGCTTCGTGGCGCGCGTCCTCGGCCATGTTCTCGGCGGCCTCGATGCCGTGGAGGCCGATCTCGCGGTCGAGCCGGGCCTTGCCGGGCAGGCGGAAGCTGCGCGAGAGCATCGCGTCGTATTCGTCGAATTCCCCGCCCGAGCGGACATTGCGGCGCTGGTAGGTTCCCTGCACCGTGAACTCGTAAGGCCCGCGCGCGAGCCCCTTCGCCCGCGCCCGGGCCGCGTCGAGCCGGGCGCGCGCGGCGTTGACCTCGGGATGCTCCTCGAGCGCCTGCTCGACCGCAGCTTCGGGCGGCAGGCCGGGCTCGGCGAGGACGGGGGCGCCCGCCAGCAGAAGGGGAGCGAGGAAAAGCGCCTTGCGGATCATGCCAGCGCCTCCTTCTCGGTGTCGCTGTCGGCGCTGCGCTCGCGCGGCCCCTCTCCGAAGCGTTCGTAGAGGATCGGGAGAAGCACGAGGGTCAGCAGGGTGGCCGAGACCAGCCCGCCGATCACGACGATCGCGAGCGGCTTCTGGATTTCCGAGCCCGGCCCGGTCGCGAACAGCAACGGGACGAGGCCGAAGGCGGCGATGCTCGCGGTCATCAGCACCGGGCGCAGCCGCCGCTCGGCCCCCTGCCGCACCGCCTGCGCGAGCGGGACGCCCTCTTCGCGCAGCTGGCGGAAATAGGTCACCATGACAAGCCCGTTGAGCACTGCAATGCCGAGCAGCGCGATGAAGCCGACCGAGGCCGGGACCGAGAGATATTCGCCCGACACGGCGAGCGCGATCATCCCGCCGACCGCCGCGAAGGGGATGTTGGTGAGGATGAGCAGCGATGCCCGGACCGATTGCAGCGTCACGTAGAGCACGCCGAAGATCAGCAGGATCGCAACCGGCAGCACCACGGCGAGCCGGGCCGAGGCGCGCTGCTGGTTTTCGAACTGGCCGCCCCATTCGAGCCGGTACCCCGGCGGCAGCAGGACATTGGCGGCAATGTCGGCCCTCGCATCCTCGACATAGCCGACAAGGTCGCGGCCCGAGACGAAGGCCTGCACCATGGCATAGCGCGAGCCGTCCTCGTGCTCGAGCTTGACCGGGCCTTCGACGCGGCTGACATCGGCGACATCGCTCGCGCGGACGAGCTGGCCGGTGGGCGAGCGGTAGACGAGGTCGGCGAATTCCCGCGCGCCCAGCTCGCCCGCGCCACCTTGCCCACGCACGACGATCGGGACGCGCCGCACGCCCTCGTTGACGACTCCGCTGCGCACGCCTTCGACCTGGGCGCGCATCATGTCCTGGAGGTCCGAGACTGGCATCCCGACCCGGCCCGCGGCGACGCGGTCGATGTCCACGAGGAGATAGTCGACCTGGTCATTAGCGACGGTCATCGCCTCGCTCGTGCCGGGGATCGCCTCGAGCCGCGCCTGTATCTCGCCGGCCAGCCGCGAGAGTTCGGCAAGGTCCGGGCCGAACAGCTTGATTGCAAGATCGCCACGCGCGCCGGTCAGCATTTCCGAGGTCCGCATATCGATCGGCTGGGTGAAGGTCGGCTCTATCCCGGGGAAACGCTCCATCACATTGCGCAATTCGCCGAGCAGCCAGTCCTTGTCCTCGACCCGCCATTCCTCGCGCGGTTTCAGCTGGAGGAAGCTGTCGGTCTCGTTCGGGCTCATCGGGTCGAGGCCGAGCTCGTCCGAGCCGACGCGAGCGATCACCGCCTCGACTTCGGGCACATTCTCAAGGATCGCGCGCTGCACTTTCATGTCGCCTTCGACGCTGTGTTCGAGCGAGATCGAGGGCAGCTTGGTCAGCTGCACGATGACCGATCCTTCGTCCATCACCGGCAGGAAGGTCTTGCCCGTCACGCTGTAGGCCGCCCCGGCGAGCGCGAGCCCGATCCCGGCGACCGCGAAGACCCGCCGCTTGTGCGCGAAGGCCCCGACGAGCAACGCATGGTAGCGCGGCGCGATCTGGCGCATCAGCCAGGGCTCGTGGTGGTGTTCGGCGCGGGTCGCCTTCACCTTGAGGAGGTAATAGGCGAGCACCGGGACCAGCGTCAGCGACAGCACCAGCGCCGAGGCGAGCGCGAGCACAATGGTGAGCGCCACGGGAGCGAACAACTTGCCCTCCAGCCCTTCCAGCGTGAGCAGCGGCAGGAACACGATCGCGATGATCGCGAGGCCCGAGGCGACCGGCTTGGCGACCTCGGCGGCGGCGACATAGACGTTGTGGAGCTTGCCGAGCGATTTGTGTTTTTCGTCCGACAGCCGCTCGACCACGTTCTCCACCACGACCACCGCCCCGTCGACAAGGATGCCGACTGCGATGGCGAGCCCGCCAAGGCTCATCAGGTTCGCCGTCAGCCCGATCGATCGCATGAAGATGAAGGTCAGCAGCGCCGCCATCGGCAAGGCCAGAGCAACGATCACCGAGGCGCGCAGGTCACCGAGAAACAGGAGCAGCAGGATGACGACCAGCACCGTCGCTTCGAGCAGGGCGGATTCGACCGTGCCCACGGCGCGCCCGATGAGGTCGGAGCGGTCGTAGAAGACATCGACGCTCATACCTTCGGGAAGGCTTGGCTGGATTTCCTCAAGCCGCGTCTTGACCCCTTCGACGACCTTGGAGGCGTCGGCCCCGCGTAGGCCGATGACGAGGCCCTGCACCGCTTCGCCCCTGCCGTTCTTGGTGACCGCGCCGTAGCGCGTCAGGCTGCCGGTGTGCACGTCGGCGACATCGCCCACGCGGACCACCGCGCCGCCCTGCGAACGGACCACCACAGCCGCGAGATCGTCGAGCGTGCGGATCGCCCCGGTCGAGCGGACGATGAGCGATTCCTCGCCGCTCGCGAGCCTGCCCGCGCCATCATTGCGATTGCTTGCTTGAATCGCGGCCGCGAGGTCGGTGGTCGAAAGCCCCGCGGCGGCGAGCGCGTTCACGCGCGGAGCGACCTCGAAAGTCTCGACATAGCCGCCCAGCGCATTGACGTCGGCGACGCCCGGTACGGTGCGCAGCGCGGGGCGGATCGTCCAGTCGAGCACGCGGCGCTTCTCGGCGAGGCTTTGCGGGCCCTCGAGCGTGAACATGAACATCTCGGACAGGGGCGTCGAGATCGGCGCGAGCCCGCCTTCGACGGTCGGCGGCAGGTCGCCCATCGCCGCGTTCAACCGCTCGGCGACCTGCTGGCGCGCCCAGTAGATGTCGGTCGAGTCCTCGAAATCGATCGTGATGTCGGCGATCGCGTATTTGGCTACCGAGCGCAGCACGGTCTGTTCGGGGATGCCGAGCAGTTCCATCTCGAGCGGGGTGACGACGCGGCTCTCGACTTCCTCCGGCGTCATCCCGGGGGCCTTGAGGATGATCTTGACCTGCGTCGTGCTGATGTCGGGAAAGGCGTCGATCGGCAGGTTGGCAAAGGACCAGCCCCCGATCCCGGCGAGGATCGCGGCAAGGCCGAGGACGGCGAGGCGCAGGGATAGCGCCTTTTCGACGAGCTTGTTGAGCATTGCGCCTACTCCGCGCTCATTGCCTTGAGTTCGGCGATGCTGCTTGCCGCGACCGTTTCGCCCGCCTCCAGCCCCTCGGCGATGACCGCCTGCCCGCCGCCGACCGCTCCGACGACGACCGGGCGGGGAGCCCAGTCCTCGCCCTCGCGGACGAAAACGTGGTCGGCGCCGCCAATCCGGCTGACCGCGCGCTCGGGAACCGCGAGCCCTGCGCCGCCTCCGCGGATCATGACGCTCACATTGCGCCCGGCAACCACGCCCGGGGCGGCCCCGATGCTGGCGCGAGCCATGACGGAGCGCGTCGCCGGGTCGATCGAAGGCGCGACCGCGATGATACGTCCGCCCACCTGCAGCGCCCCTCCGTCCGCGCCGGGAAGCGCGATCTCGACCGCCATGCCGGGCCGCACTTCGCGCGCAAGCCGTTCGGGCAATTGCAGTTCGACCTGATAGGCGCCGTCGGCCTCGATCACGAAGGGCGCGCCCATCCCGTCGACGCCGCCGCCCGTTTCGACCCCGACATGGGCGACGCGGCCGGAAATGGGCGCGGCCAGCGTCATCGTCCCGTCCGGCCCGATCCCGCCGAGCGCCGCGAGGCGGGCCGCCTCCGCACGGGTCGCGCGGGCCTGTTCGTATTCCGCCTGCGCCTCGTCGGCGCGCGCCTCGGCGATGATCCCTTCCTCGGCGAGCTGGGCGAGGCGCTTCGCGCGGGCCTCGGCCAGCTTCTCGGCCGAGCGCGCGCGGGCCAGTTCGCCGCTGATCTGCACCGGCTCCGCCGCGCGCACGAGCGCAAGCGGATCGCCGCGCGCGACGCGCTGGCCCTCGATCACGTAGACCCGCACCGCAGCCCCTGGAAAGGGAGCGGTCACCGCGACTCGCGCTTCGGGCGGCAGGGTGATCGTCCCCGGCACGCTGCCCAGCGGGACGCCGTCGATCTCCATAACCTCGGCCGTCTCGATCGCGAGGCCGTCCGGGGCTTGGGCGGGCTCGCCTGCATCGCTGCCGGCCTGTTCCGATTGGGGGGAGGAACAGGCCGGCAGGCCCGCCATGGCGGCGAGGGCGGCAAGAAGGGCGATGGGACGCGTTTTCATGCCCCGCCGTGTGGGCTCCCAAGCTGACAACAACTTGTCAGCCTGCCAGCTTATTGTCAGTTTCGCGCGCCACTCCGGGCGGCGGAAAGGACGGATTTCGCCATGCACATCCTGCTCGTCGAGGACGATCCCGAGCTCGGTCGCCGCCTGTCGGAGCGTTTGCGCGCGGCCGATTTTGCAGTCGATCTCGCCACGAGCCAAAGCGAGGCGGAGGACTGGCCTGACGTGGAGCGCATGGCCGCGATCATCCTCGATCTCGGCCTGCCCGACGGGAGCGGGCTCGACCTCCTGCGAGGCTGGCGCGACCGGCGGGTGGAAACGCCGATCCTGATCCTCACTGCGCGCGGCAGCTGGCAGGACAAGGTCGAGGGCCTCAATGCGGGCGCGGACGATTTCGTGGTCAAGCCGGTGCGCTTCGAGGAACTGCTCGCCCGACTCAATGCCCTGTTCCGCCGCCAGCAAGGCTCGCGCAGCGCCTCGCTGGAGGCGGGCGACATCGTGCTCGACCCGCTCGCACGCACCGCACGTAAAAGCGGCGAACCGCTTTCGCTCAGCCGCCAGGAATTCCGCCTGCTCCACCTGTTCATGCGCCGCCCCGGGCAGGTCATGTCGCAGGGTGACATCCTCGAGAACCTCTACGAACTCGACGCGGAGCGCGAACTCAATACCGTCGAGGTGCTGGTCGGGCGCCTGCGCCGCAAGATCGGACGCGAGCGGATTACGACCCTGCGCGGAATGGGCTACCGCTTCGAGCGATGATACGCCTCCCCTCCCTTTCCAGCCTCAGGCTGCGCTTTCTGCTCGCGGTAAGCCTGTGGGTGCTGCTCGGCATCGCCGCGATCTGGATTTCGGCGGCGAGCATCTTCTCGGCCCATGTCGAGCAATCCTATCACGAGGAGCTCGAGGTCCATGTGCGCGAGCTGGCGCGCCTGACCGAGATCGCCCCTGACGGCGCGATACGCCTGTCGCGCCCGCTGTCGGACCCGCGTTACGAGGTGCCGCTTTCGGGATTCTACTGGCAGGTCACCGCTCCCGGACGTGAGCCGCTGCGCTCGCGCTCGATGACGCAGGGGGCGCTCGACGAAAGCATCGCCCATTCGCCGGAGATCCTTCACCGCGTGGACAGCGGGCCGACCGGAGCCGCGATCACCTATGGCTTCACCCGGAGGGGGCCCGCAGGCGAGGACATCCATTTCGTCATCGCCACCGACCAGAGCGAACTCGACCGGCTGATCGACGCCTTCACCGCGGACCTCGCGCTGTGGCTGGCCGGACTTGCGGCGCTGCTGCTGGGAACCGGGCTGGCGGTGATCGCCTTCGGGCTGAGGCCGCTCGACCGGCTTGCCGCGGCATTCGGCAGGTTGCGACGCGGCGAGGCGCTCGAACTCGAAGGCGAGTATCCGGCTGAAATTGCCCCGCTCGCAGCCGATCTCAACGCCTATATCCGCCAGAACGAGGAGATGGTCGCCCGCGCTCGCGTTCAGGCGGGCAATCTCGCCCATTCGCTGCGCACCCCGCTCGCGGTCATCACCGACGAGGCGGAGCGCCTGACCGAGCGCAGCGAATGCGCCGCCTCGGGCGCGGTCCTGCTCGACCAGGCGCGCGCGATGGAGCAGCAGGTCGAATACCAGCTGGCCCGCGCCCGCTCATCCGCGGGGCGGAAACGATCGGGCAAGGGCGTCGTTATTCCCGAGGTCGCGGTCCCGATCCTGCGGGCGATGGAGCGGCTTCATCCCGAGCGCCGCTTCACCATGCGAGCGACCGGCTGCGAGGGGCTCGTCCTGCCGCTCGACCCGGTCGATTTCGCCGAGCTTCTCTCAATCCTGCTCGACAACGCGGGCAAATGGGCGCTGAGCGCGGTCACGCTCACCTTCGAATGCGACAGGAAGGGGCACTTCACCGCCGAGATCGAGGACGACGGCCCCGGCATGGCAGAGGCCGACATTGCCCGCGCATTCGAAGTCGGCACGCGCTTCGATCGCGCGATGGCCGGGTCGGGCCTCGGCCTTGCCATCGCCCGCGACCTCGCCGAAGCGATGGGGGTCGATCTCGCCATTCGCAACGGCGAACGCGGTCTCCGAGCAATGATCCGCTTCGCTGGCGATGGAGTGATCGAATGAAGGCCCCGAAGGGTCGCAGGGCAGTTTCTGCTTAGGGGTCGGTTTGAGAATTTCGACTATCGGCGGCGTGACGCCTCAAGCAGCCATACCGCTTCTGAGATCGTGTATCAAACCCGCTGATGACCGCAGATGGGTAGTCAATTGCGGTATAATTGAACCCGAACGACCACCTGGAAGCGAGATACGATACGCGGAACCTTGGTCTAAACATTTAATACAGAAATTGTATCCCTAATAGAGTTTCCAGATCTTGAATTTGACGTTGCCAATAACCATATTATCCAAAGCTACCAGTCGCAATCGACGGTCCCGAAGGTCAGTAATACGGCCATCTCTTCTTTCCTTTTCGCCTCTTAGCCCGCGCACAAGCGGTCGATGATGAGCGCCCGCGCGAAATGGAAGGAAAATCCGATGGCCAATTATGGCAAGATTAAGAGCTACGACAGCAGTTCGGGCACCGGCTCGATCACCCCTGAAAAGGGTGGTGATGCGCTGCGCTTCAAGAAGGCAGACCTGCAGCAGGAAGGTCAGATGCCCAAGGTCGACCAGCGCTTCAGCTACGAGACCAGCGAAGTCGACGGCGGCAGGAAGCCCGCCGTGAATCTCCAGCACCAGCAGGGCGAATCTTCCGAACAGGAAAAGCAAGCTCGCGCCCAGCAGGGCTGACGAAGACGAGGGCCGGGGACCGATCCCCGGCCCTTACCTGTCCCGCTCGAGAGGAAGCGCCACCATGCCAATTGACCAGTTTCGGTGCGATTTCACGCTTACGGCCGAAGAGCAAAAAACGAATGCCTATCTGATGGGGCTGCGCGCGAAGCGCATTGCGATGTGGCGCAAGGCCAATGGCCTGTCCAGTTTGGCCGCTCACAGGAGTGGATGAGATGGCCATTCCACCAACCGCGGCATCCCCTGAGCCTGGGACCCGCGAATGGGAAAACGAAGGGGGATCGCTGAAGCCGGACGCTCCTGCCTCGCTACCAGAAGAGAACATCGACCCGACGACTATCGCAGCGGCAAGTCCCTCCACTCCCGGCTTGAAGACGCATTCGGAGGAGGGTGACCGCCAGTAGAGCGTGCGGGTGCAGATGAGCGCCTGCCCTAAACGGAAGGAATATTCCCATGACACCTATTCGAGAAATTCAGGTTTGGCGTATGAAGCCAGGCTTCGGGCTCGTCTTGGCTGCTTTTGCATTCTCGATTTCCGCCTGTGCGACGTTTCAATCAAATCCTATCGTCTCCCAAGCAAATTCGGAAAGTGTGACTTACCGGATCAAGGGCAATCAACTTGATGAGGCCAGAGAGGCTGCTGAAAAGCATTGTGGCAAATTTGACCGTAGAGCATTCCAAGAAAGCATCAGTCGCGGCTCAGGAGACAGCAGAATAGTCAAGTATCTGTGCCGATGAAATCATGAGCGGTTCGCAATCCAGACAGTCCCTTTTGCGCCGGTGCGGCCGCTGCTTCTTCAAGCGGTATCGGCCCTTTTCCGATAACGGCATGGAGAACCGTCTTCCCGCTACCAAGGCTAGCGCCGGCGCCGCCTTATGAGAATCAACGAGGTTGGGTTGCCGGCTCCAAAAGACCAAATATACGGACGCCTTCAAGGGGCGATTGCGGGCCCTGGCCAGAGCCGACGAGGCCGCGGCTACCCCAAAGCCAAGAGGCAGCTTTGCTGATCCCTGCTCAGGACCTGACGTTCACCAACCCGCACGAGAACTAGCGACAAAAATTCGGTGCGCATTTGTCCAGGAAGGGGACGGCTCCTGCCGGTCTGTTTTTGGCAAAGCAGCCGAGCAAGCGGTCTGCCTGCTAGGAGCAGGTAGCCTGAGCGTCCCAAGCCGCAGGAAATGGGGGGGATCTGCGATTGCACTTTCCGTCATCCCAGCGAAAGCTGGGATCGCCATCGGTCAGTGGATCTTCTCGAAAACGTCATCCCATCCAGGGTTGCTCTTTTCGATCTGCTCGATCTTCCAGGCGGGCGGGAGCACTCCTCAGGAGCGCCAGCTCATCGCCTACCTGCCCCGGTCAGACACCTCTCAGCGCAGCGGGGTTGCTCACTCATGGCGCAGCGCGTCGATCGGGTCGAGCTGCGATGCGCGTCGGGCAGGGTAGTATCCGAAAACAATCCCCATGCCCGCTGCGAAGGCGAAGCTTACGATATTGATGACCGGATCGAACACGAACGGAACGTCGATCACCGAGGCCAGTCCGATCGACGCCACGAAACCCAGGGCAATACCGACGAGGCCCCCCAGCGCACAAAGCACCACCGCTTCGGTCAGGAATTGCAGCCGCACCTCGCTGGCCAATGCGCCGATCGCGAGGCGGATGCCGATCTCCCGGGTGCGCTCCGTCACCGAAACGAGCATGATGTTCATGATACCGATACCGCCGACGAGCAGACTGATCGAGGCGATTACCGCAACCATTGCCGTAAGCGCCCCGGTAGCGGCGCCCAACGCCTGGTTGACCTGCGCGGTGTCGATCACGTTGAAGTCGTTGGGCTGGCCATCCTGAAGCAGCCGGCGTTCGCGCAGCAGGTCGACCAGCGAATCCTGGATGACACCGGCCTGATAGGCTGCATCATACTTCACCACGAAATAGTCGAGGTTGTCATTCCCCTTGAAGCGTCGCTGGACGGTCTTGAGCGGCATGTAGACCGCATCGTCATCATCCGCGCCGCCGCCGCCCTGGCCGCGCTCCTCGATCACGCCGACCACCTGGCACGACACGTCGCCGAGACGCATTCGCGCGCCGACAGGGCTGGCGCCGGGCGGAAATATCGCCTCGCGCACCTTGAGCCCGAGCAGGCAGACGTTCTTGCCGGCCGTCTCCTCGTCCTGTGTGAAGGCGCGTCCGTCGGTCAAGTCGATCGACTGAGCCTTGAGGAAGGCGTTGTTCACCCCCTGCACGCGGGTGTCCCAGTCCTGACCGTTGTAGAAGGCCGTGGCGCTGGCTCCGGCGTTGCCGCCGGCAATGGTGACGCCGGCGATCTGCTGTTGCACCGCGCGCACGTCGTCCTCGTCGAAGGGGCGGATGGTGCCCCGGTCCGTGCGCACCGGAAAGACAATGAAATTGCTCGCGCCGAGCGATGAGATTTCCTCCTGCACCGAGGCGGTCACCCCGTTGCCGAGCGTCACCATCGTGACCACCGCCGCGACGCCGATGATGATGCCGAGCGTTGTCAGGATCGATCGAAGGATGTGCCGCCGGATTTCGCGCAGGGAGAGAAGGATCGTCGTGCCCAGCATCAGGCGGGGCTGCCTTCAGCGGCGAGCACTCCGCGATCCACTCGCTCGACCAGTCCGTCGCGGAAGCGCACGATGGTCTTGGCAAAGGCCGCCATCTCCTCCTCGTGCGTCACCATCAGGATCGTGATCCCCTCGGCGTTGAGACGCCGCAGCAATTCCATGATTTCGACCGAGCGTTCGCTGTCGAGATTGCCGGTCGGCTCGTCGGCGAGCAAAACGTCCGGTTCGGTCGCCAGCGCACGGGCGATGGCGACACGCTGCTGCTGGCCGCCCGACAGCTCCGCCGGGGTGTGATTGGCCCACGGCACCAGTCCCACCTGGTCGAGCGCCTTCATCGCAGCCGCACGGCGAACGGCCTTGCTCTCCCCGCGATAAAGCAGCGGCAGTTCGACATTCTCCAGCGCAGTCGTACGTGCGAGCAGATTGAAGCCCTGGAACACGAAGCCGAGATAGCGACGCCGCAGGAGGCTGCGCTGGTCACGGTCGAGCTTCTGCACCTCGACGCCGCGAAACCGGAACACGCCTGCGGTCGGCACATCGAGACACCCCAGGATGTTCATCGTCGTCGACTTGCCCGAGCCCGACGGTCCCATGATCGCGACGAATTCGCCGCGCTCGATGGTCAGGTCGACGCCCTTCAGCGCCTGGAACGCCGCCGCTCCGCTACCGAAGGTCTTGGTGATGCCCTCGAGCTGGATCAGCGGTTCGCCCGTCATCGGCCCGCCGCCCTGACCCCGGTGACGACCTTCATGCCGGGTTCGAGGATTTCGGAGCGCACCACGGTGCGCCGCCCGTCGCTGCGTCCGGTGATGACCTCGACGGGCTCGAGCGTCCCGTCATCCTGCAGAACCTGCACCTGCTGGCGGCTGCCCACGCCGATCGTGGCCTGCTGCTTCTGCTCCTCCAGCCCGATCTGCGGCTGGAACACGCCGCCGCCGCTTTCCTCCTGTGCATCGGGTCGGAAGCGCAGCGCGGCATTGGGCACCAGCAGCGCCTTGCCGGTGTTCTGGGTGGCGATTGTCGCGGTGGCGGTCATGCCGGGCCGCAGCAGGCCTTCCGGGTTCGCGACCACGAGCCGCGCTTCGTAGCTGACCACCGCGCTCGCCCCCGCTGCGCCCGCTGCCGCCCCGCCTGCCTGCCCCTCGACCGTGTTGCCCGAGGCAAGGTCGATCCGCTCGAGCGTCGCGGGAAAACGGCGGCCGGGATAGGCATCGACCGTGAAGCTCGCCTCCTGCCCAGCCTTCACCTGGCCGACATCCGCCTCGTCGATGGCGACCCGCAGCTGCATTCTCGACAGATCCTCGGCGATGACGAACAGGGTCACGGTGTTGAAGGCCGCGACGACGGTCTGCCCGGGTTCGATCCGGCGGGCGAGCACCACGCCATCGACCGGCGAGCGGATCACCGCCCGGGATCGGGTCGTGAGATTGCCCTTGAGCAACGCATCGGCCGCTTCGATGTTGGCCCGGGCGGAGGCCACCGCGGCAAGGTCCCGCTCCACGGCCGCTTCGGCCTGCTCGAGTTCGATCTGTGAGGGAACGCGCCCATCCGAAAGCCGCCGCACTTCCTCGAGCCGCGCAAGCTGGACGCGGTCGATGTCGAGCGTCGCCTGCGCCTGCGCCAGCCCGGCGCGGGCGGCGTTGAGATTGGCGCGAGCCTGGGCGATCTGCTGGTCGATGATTTCGGTGTTGATGACCGCGATCACCTGGCCCTTGGAAACGCGATCATTGACGTCGACCGTGACGCTGTCGACCGGGCCTGTGACTTCGGCGCCGACTTCCACCTGGTTGGTCGGGCGCAGGTTGCCGGTCGCGGTGACCGACAGGGCAAGCGATTCCCGCGTCACCTCCTGGGTGATGTAGTCGGGAGGCGGGGCATCGGCCGTGCACCGGACGACGGTGACCACCAGCAGCAGCACGCCGAGGCCGGGCAGCCAATATTTCATCCACCGTCGCCAGCGCGGGCGCGGCTGCGTGCCGAGAAATTCGTCCACGCCAGCCGGATCGGCCGGATTGGTCGCTTCGTTCACTGCGTGGACTCCCTAGCCGCCGATTGTTCGATGCCTGTCCCATCCGGCACGGACCACCCTCCGCCCAATGCGCGAGCAAGGCTGATGAAGGCAATCGCGCGTCCCGCCTCGGCATTCACGAGTGCGTTGCGCGTGCCGAGCAACTGGCTCTCGGCGACCAGAAGCCGCTGAAAATCGATGAGGCCGGCCTGGTACTGGCTGCGCGCAAGGATGGCGGCGTTCTGTGCGCCCTCGGTCGCCTCGGCAAGGGCGATCACCCGCTCGGCGCTGGTATCGAGATCGACCGCCGCGCTTTCGACTTCCTCGAGCGCGAGGAGGATGCTCTGCCTCCAAGCGGCGAGCGACCCGTCGGCGGCAGCCTGTGCCCCCTCGATCCGCCCCCGCACCCGGCCGCCGTCGAAAATCAGCTGCGACAGGCTGGCGAAGACGTTTCCGGTAACGAGATCGAACAGGCTGCCGACATCGGTGGCGCTGGTGCCGATCGTGCCAGACAACCGCGCCAGCGGAAAAAGCTGTGTGCGGGCGACGCCCACGCGCTCGAGATCGGCCGCGAGCCCTGCCTCGGCGGCGCTCACGTCCGGACGGCGGCGCAGCGTGTCTGCGGGCACCGCGAGCGCGACGTCGATTGGCGGCACGGGCACCGAGCGCGGAGCCTCCTCCAACGCCCGATAGACCCGGCCCGGCGTCTCGCCGATCAGGGTCGAGATCGAGTTGGCCACGGCGACGAGATTGCTTTCAAGCTGCGGGATACTCGCCGCGGTCTGTGCCCGCTGGGTGCGCGCCTGCTCGACATCGAGGCTGTTCACCAGTCCCGCCTGGTTGCGCCAGCGCGCGATCTGGAGATTGTCGTCCTGGTTGGCGAGTGTCTCGCGCGCGATCGCGAGCTGCTCTGCCAGCGAGCGGGCCGTCACCACCTGGTTCGCCACCTGAGCGACGATCACCCGCTCAAGATCGCCGAGCGAATAGCCCGCCGCCTCGACGTCGCTGCGCGCCGCGTCGATCGAACCGTCGATCCGCCCGAACAGGTCGATCTCCCATGCAGCATCGAGACCAGCCGAAAGCAGCACGTCGTCAGCAGCAAAATCGCCGACATCGCGCCTCGCGCCGCCGCTCGCATTGACGGTGGGCACGCGGTCGGCACGCGCCTGTCGCAGGAACGCCCGAGCGGCGCGCAGGCGTGCCACCGCCTGAACGAGATCGAGGTTTTCGGCCCTTGCGCGCCCCACGAACTCCTCAACCAGCGGATCCTCAAGCATGACCCAGTAGCGCTCAAGCGGAATATCCGTCGCGCCGGGTTCCGCCAGAACCCACTGCTCGGGAACGGGCTGAACGCTGCTCATCGCAGGCTGCTCGGGAGCAAGCGAGGCGCAACCGGCCAGCGCGAGGATGGCAATAGCCAGCACACCGCCCGAGATCGGCGGTGCGACGCGATCGTATCCGTCCTTCATTCAGGCCGATCCTCAGACTGCCGGTTCAGCACCGAAAGCATCCCTCGCGACATCCATTGCTTCGTCGCTCATCTAGCCCTCTCCATAGATCACACCGCTGCCCCCCCGATTTTCCGGCATGCGTACAAAAGCGGACTGGCGGGGTCGAGTACCGGAGGCCGCCGCGTGCCCCAGCATCGAGCTATGACCGCAGCCTGTCGGCCTCGCCTTGAGCGACGTCAAGGGATGCTATTCGGCAATCCACCCACCTCGTAGCAGCGGGCAGGGAACAGGATACCTCCGAAAGCAGCCAGTCCGCAATCTTTGGCATGACCTAGCCCAGTTCGAGCGGCAAGGTTGGAGTCGACTCGAGATAGGCAAGAATTGGGCGGTGAGCCCCTAGAAGCCGCCTTTCCGTTAGCGCCCCCATCATGGACGTTTGCTCTGACGGGGACTTTGAGAACAAATCATGTGCACAGCTGGCAGGCGTCTAGAATGTTCAACGGCATATCGCAGGACTGACTGGCGCGAGTGGGAACGGAGCGAGGCGCTCAGATGCGCGCCTCGCCCACATTCATGCCACCGGTCAGGCAAAGAGTGGCTGTTGGCAGCCAGCCTAGAACTTCCAGTTGAAGTTCACACGTCCCTGGTTATTCGTCAGCACGCCGCGGCCCATGTCGGACTGCCCGCTTAGGCCAACGCTGAAGTACGAACCAAGCGTAAAATCGAAACCGGCCGACAGCGAGACCCAGTTCGGGTCAAGCTGGTTGACGACTGTAAATGGCACATCCTTGGCGCTGAGGAATGCGGCGGTGACGATGTCTTGCGTGTCAGCCAGTTCCCGCGCGTAAGCCACCGACCCAAAAGCGGTCAGCCCGCCTTTGCGCCCCGTACCGGTTTCAAGCGACGCCATCATGCCTGCCTTTGCTCCGACCGAGGTGAAAGTACGGTCAAGCACGGTGAGACCGAAGTCGCCCGCTCCGAACTCGGAGAAACCGCCAAGATCGCTGCGTACATAGTCGACGCTGGCCACAGGCCCCGCCTTCACGCCCGGCGCAAGGCCAAATGCGTAACCGACGCGCGCTCCACCAAACTGCTGGCGGCCCTGCGCTTCGCCTCTCGCGCTGTCATACAAAAGGGCAAAGTTGCCTTGACTGGCGCGCTCAACGCCAAAGCTCTGGCGTGAGAAGCCCATATAGACGTCCGTAAACATCTGGCCCGATTGTAGCGCGGCGTAGACTGCCCCGGAAAGGCTGGTGTCGTCCGCGCGCTGTCGGAAGCCCAGAACCGGCGCGCTGTTCTGGATGCTGGTCATTGCAAAGCCGATGGTCAGATTTTCGGACATCCGCAAATCCGCACCCAGCGTCAGTTCGCCGGCCTGCATGAAGGCTGATTCCTCCAAGGCGTTTCTGCCAGTGTTGCGCTCTTGAGCGGTGACCAGATACTGACCGCTCACCGTCCCGAAAAAGCCGAGCTTGCCGATTTCAGCGCCGCCGACCTGTGCAATGTTCGACACCTGACCAGCGCCCGCAGCGGAGAAGGTGTTGGCCGCCCGGTTACCCCCACGCAAGGCTAGCGTGCGCTGCGAGATTTGCCCGGTGAACCGCTGCGAGAAGTTTGTCGCAACGGTCGATTGGCCAAACGCACTTATCGGCGTCAAGGATTGCAGCGTTGGGACGAGGGCATTGACGCCGGCGCCGTCGATCACGTCGAACAGCCCCACAAACTCGTTGAAACGCCCATCGAAACGAAGCGTGTCGAGCGCGGCTCCGAGCGACTTGAGGTTGCGGAAGGACGAGAACAGATCGCGCAGACGCCGAGCCTTCACATCAACGATTACCTCGCCGCCTTCGACGCGCGACTCAGCAAAGAGAAGCGGTGAGAAGGTCACAAGGAGGGTCTCGTCGAAGCCGCCGGCAATCGTGTTTGCGGCAAGCACCGCAAATTCGTCGGCAAAACGCAGACGACGATTTCCCGCCACGATGAGATTGCCAGCAAGGCTTGCATCGCCGGTGATCGACAACAGGTCATTGGTGACTTGCCGACGGCGGACTTCGGTGTTCACCAACAGCGCTGCGTCGCTAGCTTGGACATAGTCCCCATCGATGGTGAGCGTGCCGATGCCAAACAGACCTCCCGGCGCAACGCCAGCGCCGATGTTGAACACGACCTCACTCGCAACCGTCCCTTCGCCGGTCAGCAATCCGCCCATCAGAGCGACTAGCCCCGCGTTGAACTGTCCATCGATCCTCGCGGTCCCGTTGAACTGCTCGTAGCCAATGATTGTGTTGAAGGTGCGCTCTTCGGGAAGGTTAAATAAAGCGAGGCCGTTGTCGAGCACTAGCTTGTCGATCTCGACATCAATATCGACATTCGTCACGCCAAACTTGTTGAGGTGGACCTCGAAATATTTGGCCGGGTTCTCAAACGACTGGCCCGGTGAGCCATCGGTGTTCTGCGCAACAAAGCCTGTCGAACCCGGCCCTAATAGCGCTGAACTCTCTGGCAGGTTACCACCAAAATTCGGATCGCCCGGCTGCGGACCAAAGGGAGACACGATATCTGGGAAGTCCGCAATATCGGTGCCTAGAATGATCCCGATGCTGTCGCCGACCGAGAAGATGCCGGCCTCTTCGCCTTCGGGCAAGCCGTTCACGAGATTGCCGGTGCCGTCATCGATGAGGAACGCGGGGTCAAGATCCTGGGTCCAACGGTTCGGGTCAGACCAGTTCCCGCTCCCAGCTTTGGCTGAGACGTATTTGTACGACGTGTTTTCGCTTATGAACTGGAAAAAAGGGTAGATCGGATTGTAAAAGCTGATGTCGCCATAGGTGTTGTCGAAACCCAATGTGGCATTGAGGAACTCGCGAAAAAAACTTACCCCACCGCTAAGCACCGCAATATTGACCGGCTGATCGTAGAGGTCGGGCACGATCAGCGGCGAACCGCTGTCCCCCGGAGCTGTTCCAACCTCGTTGGGTAAGGCGTCGCCGTCAAACCAATCGGTCGAGATGATATCGCCCAGGGTCGCGCATTCCGGTCCGTTACCGTTGAAGTTGCAGCCTGTCAGGCCGAACGCATCACGGTCTGGAAAATCGAAGTCGGTCCAATAGTACGGCTGAGTGCTGCTACCGAAATTGACTGCGTTGGGTGCATCGTTGGCAAACACGACGTCATCAAAATCAGCAAAGGATGCAAGAGCGCCGAGGTCATTTTCGCCAACGCGCCGCAGGAGACTATCCAATATAGTTGCATCCGCCGGAGGCCCGCCAAGCCCGGCCCCGAACGAGCCATAGCCAACCTGCACAACCCTCGTGAGCTCAGTCAGCGGGGTTAGCAGAATAGGCAGGATCGGAACATCGGTGATCGGTTGGTCGACCGCGATCAGAGCTATGTCTGCGAATGGGAAAGGTAGCCCGCCATCGTCTAGGTTGGCGGATGGATGGATGACCACGTCGGTGCTCTGCGCCAGACCGCCTTCAGCGTAACCGGCCCCGGTGGCAAGATAATTGAACAGCCGCGAAGAGGTGTCCGCTCCAGTGGCGATCAGCATAGTAGTTGCAGCGCCGATTTCGGGCAGGCCATAGGCTTCCGACGAATTGAAATTCAAGCAGTGTGCGGCGGTCAGAATGGTGCGAGGATTGATGACGCTGCCTGTACAATTGAGAAACACGTCGCCCGTCACGTTGTCCTGACTGAAAATCTGGACGACAGAAGGCTGCGTATCATCGGCGTCGAAGGAGGCTGGCAGCCCGACATCATCGCGCACAAATATCTCAGGCTGGATGGCGTCATTGCCGGGCGTGCCAGTGTTTGCCCGATAATCGCTGAGATTAGGGGCCTCCAGCGTCAGATCCACTCGAGCGTTGGGTGATGATCGAAGGGCGATGTAGTCGGCCATTGCGGCCGGATCTGGTAGCTCAAGCGAGACGGCTGGCGCATCGCTTCGAAACCCCACAAAGGTGCCTTGCGCTTCCAAACTGATGTCTTCGTTTGCTTGATTGCTGGGGTCTGAAGCGCTGGCAGGGACTGGCAAGAGCCCTCCTGCGAAACCCAGAAATCCTACGCCGGTTAGAAGCCGCAATTTTGACATGCTGATTCCCCTGTTCGAGTCGCCCACCCGTCAATCACAAGAAAACACAAATCGTCGAAAATGTCTCAGTAAATTTTGTCAGTTTTACAGCAGACTTCGGTGTATTGCGCATTCGTTAGTCATGGGTTTGCCTAACGAGGCTTTTCAAATCAACTGCATGACGGCTCAATGTTGCTAAAGGGAAATAAAGTTACTTGCTCGCTTGAGCCCTCGAAGCGATCTCACGAATCTGTGTCCGCTTCCCACCAAGCTGCCGCAGTTCGCCACGTTCGAACGACTGTCTCCTAGCAAACCGACCTCTTGCTTTACTGTCGCGACGAAATCAGTCTGGCAAGAGCCGATCCAAAAGGCAATCCGACGCAGCCGCATCGGTTCGCCTAGCTGCGGGCCAACTTCCGAAGGTGCTTAGGTAGCTGTCGGGGCACGCCGCCGTTTCTCGCGCTCGAGATGAAGGCCGACAGGGATGCAGACCGCAATCATCCCCGCCATGATTGCCCCGCTGACCGGTTCGGCGATCACGAAACCGGTCAGAAGCGCAAGGTTGATCATCAGGGCGAGCGCGGGAAGGACCGGGTGTCCCTTGGCGCGATAGGGTCTGGCGAGGTCGGGGCGGTGCTTTCGGAGCGCGAAATAGGACAGCACGAACAGGCACGACCCGAACAGGACCATCGCGCCCGCAAGACGGAAAACGAACACATAGCCGCCCGAATAGATCAACGGGATCGCTAGCAATGTTCCAATGGCGAGAGCAAAGGTGGGCGTTCCGCCGCGGTTGACCCTGAGCGCGGATTTCACGAACAGGCCATCCTCGGCCATGCCATAGAGCGCGCGCGGGTTCGACATCACGACCGCATTAAGCGTTCCCAGCGCCATCAGCACCGCGACCAGAGCCACGACGATCGAACCCCACCGCCCGGTGGCCACCTCGATCACGGTCGCCATGGGCAAGGTCGATGCGCGCAGCACCGAAAAATCAAGCGCCCGGATCAGGGCCCAGTTGACGGCAAGGTAAATGAGGGTGACGATGATCGCAGACTGGAACAGCGAACGCGGAATGTTGCGGCCGGGATCCTTGTCTTCTCCCGCGAAATAGATCGACGCATACCAGCCGTCATAGACTGCGACGATGAACTGCAATCCGGCAAGCACGGTCAGGACCGAGAGCGGCTCGACTTCTATCGGTGCGACTTCGACCTCGCCCGCCGCCGCACCCGCCGGCATGACAAGCGCGACGCCGACGACCGCGAGCAGCAGGACGATCTTGAGAGCGGTGCTGATGATCTGTGCCCGGCGACCTTCTTCCACTCCGGCCCAGTTGAGCGCTGTCACGCAAAGCAGGAAGAACACCGCCACGCTCGCCACATGGTCGGCGACCCATGGGACGACCGTGCCCAGAAACTCCGCTGCGGCGAGCGACAAGAAGGCGCAAGCCGCAACCCCGACGACCCACATGGTCCAGCCGACGAGTAAACCCATTGAATCCCCCAGCGCTTCGTGGACCGGGATGTAATGCCCTCCGGAGCGCGGGATGGCCGACGAGATTTCGGCCGCGACATTGGCCATCAGCAGGACGTACAGCCCTCCCGCCAGCCACAGCAGCATGACGACCGTCGGATCGGGCACCATGTTGGCGATCTCGCCCGGCGCGCGCATGATGCCGGTCCCGACGACCAGTCCGACGCACACGGCGATGGCGAACGGCAGACCGAGCCGCTTGTGGAGCTGGCCAGGCTGCGGGCTCCCGCTCATTCGGCGGGTTCCGCATCGCTGACGTCGAACCTTGCGCCTCGCACGCCGTCATAGCCGCCGCGCCGGGCGGGGATCGTGACCAGACGCGTCAGCGCCAGGTGGACGACAAATGCGCCTGCAATCGCGGGGAGGCTCGCCGAGGTGTAACGGAACAGCGCGTCCGGCGTCTGGCTGACGGGTTCGAGCAGCGCGATATATGTTGCAAACCCAGCAGCAAGCGCGATCAGCGCCGCCGGATTGATGCCGGACCAGAAGGCATAGGGGCCGCCCGAGGTATTATGCAGGGCCGCCAGATTCGCGTCCGAACGGCGAAGCACCAGTCGGTCGGCCAGCAGGACCCCGACACAGGCAGCGAAGATCGCTCCGAAAGACGCAGTTATCGAATAGAATTTGGCATATAGGGCATCGGTAGCGAACCAGATGATCAGCGAGGCGATCACGCAAAGGATGCTGGTCATCCCTGCAAACCCGAGACGGCGGATGGGCGCACCGAAATTCTGGATGATCGTCGTCACATTCCCCTGAAGCAAGCCGACCGCGCTGCTGACATTGGCAATGATGAGGATCAGCAGCATCGCCAGCCCCAGCACCGGTCCCACCAGCGGGGTCATCCATTGCACCGGATCGGCCGAACCCAGCGCGAGCGAGGAGGCAAGACCCGCGATGGATGGCAACAACGACACCGGCACCAGCCCGATCCATGTGCCCCATGTCGCCGCGCGCGCGCTTTCGCCATAGCGCATGAGATTGCCGGCAAGGCCGAACCACGAAATTGCGGCCACGATATTGAGTTCCACCGCCAGCATCAGCCGGGTCGGGCGGTCCCACCGCGTTTCGGGCGGCTCCGCGGCGAAGATGCATTCCCAGCCTGCCTCGATGAAGACCGCCACCAGCAATCCGCCCGAAAGCAGCACGAGCAGCGGCACGGTGGCAAGGTTGAACAGGCGCAAGGTGTCGCTTCCGCGCGCGGCCAGAAGGAAGCTCACCCCCAGCACGGCAAAGGACATGATCGCGGACAAGGGCAAGCCGCTGTCCGCCGAAAACAGGGACAGCCCGATCAGCACTTCCTCGGTCGCGGCGCCCGCCATGGTGGAAAGAATGGCGGCGGAAAAAGGCACCATTCCGAGCACGAGCGGAACGGCAAGCAGGCTCGCTCCAAGGGGACCGAAAGCGCTTCGCAGAAAGACGAAGCTTTCGCACCCCTTGCGGTAAACCGGCAGCAGCAGCGCGAAGAACAGGATACCAAGGCCGACGGCGGTGCCGAAGAACAGCGCGATGACGCCGTCGATGAAGCCAACCAATTGCCCGGTCGCCCCACCGAACAGGAAGCCCCAAGTGGCGATCGAAAGCCCGCTCTTGACCGCCAGCATGTCGCGGAACGACCAGCTGCGCTCCTCGGGCAGCAGCGGCAGCGTCTCGGCAAGCGCGGTTTCGATCCGTGTCCCGTTGGCCATTTGTCAGAGCGCCTGCGCAACGAGAACGACTGCGAACGAACCGATGGTGATGGCCGCCAGCACTACAGCGTCCGACGCGGGCAGGCGTCGATCCGTTTCCTCGCCCTGCGACAGGATCGCCAGGCGCCGCTCGAGCTCGTCCTCGAAGACACCTGGTCGCGGGCGGGTCATTGGGCCGCTCCGGGCAGGTCCCGCTCATCCCCGACGCGCGCCAGCAGGCACAGCGCCAGGCCGAGCAGCGTGATCCCGGCGACCGCGTAATAGGTCATTGCATAGCCGCCCCCCTCGACCAACCAGCCAGAATTGCCGGACATGATCGAGCGCGAGAAATTCGGCACCGCCATGAACAGCGCGAACTGGCTGGCAGCGATGGCGGGATTGCTGATCCGCATCGCCCACACGATCTGGACGATGGTGAGCAGCACCCCGAGGGCATAGAGCGCCACGGCAAGCACCATGAACAGCCGGTCGTCCTGCCACCCGCCATAGGTTGCGCCCCCGATCGCCGCGAGCGCGGCAATCGCCAGGAAATGCCCGATCATGACACGCCTGAGGCCGAACCAGCGCACCAGCACGATCGGCACGAACAGCGCCAGCCCGGCCCCGACGAGGCTCGTCAGCGCGCTGAAGCTTGCATAGCGTTCGCTCGACCAGCCCAGTTGCTGCACCGCCAGCGTCGGGTTGACCGCATCGGCGAAGGCGAACAGAGCCTGCGCGCAGCCCGTGCCGATCAGGAACAGCAGGGTACGCGGGGCGATCACCGAACGCAGCACGCCGCGAAGGATCGGTCCCCAGGCCGAATTCTGGCGTTCCTCGCATTCTCGCGAGGGCAGCCCCTGCGTCCATGGCAGCAGCCGTTCGCCCGGCCGTTCGCGGAACAGCGCGACGAAGATCGAGGCGCAGGCGACCATCGCCGCCAGGACCAGCGCGGTGATCGTCAGGTTCCCAGAGGCGAGCAATTGGCCCGCGACCATGCTGCACACCGCCACGCCGAAGCTCTGGCTCGCGAACATCAGGCTGTTGATCGCGGTGCGTTCAGCCTCGGGGACGATATCCACCGTCATTCCGTCGACCGCGACATCGCTGAATGTGACACAGACATTGAGAGCGAAGCAGAACGCGGTCAGCAGCGCGATGTCGCTGGCGCCGGGCGCGCTCGCCGCCATTGCCAGCAGCGTGGCGAACATCAGGGCCTGCGCCAGCAGGATCCAGCCGCGCCGGCGGCCCATCGGCTTGAAGGTGAAGCGGTCCATGACAAGGCCGTTGAAGAGCTTGGTCGACCAGGGCAGCAGCGCGATCCCGACGAACCCGCCGAGTTCGAGCGGACTGGCGCCCTGTTCGGCCAGCCATCCGGGCAGCGCGACCAGCGTCAGGCCGAGCGGTACGCCCTGCAGGAAATAGAGCATGATGATCGCGGCGAACCGCGCGACCCGGTGTTCGGACAGCGCCGGAAGCGGGCGCCGGACGGTGGTCGCCGCGATGGCCGATGCAGTGCTCGTCATGCCGCTTCCCCCATTTCGCCCAGCGCGTAATTCTTCGCCTCGAGATCGTCAGGCATCGCGGTTGCGTCCTTTCACGGTGTCAGATGAAAGCCGCCGTCGGCGGTCAGCGTGGTGCCGGTGACGAAGCTGGCTTCGTCGGAGGCGTTGAGCGCGATGGCGCGGGCGATTTCGGCAGGTCAGGAAAAGCTTCCACGAAGCCATGCGCCACCTCGGCCGCATGAGCGACGGTGCCGGGGGGGGGGGGGGGGGGGGGGGGGGGAAACGGCGCAGCCGTAAAAGCGGACATGCGAAAAGCTCTTGCAGTCACCCCAATTCTCCTCGAGCCGATCACGCATCGAACCCCGGCGAGCGGCCGGGTCGCAAAAACCGCTCGCCGGAGTCCCTGAAATCCGCACTCTCTCAAGCGCCGATTTTCTGAAGCAAAAAGGCTCCTACGCGTCCGAACCGATGGTTCAGAAGCGTTGTCCACGAGCCTTGTTTTTCGTTTGTGCGCAGGGATATAGATGCGGCCAGAACAGCCGATCAGTCAACGGGGCCGACCGTCAAAAAAGCGTCAATTCGTGTGGGATCAGGACCTGCGCGGGTCGCCCGGGATCAGATCGGGCCACCCGAAACGCTCCCAGGCTTCGACCATGCCGATGCGTTCGGCGAAGTCCATGAAGCGGGGATCGCGGATCGTGCGGTTGATCGGGTCGATGTCGATCCAGAGGCTCATGAGGATGAACATGTTGCTCGGGTGGATGCATTCGGAATAGATCTTCATAACCAGATCGCTGTGCCCCATCGCGATTGCCGGGAAAGCGATCGTCGAGTCATACGGATCGGGCATGGTCGCATGGAGCCCGCCCAGCATTTGGCAATAGGCGGCGCGATCCGCTTGCACACCGCTGTAGATACCGCGCGCCCCGAAAGCGAAATAAGCATCGCGCGCGGCGTCGTCCATCGGCGCCACACCGGGCGGAGACATCAAGGTCGTGCCGAGAAAGCTTCGCAGATTGTAATGCGTGCGTTCGGCTGCTCGCAGATCGCCCGCAACGAACTGTGCGAGCGCCAGCCAGATCGCTGGCGTGCCGAGATCAGCCATGCGCTGGCCTGCCGCCAGCGCCTTGTCGATCTCGCCAAGGCTCAGATAGGCTGACGTCAGCATGGCGTAGTTGCGGCCATAGACCGGATCACGATCCACCGCCTCCTCGACATAGGGCAGCGCCTCGCGCGACTTGCCGAGATAAAGCAGGCACGATCCTAGCCGCGAACAGACATCGGCATCATTAGGATCGCGGGCGTAGGCCTCGAACGCCATTTCGAGCGCGCGCGCCGGGTTGAACCGGGTCCATTCGTGAATCCCGAGGATCGAACAGGCGTGGCCCTGCCCCGGATCAAGCGCGATTGCCCGTTCGGCGCAGCGGGCGGCTTCGGCGGATTGCGCCACCCGCTCGAGACTGGGCGTGATCGCCGCCGTCATGATGTGCGCATTGGCGAGCGCGGTCCAGCATTCGGCGAAATCCGGATCGATCTCCAGCGCCTGCTCAAGAAACGCGATGCCTTTGGCAAACGCACCCTCGACCCCGATCTTCTGGATCATCGCCCGCGCCTGAAGATAGAGCGCGTAGGCCTCGCGGTCGCGGGTCATCTTGCGCGAGGGCGCGGGCGACGCGGTGAGCCCTAGGGCACGGCAGATCGCGGCGATGATATTCGCGCCGATCACCCTGCGCCCATCGAAGAAATCCTCGATCGAACCGCTGAGCCGGTCGGACCAGATCTCGGTGCCGGACTGGCCGCTGATCAGCGCCATGCGGACGCTGATCCCCTGCTCGTCGCGCCTCACGTCGCCCTCGATCAGGTAGGTGACACCGAGATCGGACGCGATCTGCGTTAGCGTCCGCCCCTTCTCGATCATCGCGGCGACAGATGTGCGTCCCGCCAGCGCGATGCCGTTGATGCCAGCAAGCCGCGTCGAAAGCTCATCGACGATCCCGTCGGCGAGGAAGAAATTGCCGCCGACAGTGTCCATCTGCCCGAATGGCAGGACGGCAATGCGCGCCTGATGGCTCGCGCGGTTGAAAGTGCGATAGGACGCAAACCGCGCCCGTGCCGCTTCCAGCAGCCGCTCGCTCGTCGCCTTGGGAGAGTTTCGGATCGCTCCGGAAATCGCCGCCCGCAGCTGCGCGTCGACATGGTCGCGCCGGGTGGTGATCCACTCCTCGAACTCGGGGTTGAGAGGGGGGCCTTGAATGAGCGGCCGGTTTCCGATCGCAAGCAAGGCTGCGATGGCGGCCTCCGGATCATCGGATGACAGCCCGGCTTCAAGATCGAACAGGTCGCACTCCAGGCTCCCCGGCGCCAGCGCCACCTCTGCGCGGGATACCCGAAGGCAGTCGATCCCATGTTCTTCGAGCCTGCGCCTGAGCTCGAGCAGGCATTGACGCAGGCTTGCCTTGGCCTGCGCGAGGAATCGGTCCGGCCACAACAGCCGGGCAAGCGCTTCGCGATCGATCGAATGGTCGGGCGCCAGACACAGGACAGCGAGCAGGAGCGCGGCCCGGCGGTTGCTCAGGACCACGAGTTCCCCACTCGGCGTCTCGATCCGGAACTCTCCGAACAGTGTCGCCTTCATCAAGCCGTGCGCAGCGACCCGGCTCTCCGCCTGTTCCAATCGATATCTCCACCGAACGGCTCAACCTTACAGGCGGACCGATACTTTGCAATCGGGCGAGACGGTGCGCTTGGGTCCGAGGTGCGCCTGCGAAGCACGCGGGTTCGACAGCGGCCATGGGCTTATTCGCGTTTGCTTCGGGGTCAATGCGGATTGCGACCCGAGGCCGCGAACATCGCGGAACTTGAACTCCGCGCATGAGCGCAGGATCGAAAGCGGAATCCGTTGCAGAAAAGCGCACATCCTTTGCGCCGGTTTCGCGCGAAATTTCCTCCCCGATGTCTATCTTGAACTCGCCGAGAGAGTTCTGGTCAGGGCGCCCGACATGGGGTCGGGTAGAAGGGGCCAGGCGAGCTTTGGGTGTTCCCGAAACCATGAAACCGATCGATCCCCGCCCCCTCGTCCGGCAGGTCAATCACGCCGCCGTCATCGATAGCCACGTGCCGCCGCGCAATGCCAGCGACAAGGTCGCCTTCGGCTTCGTCAAGGCCTTGCGATTCGTCGCCGATACGTTCTTCTCAAAGCGCTACGGCCACCGCGCGGTCGTGCTTGAAACTGTCGCCGCGGTGCCCGGCATGGTCGGCGGCCTGTGGCAGCATCTGACCGCCCTGCGCAAGATGCGTGACGACGAAGGCTGGATCCGCACGCTGCTCGACGAGGCCGAGAACGAGCGGATGCACCTGATGACGTTCATCGAGATCGCACAGCCCAGCTGGTTCGAACGGCTGCTGATCGCGATCACGCAGATGGTGTTCTACAATTTCTACTTCTTCCTCTATCTCCTGGCCCCGCGCACGGCGCACCGCGTGGTCGGCTATTTCGAGGAAGAAGCCGTCATCAGCTACACCGCCTATCTGGCCGAGGTCGATGCGGGCCGCCACGAAAACCTTCCAGCGCCGCAGATTGCGATCGATTACTGGCAGCTGCCTGCCAATGCGAGGCTGCGCGACGTGATCACCGCCGTGCGCGCCGATGAGGCGGAGCACCGCGACGTCAACCACGGTTTCGTCGAGGAGCTCGATGCCCGCCGGGCGCACCGGCCGCTCGAGGGAGCGACGCCGGGCTGACGGTTCGCATTCGGCTGCCCACCCAGCCGCGCGCCTGACGCGACCGAGGGGACCCTCAGGCGTGAAGCCTGAGATCGACCGGCGCGCCTTCGCCCGCGCTACGGCGGCCCTGCGCGGCCTCATCCTGCGCGGACAGGGCGAACAACGCCGTGCGTTCGCTCAGCCGCGCGACCTCCTCGTTGAGCAGCGCGCTCGCCGCGCTCGATTGTTCGGCCATCGCCGCGTTCTGCTGGGTGTCGCGCTCCAGATCGGAGATCGCCGCGTCGACCTCGTTGAGATTGCCCGCCTGCACCAGCGAGGCGGGAGCGAGCTCCTCGACCCGCTCGCTCGCCCGGTCGATGATCTCGATCATGTCGCGCAGGGCATTGCCCGATGCCGTCACCTGCTGCGACCCGTTCGCGATCGTCTCGCCGCTTCGCGTCGGGTCGATCCGAGCCATGCCGAGCGGCGCAGGCGCCGGCGATCGGCTCTCGGCTGCCGGGAACCGCGCGATCCGGTAATGGCGAACGAGCCGCTCGTCACCGCTTTCGCTCTCGCTTGCCAGGGGGCGGCATTCGCAGCGCTCGGCGACGAGTTCGCGGAACAGGCGGGTGAAGACCGCGCCATACCATTCGAACAGGCAGGCGGGCGGCGCGGGCTGGTCCCCGGCGCGCGAGCGATCGATCGTGAAGCTCCAGCCCCCGCGCGGCGTGAAGCGCCCTGCCCCCGCGAACGTCCAGGCGTGGCGACGGATCGCCGCCATCATCAAGGGCGCGGCGAGCGAGGCCGGGAGCAGACGGAGCAGGACCTTCGCAGCGCCCGGAATCCGGTGGGCGATGATGTAGTCGGCAGTCGCCCATCCTGCCGAGCGCGCGATCGCCGGGGCCTCGCGCGGGAGACGGCGATGAAGCGCGCGGTGGAGCGCGATCGCATGGGTCTCGCGGATCATGCACTCGCCGCTCGGGAGCCCAGAAAGCCCGGCTTCGGCCAGGATCGCCGCGCTTACCTCGCTGCCCAGGCGCTCCTCGATGATGCGCACGGTCTGGAGCACGGCATTGGGGCCGATCTCCGCCTCGCCGGGCGTGGAGGCGCGCGCCTTACGCGTCATTGTCCGCAGCCACGTCGATCCGGTCGCGGCGGCGTTCTTCCCCGCGTTCCTTCATCTGCTTGCGCACCGCCTCGCGCCGCGCCTTGGCCTGCGCCGCGCGGTCGGCATTGGTCTGCCAGTCGGTCGCAGCGTCCTCAGCCGCCGCGCGGCTTTCATCGAAATGGAAATCGACCTTCTTCTGCGTCTGGGGACCCCAGTACCCTGCCTTGCCGAGATCGTAGAAGGTCCGTTTGAACCCGGCGCGCAGGAAGGCATAGAGACAACCGAGCAGGTAACGCCGCCTGAACCCCGTCCCGCGCCACGGATAGTGGAACAGCGCCTTCTGCATGTAGAAGCGGCGATAGTTCTTCATCACCCCGTTCAGAAGCTCGCCCCGCTCCATGGCCGAAGGCTTCATGATGGGGGTCACGAAATTGTACTTGCTGAAATCGTGGATCTCGACCTGGTCCTTGATCTCCTCGAACAGCGGGGTGAAGGGCCAGGGCGTGTACATCGCCCAGTTGGCAAGATCGGGTTGCCAGTCCCACGCCATGCGATAGGTTTCCTCGAGCGTTTCGGGCGTTTCATTGTCCAGCCCTACGATGAACTGCGCCTCGACGAAGATGTCGGCATCGCGCAGCAGCTTGATCGCCTGCTTGTTCTCCTCGACCCTGGTTTCCTTGTTGAACCGGTCGAGCTTCATCTGCGCGGCGGCTTCCGTGCCGAGGCTGACATGGACCAGCCCCGCCTTGCGGTAGAAGGGCAGCAATTCCCTGTCGCGATAGATGTCGGTGACGCGGGTGTTGATTCCCCATTTCACCTTGTCGGGCAGGCCGCGGTCGATCAGTTCCTGGCAGAACTCAATGAATTTCTTCCGGTTGATGGTCGGTTCCTCGTCCGCGAGGATGAAGAAGCCGACACCGTGATTGACGTGCAGGTCCTCGATCTCGTCGACCACATCCTTGGGATCGCGGATGCGGTAGTCGCGCCAGAACTTCCATTGCGAACAGAACGAGCAGGTGAACGGGCAGCCACGCGCGAGATTGGGGATCGCGACCTTGGTATTGAGCGGCAGGTAGATGTACTGGTCCCAGTCGAGAATGGTCCAGTCGGGCTTGAGCGTGGACATGTCCTTGACCGTGTCGGCGGCGGGCGTAGCGACGATCTTATCGCCGTCGCGAAAAGCGAGGCCCTTGATCCCGGCGCGGTCCTGCTTCCAGCGGCCCTCGGAAATGGCGGTGAACAGTTCGACCGCGATCTCCTCGCCCTCGCCGCGCACGATCACGTCGATATGCGGGGCTTCGGAAAGCACCTGCTTGTACATGAAGGTCGCGTGCACCCCGCCCAGCACCCGCACCGCTTTCGGCACGTTCAGCGCCGCGATCTCAAGCACGCGTTCGGCGGCATAGATCGAGGGAGTGATCGCGGTCGTTCCGACGACATCGGGCTGGAGCGCCAGCATCCGGTCGCGCAGTTCCTCGTCGCTGACCCCTTCGGTCATCGCATCGATGAAATGGATGTCGGTGAAGCCCGCACGCTTGAGCGGACCCGTCAGGTAGGCGACCCATGCGGGCGGCCAGGTCCCGGCGATTTCCGCGCCTCCGGACCGGTAATTGGGATGAACGAACAGGATACGCATGGACCGACTCCCCTTGTCTGGATTTGCCCAGACTGGGGGAGGCGGCGGCCATGCGCTTTGTCCGAGATCAAAAAAGGGGCGTAAGGCCTAAAAGGGCCGGATCACCCCTTCGCCGCGTGTTCCTCGCGCGCGATTTCATGCAGCCAGTCCGCGTGGCGCGGGGCCTTCTTGGTCTGGCTCCATTCTTCCAGCATCAGCGGCGCCACGCGGGCGAGTTCGGCATATTGTTCGTCCGTCCCGATATCGGCGGCGAGCTCGACCCGGTGGCCGTTTGGATCGAAGAAGTAGATCGACTTGAAGATGCCGTGATGCGTGGGGCCGAGCACCTCGATGCCCTCGCTCTCGACATGCGCCTTGGCGGCGAGCAGCGCCTCCTCGTCAGGTACCTTGAAGGCGAGGTGCTGCACCCAGGCGGGCGTGTTCTCGTCGCGGCCCATGTCCTTCTGGTTCGGCAATTCGAAGAAGGCGAGCACGTTGCCGTTCCCGGCATCGAGGAAGACGTGCATGTAAGGATCGTATTCCCCGGTCGAGGGCACGTGATCCTCGGCAAAGGCAGTGGTGTAGCCCATGCCGAGCACGCGGCCGTACCACTCCACCGTCTCCTTCGCGTCCTTGCAGCGATATGCGGCGTGGTGGATGCCGCCCAGTTTGACCGGATGTTCGCTCATTCGGCCGGTTCCTTTTCGTCCACCTCGAGCGCGCCGCGGCGGATCTGGTCGCGTTCGAGGCTTTCGAACAGGGCCTTGAAATTGCCCTCACCGAAGCCCTCATCGCCCTTCCTCTGGATGAATTCGAAGAACACCGGGCCGACCTGCGCCTCGGCGAAGATCTGCAGGAGGAGACGGGGCTTGCCCCCTTCGGTCGTCCCGTCGAGCAGGATGCCGCGGGCCTGCAATGCCTCGGCATCCTGGCCGTGGCCGGGAAGGCGTTCGTCGAGCATTTCGTAATAGGTCGCGGGCGGCGCGGTCATGAACGGCACGCCGTATTCCTTGAGCCGGTCGTAGCACTTGATCAGATCGTCGCAGATCAGCGCGATGTGCTGGATGCCCTCGCCGTTGAACTGCTTGAGGAACTCCTCGATCTGGCCCTTGCCGCCCTCGCCTTCTTCATTGAGCGGGATGCGGATCTTGCCGTCGGGCGCGGTCAGCGCCTGCGAGGTGAGGCCGGTATATTCGCCCTTGATGTCGAAGAAGCGGATCTCGCGGAAGTTGAACAGGGTCTCGTAATAATCGGCCCAGTACTTCATGCGCCCGGTGTAGACGTTGTGGGTGAGGTGATCGATCGTGTGGAAGCCGGCGCCTTCGGGATAGGGATCGACGCCGGGCAGGTAATCGAAATCGATGTCGTAGATCGTCAGGCTCTTGCCCTCGGCCCCGGCATAGCGATCGACGAGATAGAGGATCGCGCCGCCGATCCCGCGGATCGCCGGGATGCGCAGTTCCATCACGCCGGTTTCGACATGGACCGGTTCGGCCCCCTTCTCGATCAGGTGATCATAGGCCGCCGCAGCATCGCGCACGCGGAACGCCATGCCGCACGCGCTCGGCCCGTGTTCGCGGGCGAAATACCAGGCCGCGCTGCGCGGTTCATAATTGGCGATGAGATTGATCCCCCCCTGGCGCCAGAGATGCACGTCCTTGGACCGGTGTTTGGCGACCAGCGTGAAGCCCATTGCCTCGAAGACGGGTTCGAGCACGCCCTTTTCAGGGGCGCAGAACTCGACGAATTCGAAGCCGTCGAGGCCGGCAGGGTTTTCGAACAGGTCTCCGGGGTGCTGGGTCATGGGGGCCTCTTTCAATCGGTTGACGCGGTGAGCGCGATATTTCGAGATCGTTACAACTGTAACTATCTATGCGAATCGCCCGTGCTTGTCAAAGGCGGATGGCGGTTTGCCCTGGCCCGCCCGATTGCATGTGCCGCGCGGGCGGTGCAGTCTGCCGCGCGAAGGGAGAAACCAATGATCAAGACCAAGGGCATCAACCATGTCGCCCTCGTCTGCCGCGACATGAAGGAGACGGTCCAGTTCTACACCGAAGTGCTGAAGATGCCGCTCTTCAAGACGGTGCAACTGCCCGATGGCGGACAGCATTTCTTCTTCGACTGCGGCGGCGGCAATTCGGTAGCCTTCTTCTGGTGGAAGGACGCGCCGCCCGCCGCGCCCGGCATCGCATCGGTGAGGAAATTCCCTTTCGATGCCAAGACCGCGCACGGATCGATGAACCACCTCGCCTTCCACATGGAAGAGGATGAACTGGAGGCCGCGCTCGAACGGCTCGAGGAAGCGGGGGTCGAACACACCCACATGGTCTTCAACCACGATGACAGTCCCTCGGGCTATGCAAAGGAGATGCACGAGGGCGTCTTCGTGCGCTCGGTCTATTTCTCCGACCCCGACGGCATCCTGCTCGAATTCGCGGCAACGACGAAGAAGTTCGGTCCCGAGGACGTGGCCCACGAACCGGCGACGGCGGAAACGCGGGAGGACGCCTGATGCCCCGGCTGAGGGAGGTTCCGAGGGCCGAGGCGGAGGAAAAGACCGTCCTTGCGCTTTACGCCATGCTGTTCGGTGACCGCGATCCCGTCGCCGAGCCCGGCACCGCGACGGGCACGCCGGGCGACTGGTGGACGGTCTTCGCCAATTCGCCCGCGACGCTGAAACACGCAGCCCAGGGCTTTGCCTATTACCGCTCTCCCGAGCGCAAGCTCGACCCCGTGCTGCGCGAGCTGGGACAGACCTGGGCGGGCTGGGCGACCGGCAGCCAGTTCGTTTTCTCGCAGCATTGCAAGAGCCTGCGCGGGCTCGCCGTGCCCGAGGAGAAGATCGAGTCGATACCGACATGGCAGACATCGGACGCGTTTTCCGCAAGGGAACGCCTCGTCCTTGCCTATTCGGATCGGCTCGTCACCCATGCGGGCCGCGTGCCCGATGCATTGTTCGCGCAGGTGAAGGCGGAATTCAGCGACGAGGAAATCCTTGAACTCACCTACATCACCTGCCTCTACCAGATGCACGCGGTGATGAGCCGGGCGCTGCGGACCGAATTCGACGACCGCGACGATCCGATCACCGAAGTCCCCGCGCCCGAAGGCTTCGACGCGATGGACTTTCTCGGCGGGGAGCGGCGCGGGCGCTAAAGGCCGGGCATCGGCGCAAGACGGCCGATCGTGCGCCCGCGCTCGTCCTGTTCGAGCGCGAGCGTGTCGCCGAAAGGCTCCCCGCTTTCGAACAGTTCGCGGGTCGCCTCGTCCGAGAGGTCGGCATTGCCGATGACGCGCTCGCCCCTGTCGTTGCGGCCGATGAAGATGGCATCGCTGCCCGATTTGCCGTGGTTGATCGTATAGGTCTCGACCGTGGCGCGCGCCGCCGTTTCCTTCGCCAGCGGGACCGCATCCTGCGCCAGGGGCAGCTTCTCGAAGCGGTCATTCGCGGACCAGTCGGCAGGCTCGGTGGAATAAATCCCGGTCGCGTATTTGCTCATCCAGCCGCCATTCGCGCCGACCAGCGCGAAAGCGCCCCGGTCGCGCCGCGCGCGCTCCACCGCTTCGGCGATGGCGTGGGCGGAATAATTGTTCCCCGCCCCGCCGAAGAACGGCAGGCCACCCGTCAGGGTTAGGCCGCGCGGATCGTCGATGCCGAGCCCGAAATGGTCGATCTGGTTGAAGACGGGAATGGCGAAGCAGGAATAGAAATCGATGTAGCCGATGTCCTCGATTCCCCGGCCCGCCCGCGCGAGCGCCGCCTCGACGCTGGCGATGGAAGCGGGCGCGGCGGAAAGGTCGGGGCGCTGCGAAAGCTTGAGCTCGGTCGATGCGGTAACGGCGTGGATGTGGACCCATTTGTCCTCCGGCACGCCGAGTTCGCGCGCCAGGCCCGCACTCGCGAGAATGATCGCGGCCGCCTGGTTCACCTGGTCGCGCGCCACCGTCATGCGCGGATAGGGCTCTGCGACGATGCGGTTGCGCTCCGTCACGGTCGCGAGTTCCTCGGCGCTGCGCATCGCGGGCGCGGCGGCATGGGGATTGGCGGCGGCGATGCGGGTGAAGGGTTCGAACAGGCGGCCGATATCGAGCCTGTATTCCTCGAGGCTCTTGCCGAGCTTTGCGCGCCGGGCATTCTCGGCGAGCGCATAGAGCGGGATCGCCCCGGACGCGCCGTGCGCGAACAGAGCGGGCTCCATGAGTTCGTCGATGCCGAAGCCCTGGTCTTCGTAATCGCCGCCGATGTCCTCCGACCAGTCGGGCTTCTCGCCTTTCGCCGCGAGAGCGAGCACGGTCGAGATCGCTTCCGAACCGACCACCACCGCGCATCGGCTTTCGCCCGCCGCGATGGCGCTCGCGAATTCGCCGACGAGCTGCTGGTTGGTCTGCCCGCCCGTCGTGGTCAGGATCTTGCGCGAAGGGTCGGCGCCGACGCGCTTCGCTATCGCGCCGGGGATGTTGTCGGGCGCGCCGAAGGGCGGCTCCTTGCCAGGACGCGACATTTCGAAGGCGCGGATCGCGGCCAGCGTGTCGATGCTGTCCGCGACCTTGCCCGTAGCCGAACTGTCCGCAATCGACGCCGACAGCGCCCGCCCGGCAAGGTCCATGTAATTGAGACCTTCATAGCCGGGCTCACGCACGCGCTCGGAATACTGCCCGACCCCGATGATGACGGGCGTGCTGTCGGCGATCATGCGACTGTCCTCAGTTCACGAAGTCGTCGACGCGCTCGACGATGATGGCAGGCGCCATGCCGCCCGCCGCGCACATCGTGACGAGGCCGGTCTTGAGATCGCGGCGTTCGAGCTCGTCAATGATAGTGCCGATCAGGATCGAGCCGGTCGCGCCGATGGGGTGGCCCAGCGCTATCGAGCCGCCGTTGACGTTGACCTTGTCCCAACTGAGCCCGAGGTCGCGCACGAACTTGGCGGCGACGACCGCGAAGGCCTCGTTGATCTCGAACAGGTCAATGTCCTCGAGGGTCATGCCCGCCTTCGCCAGCACCTTCTTTGCCGCCGGGACGGGCGCGTTCAGCATCAATGTCGGGTCATCGCCCATGTTGGCGGTCGCGACGATCCGCGCGCGCGGCTTCAGCCCGTGCTTCTGGGCGTATTCCTTGCTGCACACCAGCACCGCGGCCGCCCCGTCGACCACGCCGGAGGAATTGCCGGCATGGTGGAAATGCTCGATCGTGAGGTCCGGGTATTTCTGGTTGATGAGGCTGCGGAACGTGGTCCCGTTCTTGTCGAGCGGCACGTCGGCTATCTTGGTGAAGGCGGGCTCGAGCTTGGCGAGATCTTCCTTGGTGGTCTGCGGGCGCGGATATTCCTCACGGTCGAGAACCACGTTGCCCTCATCGTCGACCACCGGGACCACCGACTTGTCGAACCGCCCTTCGGAAATCGCCTCGGCCGCGCGCTGCTGCGAACGGTAGCCGACCTCGTCCAGTTCCTCGCGGGTGAAGCCTTCCATGCTGGCGATCGCATCGCCGCAAATGCCCTGGTGCGACTGCGGGTGCACGCGCTGGAGCCGTTCGTTGTAGCTGCCCATCATCGGCGGCTTGAGCCCGGCCTGCATCTTTTCCTTCGACATGGCAGCGGTCAGGCTCATCATCTCCGTCCCGCCGGCGACGATGCAGTCCTCCATCCCGCTCATCACTTGTGCCGCGGCGAGGTTCACGCTGGTGATCCCGCCGCCGCAGAACCGGTCGAGCGTCGTGCCCGACGAAGTGATGTCATAGCCCGCATCGAGCGCGGCCATCCGCCCGAGGTCGCCCGCTTGCATCCCGTCCTGCGTGGACACCGACCAGATCACGTCATCGACGGTCGAGGTGTCGAGCTTGTTGCGCTCGGCAATGGCTCTCAGCACGGTCGCGGCGAGATGCTGCGGGTGCTGTTCGGCCAGTGCACCCTTGCCCTGCTTGCCGATCCCGCGCGGGGTGCGCACTGCGTCGATGATGTAGGCTTCGCCCATGGTTCTGGTATCCTCTTTGGCTGTCACGGATTATTGAAATCGCGGTTGACGTTTCCGTAAGCCCACTGCACCACTCGCACAAGAATTCAGTTGCAATTCGAAACGCCGAAATTTGATAGGAGAGCAAATTGAGCGATACCGAAACCCCCGAAGTTCTGACCGAAGTCGACGACGGCGTCCTGATCGTCACGATCAATCGCCCTGAAGCGAAGAACGCCATGTCGAAGGCCGCCGCGGAAGGCATAGCGGCGGCGATGGACCGGCTCGATAACGAGGACGACCTGCGGGTCGGCATCCTCACCGGCGCGGGTGGGACGTTCTGTTCGGGGATGGACCTCAAAGGCTTCTTGCGCGGCGAAAGCCCGACGGTCGAGGGTCGCGGTTTCGGCGGCGTCGTTCAGGCGCCACCGGCCAAGCCGCTGATCGCCGCGGTCGAAGGCTATGCGCTCGCGGGCGGGCTAGAACTGATGATCGCCTGCGACCTCGTCGTCGCCAATGCGGGCGCGAAATTCGGCATTCCCGAGGTCAAGCGCGGCCTCGTCGCGGCGGCGGGCGGCGTGATGATGCTGCCCGACCAGATTCCCGAACGCATCGCGATGGAACTCGCGCTGACGGGCGACTTCATCGATGCCAAGCGCGCCTATGAACTCGGCCTCATCAATGAAGTGACCGAAGGCAGCGCGCTCGACGCTGCTAAAGCGCTAGCCGCCCGTATCGCCGCCAACGGTCCGCTCGCGGTCAAGGTTTCGAAGCAGATCATGAAGCAGTCGCGCGGCTGGGCGATGGACGAACGCTACAAGAAGCAGGGCGAACTGATCGGCCCCGTCTTCGTTTCCGAAGACGCCCGCGAAGGTGCAGCTGCCTTCGCCGAGAAGCGCAAGCCCAATTGGAAGGGTAAATGAGTTGAGGCGGGCGGGCCTGTTGCAGGTCTGCCCGTCAACACGTGGGATCAAGAGGAGAGAGAAATGCCCGTCATCGACGTACCGCAGCCCGAATTCATGGAAGACGAGGAAATCTCGATCTTCGCCGACGCCGTGGGCAAGTTCTATCAGCAGCACGCGCCCGAAAAGCGCGTCCACAAATGGCGCGAGGACGGCCAGGTCGAACGCGAATTCTGGCGCGAGGCGGGTGCGGCCGGCCTGCTCGGCGTTTCCGTTCCGGAAGAATATGGCGGCCATGGCGGCGATTTCCGCCATGACATGGTGGTGATCGACCAGCAGGCCAAGCACGGCGTCGAAGGTTTCGCCGCAAGCCTGCACAACACGATCATCCTGCCCTATCTCGTGCGCCACGGGACCGAGGAGCAGAAGCAGAAATACCTGCCCAAGCTGGTCACCGGCGACCTCGTCAGCGCGATCGCGATGTCGGAACCCGATGCCGGGTCCGACCTGCAGGCGATCAAGACCACCGCGCTGAAGGACGGCAACGGCTATCGCCTCAACGGGTCGAAGACCTGGATCTCGAACGGTCAGACGGCGGACTTCATCATCGTTGTCGCCAAGACCGATCCCAGCGAGGGCCACAAGGGCATTTCGCTGATGCTGCTCGAAACCGAGGGGGCAGAGGGGTTCCAGCGCGGCAAGAAACTCGACAAGATCGGGCTCGATGCGCAGGACACATCGGAACTGTTCTTCGACGACGTGTTCGTGCCCTCGGACAACATCCTCGGCGGGGTCGAGGGCAAGGGCTTCTATCAGCTCATGGGCGAGCTGCCGCAGGAACGGCTCGTGATCGCGATGGGCGCGATGACGGGAATCGAGAAGGCGCTCGAAGTGACCGTCGAATACGTCAAGAACCGCAAGGCCTTCGGCAAGACGATCTGGGATTTCCAGAACACCCAGTTCACTCTCGCCGATCTCAAGGCGCGCGGTACGGCGGCACGGGTGTTCGTCAACGATTGCATCGCCAAGCTTCTGAAAGGCGAACTCGACGTGGCGACCGCGAGCATGGCGAAATACTGGGTGACCGAGCTGCAATCCGAAGTGGTCGACAAGTGCCTGCAGTTCCACGGCGGCGCGGGCTACATCAACGATTACGCCATCGCCCGGATGTACCGCGACACCCGCATCGCGCGGATCTATGGCGGTTCGAACGAGATCATGAAGATGCTGATCGCGCGGAGTATGTGATTGCGCAGCCCCATCCGGGGCTGCTTCCTCGCCAGAGGCGCAGCATAGCTGCGCCCGCGCCGTCGTTTGCGTGCTCTCACGAAGGCGGGTCGCGCCTTAACGAGGCCCCCAAGGCGTCGCAAGCGCGACTGCGCGCCCGCAGGGGCCCTGTAGCGAAGCGGAGGGAACAGCCCCGAAGAGGCACCCGAGGATGCAGGCGCGCAAATAAAAAACGCCCCGGTTTCCCGGGGCGTTTTTCGTTTGGCTGTCGCCGCGCGTCAGAACTTGGCGCGAAGCACCACGCCGTAGGTCCGCGGCTGCAGCGGGAAGGCCGAGCGCGAGTTCGCCGCGCCCGAACCGCGCAGCGTGGTGTTGAAGGTCACCCCGCGAGCCACGTTGTCGGTCAGGTTGTTGACGAAACCCTCGATCGAATAGGCCCCGTCATTGAAGCGGAGCCCCGCGCGCAGGTTGATGAACTCATTGCCGTCCTGCACGTCGGCGATGATGAGCGGCTGCGCAGCGGCTGCGGCCTGGACCTGGGCCTGCGTCGGGTTGGAGCCGGGCGGGAAGCTCGGCGGCACGATCGCCTGGGTCGAGGTGCGCTGGTCGCTTTCGATCCGGACCTGCCCTGACAGGAAGAACTCCGCGCTGTCGCTGATCGGCTTTTCCCACAGCGCACCGAACAGGGCGATCACCTGCGGCGCGTTGGTGAGGTCGTAGCCGCACAGCGACACCACCTGCGGAGCCGTCTGATCGCCCGCGCAATCTTCCGGATAGCTCGCCTCGAGGATGGTCGCGGCGGCGTTGAGCGTCAGTTCGCGGCTCGGCCGGATAACGCTCTCGATCTCCAGGCCCTTCGTCTCGGCCAGCGGCACGTTGAAGGTCTGGAACGCGGTCCCGGTGAATTCGAGAACCTGGAAGTTCTGGAACTCTTCGTAGAACGCGGCGAGGTTGAACGTCACCGCATTGTCGAGAAACCGGGTCTTGAGACCGATTTCGAAGGCATCGACCTCTTCCGAGTAGAACGCGGCGAGGTTGAACGTCACCGCATTGTCGAGAAACCGGGTCTTGAGACCGATTTCGAAGGCATCGACCTCTTCCGAGAGGAAGGTCGGGTCCGCTCCGGCCACGGCGGCGGTGGTATCGAGGTTGATCCCGCCCGCCTTGTAGCCGTGGGTGAAACTGCCATAGGCGTTCACCTCGGGACTGATTTCATAGGCGGCGCGGATCGTGTAGATCAGCTCCTCGTCGCTGAAATCGGCCTGGAAGGTGCGCGGCAGGAAGGCTGCGGGAAGTCCCGGCTGGGTCGCCTGCGGAAGGTCGGCCGGCGCGGTGAAGCCGAAGCAGCCGAGCTGGACGGCTGGCCCTTCGAGCCCGGCGGGGATGAAGCCCGCGCCGAACGCGCCGAGGATCGCCGGGCAGATCTGGTTGTTGACCGTCGTCTGGGTGAATCCGCCTTCCTTTTCCTCCCACGAATAGCGCGCGCCGAGCGTGAGTTCGAACCCGTCGAACACCTCGAAGGTGTTGTGAGTGAAGATCGAATAGCTCTGCGCGCTCTGCTGGAAGCGGTTGGTGTTCGTCGTGCCGGCCGGGTTGACCCCGCCGCTCAACGTCTGGAGCGGTGCCGCGCCGAGCGCGCCGCCGGTGGGGACGAACAGCAGCGCCCCGACATTCGCGTCGTAATCCGAGCCGAGCGAGAAGCTCACCGACTGGTCGATCTGTTCGTCCGAATAGAAACCGCCGATGATGTAGTTGAGCTTGCCCTCGAAGGCTTCGCCCTGCAGCCGCAATTCCGCCGTGATCGTCTCGAGTTCGAGGTCGAGCAGGTCGACATTGAAGATGTCGAGCGCGGTGAAATCGGAATCGTAGGTCTCGTTAGAGGCGAACTTGCGATAGCCGCCGATGAAGATGAGGTCCGCATCATCGCCCACCGGGAATTCGACTTCGCCGGTGATGCCCCAGTTGTCGATGTCGACGATGGGGGCGAAATTGGCCGATGCGACGCGGTCGTTGAGAGCCTCGCGGAAGGTCGCATTGTCGAACGGCGTGGTCGCGACCGTTGGCTGGCCGTTGCCGCCATTCGCGCCGAGACCGACCGCGGCATAGGCGCCGCCCGTCACCAGCGGCGACTGGTAGAGTTCGATCGGGCTGCAGCAGCTCGAATTGCTCTTGGAATAGTCGCCGATGATCCGGCCACGCACGCCGCCTTCGGTCTCGAAGCCCAATTGCGCGCGGACCAGCCACTGATCGGTGTCGTTGGAATCGTCGAACGGCGTGCCGGTCTCATCGACCAGCGTGATGAACCCGTCGCGTTCGCGATAGGCACCGGTCACGCGCAGCGCGAGCGCGTCCTCCACGATCGGCACGTTGACGGCGCCCTGAAGACTGATCTCGTCGAAATTGCCGTAGCCGGCATTCACGAAGCCGCCGACCTCGTTGAGATCGGGACGCTTGTTGGTGATGTTGAGCGCACCGGCCGACGTGTTGCGGCCGAAGGTCGTGCCCTGCGGCCCGCGCAGCACCTCGACCCGCTCGACGTCAACCAGTTCAGTCAGGGCAACGCCGGGACGCGACTGATAGGTGCCGTCGATGAAGATGCCGACCGCGCTTTCGAAGCCGATATTGTTCGAGGTCGTGCCGATGCCGCGGATACGCAGCACGACCGAGCCCGATGCGACCTGCGCATTGGAGGCCGTGAAGCTGGTGGCGACCGAAACGACCTCCTGGATGCTGTCGACGCCCTGGTTGTCGAGCTGCTGCGGCGAGACCGCGGTCACGGCGAGGGGAATGTCCTGCACGTCCTGCGCACGGCGGGTGGCGGTCACGATGATTACGCTGTCATCCGCCTCGGGTGCCTCGGGCATCTCGGGCATTTCCGTGTCCTGCGCAAAGGCGGGTACGGTGAACGAACTGCAGGCCAAAAGGCCGGCAGCATAGGCTGCAAGCTTACGTGTCATAGGTTTTCCTCTCCACAATCCCACCGGGCCTTTTGACCTCGGGCGGCTTACGCGGAAGTGGAGACTATCAGCGCGTTTGCGCCTGCCAAGAGTCGCTGCGCCGCTTTTTGGGGACAGATGCAAAAATGCAACAAATCATGCCGCAGCGCAGCATAAGTTCAGCAAGGCCCGCTAAAGGCTTGGAAAGTTGCAGGGCTCGCACGTGTTGCCTTTCGGGCACGCCCGAAAGCCCTAGAAGCCGTAGCGTAAACCCGCCCAGACGGTCCGCGGCACGCCGAGATCGATCGCGCCTCCCGCGTTGCGGGTGACGATTTCCTCGCCGGTCAGGTTCTCGCCGCGCAGCATTAAGGAAAAATCTGCGCCGACCGGAATTTCGGCGAAAGCATCGAGAGTCGTCGCCGCCGGAAGCACGTCATTTTCCTGATCGTCCTCGAATTGCTTCGCCGTATGGCGCAGCGTCGCGGCGAGCCGCCAGCCCGCCGACGGCTCCCATGCGAGCGTTGCCGAGGCCGCGAAATCGGGCGTCTGCGGCGGGCGGTTTCCATCGAGCGGGAGCGAGGGCCCCTCCCCGTCCACCGCCGCATCGGTATAGGCGAGACTGGCATCGAGGCTCACCCGCCCGAGCCCGAGGCGCACATTGCCCTCGATCCCCTGCGCATCGATCGCGGGCAGGTTGCGGCGCTGGCGCAGATTGGGCGCCAGCGTGACATTGGCAATGGCGTTCTCCACCCGGTTGTCGAATGCGGTCAGCGAAAGCGCGAGCGCGTCCGACGCCTGCCAGTCGACCCCTATCTCGAAACCCTCCAGCCGCTCGTTCTCGAGCGCGGCATTGGCCTGCGTCACCACCGGGAACACGACGAAGGGCCGATACAGCTCATTGAGAGTCGGAAGGCGCAGCCCGGTATAGGCCGCCGCGCGCAGCCGCAGCGCGTCGCTCGCCTCGAAGGCCGCTCCCGCGCGCCAGCTCAGCGTCCAGTCGGAACGATCTTGAGCCAAGGTCTCCTCGACCAGCGCGCCCGAAGCATCGACCGCGCGGAAGAAGCCGTCCTCGATCACCGTCCGGTCCGCGCGCAGCCCGCCCGTCAGCAGCAGGCGCCCGATCCGCCAGTCATCCTCTATGAAGAACCCCAGATTGGAATTGACGCCGCCAGCCCGCCGCCTTTCGCGCAGCGCGCCGGTGAAGGCGCTGTAATTGTCCTCCTGCAATTCCCCGTCCGCGCGGCGATAATCCACGCCGAGCCGCAGCGTGTGGGCCTCGCCCACGGGCGGGCGCAGCTCGAACTTGCCGCCCAATCCGGTCGAAGGCGTGTTCCTCTGGTCGAGCACACGGCTGAACTGGGTCGAGGAAATGATGACATTCGAAAAATTGCGCGCCTGGACATAGGCGAGCGCATCGAAGGCCCACTCGCCCCGCCCGACCACGCGCAGGCTCGCATCCTGCCCTTCGTTCGAGGAATCCGCGCCCTCGAAACGAAGCGTGCGGTTGTCCTCGAACAGGCTGACCCGCGCCTGCACTTCGACATCGCGCCCGATCGGGGCCACACCGCGCAGGCCCACCTGCCAATTGTCGAAGCCCGCGCGCGCGCTCGCGGGGATGCGCTCGCCTGCGGGCGCCGTGAAAAAGCCCTGCCCCCGGTCCCAGCGCCCGCTCGCCACGGCAAAGCCCGCCCCCAGTTCCTGCGTCAGCACCGCGCTCGCCTCGGTTTCCTCGCGGTCGTTGACGACGAGGCTCGCGAGCAGCGGGTCGAGCGCCGCGGGGCCGGCGCTTTCGAGTTCGATCGTGCCGGCCAGCGCGCCTGCCCCGAACGGCCCCGCCCCGCCGCCACGGGTGACGCGGATCCGCGAAAGGGTTTCGGGCTGGATCGCGTTGAACGGGACGTAGCCGAAGAACGGGTCGGCGATCGGCACGCCGTCGAGCAGGACAAGCGCGCGGCTCGTCGCATTGCCGCCCAGCGCGCGCAGCGTCGCCCCCTGTGCGGTCGGATTGGCAGAGCGGCTGTCCGAGCGGCGGAATTGCTGGAAGCCCGCGACATCGCGCAGCACGTCCTCGATCCGGCCCGAGGCGGTCGAGACGATCCGCTCGCGGTCGATTTCCGTCACCGCATAGGCGCCTTCGGAGGGGGCTTCCTCCAGCCCCTCACCGGTGACGATGATGCGTTCGGCAGTCGGGCGCTGGGAGGCATCATCCTCTTCCTGCGCCGAAACAGGAGCGGCGACGCCGAGGGCAAAGAGAGAGACGGAGAGGGCAAGCAGAGGGGCAAGCGCAGAAGCTGTTTTCATGGCGCGCCGCCTAGCCGCTCGTGCGCGCCGCGTCACCCGCCAATCAGTTTCGATTTGCAATCAAGGACTCGCATTTGCGACGCGCCTGTGGTTTTATCGGATGAAGAGAGAAAAGAGAGGATCACCCCATGCTAGCCACGCCCCCCGATGTAGATGTGCTGATCGTCGGCGCCGGCATTTCCGGCATCGGCATGGCCGCCCATATGGGCATGAAGGCGCCGCACCATTCCTATGCCATCGTCGAGCGACGCGAGAACCTGGGCGGGACATGGGACCTGTTCCGCTATCCCGGCATCCGTTCCGACAGCGACATGCACACGCTCGGCTTCGATTTCGAACCGTGGAAGCATGAAAAGTCGATCGCCGATGCGCCCGCCATCCTCGACTATCTCCACAAGATCGTCGACGAACGCGGCATCCGCGAGCACATCCGCTTCGGGCTCAAGGTGATCTCGGCCGATTTCCGCGAGGACGAGACGCGCTGGCATGTCGAGATGGAAGCGGACGACGGCAGCCGCACCCACATGACCGCGAATTGGCTCTATCTCGGAGCGGGCTATTACGATTACGACGATCCCTATGATGCGGGCTTCGATTTCTCGGAATATGAGGGACAGGTGATCCACCCCCAATTCTGGCCCGAGAACCTCGAGTATGCGGGCAAGAAGGTGCTGGTGGTCGGATCGGGCGCGACCGCGGTGACGATCGTGCCCTCGATGGCGGACAAGGCGGCGAGCGTGACGATGCTCCAGCGCACGCCGACCTGGATGTTCGCCCGCCCCGCCAAGGACCGGATCGCGAACCTGCTGCGCAAGGTCCTGCCGGAAGAAATCGCCTACAAGATCACCCGGTTCAAGAACATCCACATGCAGGACCTCAGCTTCAAGACCGCGCGCGACAAGCCGGAAAAGGTGAGCGAAAACCTGCACAAGCGGATCGAGAAGGCGCTCGGACCCGATTACAATCCCGAGGATTTCACCCCGCCCTACAATCCGTGGGAACAGCGCGTCTGCCTCGTGCCCGATGACGATCTGTTCAAGGCGATGAAAGCGGGCAAGGCCCAGATCGTCACCGGCCATATCGAGAAGTTCGAGGCAAACGGCGCGCGGCTCACCGACGGCACGCTGATCGAGGCCGACATCATCATCACCGCCACTGGCCTGAAACTCGCCGTCGCGGGCAAGATCGCGGTCAGCGTCAATGGCGAGCCGGTCCAGTTCAACGAAAGGTTCTACTACAAGGGCTGCATGTTCTCGAACCTGCCCAATCTCGCGGTGGTGTTCGGATATCTCAATGCAAGCTGGACCCTGCGCGCCGATATCAATTCCGATTACATCTGCCGCGTGCTCAACCGTCAGCGCGAAAAGGGTGCACAGATCGTCACCCCCGTCCTCACGCCCGAAGCAGAGGCCCAGATCGAGGAGGACGACGTGTTCGATTTCTCGAGCGGATATATCCAGCGCTCCAAGCACATCATGCCGCGCAACGCGGTGCGTTATCCGTGGCGGCTCAACCAGGACTACCTTTCCGACCGCAAGGAACTGAAGGAAAGCCCGGTCGAGGATGGCCTGCTCACCTTCAAACGCGCCGGATCGAACGCGCGGACCTCCGAGGAGCAGCTCGAAGCGGCGGAATGAGCTCGGGATACAGGCCGTCGCTATGGCCGCGGGCGGCGCTCGGCTTGTTCCTGTTGTTGTTCACCGGGGGTATCGTGACGGGCATCATCCTGGCTGAGCCGCTCGATCGCTACCCATCGCCGCGCCTTGCGCTCGCGGACCTCGATGGTACCTATGTCTCCGGCGACTGCCCCTCCATCACGATCACGAACGGCCTCATGCGCGGGGGCGGTTTCGCCGTGCGTGGCGAACTGGACTATGTGAAGGGCGAGAACCTGCTCGTCACCGAGGGCGCGCTGCGTTTTCGGGAAACGCCCTCGGGCTGCGCGTTGGAGCGCGTGTCGGGCGGCTGGTTCAACACCGTGAGCCGGATCGACGGCGCTCCGGCGGTCCGCATCCGGTCGAGCGACTTTGCCGAGGACCGCTGGTTTATCGAGTCGCGTTGACGAGGTGGGTCTGTTCGGGGCCAATCAGGCCCTTTTGCTCTGCCCGAAACTCGCCTAACCAGCCCCCATGAACTCCGGCGCAAAGATCTGGACCGCAGGGCTCGTCATCATCGGTGACGAGATCCTGTCGGGCCGTACCCATGACAAGAACATCGCGCAGGTCGCGACCTGGCTGCAGGTCCAGGGCATCCGCCTTGCCGAGGTCCGGGTCGTGCCCGACGTGGCCGAACGCATCGTCGAGGCGGTGAATGCCCTGCGCGAGGCCAATGACTATCTCTTCACCACCGGCGGGATCGGGCCGACCCATGATGACATCACGGTTGATGCCGTCGCCGAGGCGCTGGGCGTTCCCGTCATCATCCACCCCGATGCACGCGCCCTGCTCGAACGCTATTACGCCGACAAGGGCGGGCTCAACGAAGGGCGCCTGCGCATGGCGCGCGTGCCCGAAGGCTCCGACCTCATCCCCAACCGCATGTCGGGTGCGCCCGGCATAAGGCGCGGCAATGTCATCCTGATGGCGGGCGTGCCGCATATCACGGCGGGCATGCTCGATGCGCTCACGGGCGAACTCGAAGGGGGTGCGCCGCTGCTTTCCGAGACGATCGGCTGCTGGGTCGCCGAAAGCGAGATCGCGCACCTCCTGCGCGAGGTCGAGGCAGCGCACGAGAATTGCCAGATCGGTTCCTACCCGTTTTTCCGCGAAGGCCGCGTCGGCGCGAATTTCGTGATCCGCTCGACCGATACGGAAGACCTCGCCTCCTGTGTCCACACCCTGTGCGACGGGCTTGCCACCAGCGGCTACGATTTCACCCCCGGCGGGATCTGACCGCCGCCCGCCCCGGGGCCGAAACAGGCCGAACGCCGCCTTAACCTTCGCGTGTTATCCGTACCCTTGATGACGCGCGTCTACATCACTATCGACACCGAATATTCCTCGGGCCTCGCGACCGGGTCGGGTCCGGCCGACCGGGCGGAAAACTATGCGCGCTCGATCGCCTGCCTCACGCCCGAAGGCCCGGCGGGCATCACCCACAAGCTCAGGCTGTTCGCAGAGCATGGCCAGCGCGCTGTGTTCTTCGTCGATCCCATGCCCGCGCTGCAATGGGGCGTCGCCGCCATAGAGGACGTGGTCGCCCCGATCCTCGAGGCAGGGCAGGACGTGCAACTCCATTGCCACACCGAATGGCTTGCCATTGCGGGCGCGGGCAGCCCGCTCCACGCGGTCGGGACGGGGCGCAACATCGGCGATTTCCGCTTCGAGGAGCAATGCGCGATCCTCTCCTATGCTCGCGACACCCTTGTCGCCGCGGGCGCCGCGCCGCCGGTCGCCTTCCGCGCGGGCAATTACGGCGCGAATGACGACACCTTGCGCGCGCTTGCCGAAATCGGCCTTGGCTACGACACCAGCCATTGCCCCGCTCTGCCCGGGGCGAGCCGCATCTCGCTCGGCCCGGAGGACCGCGAGCCCGTCATCCATCAGGGCGTGATCGAAGTGCCCGTCGGAAGCATCGCCGCCCTTGGCGGGGGCCAGCGCCACGCCCAGATCACAGCGCTTTCGCTGGGCGAGATGACCGCCGCGATCCGCCATGCCCGCGACGAGGACCGAGGCTCTTTCACGCTCGTCACCCATTCCTTCGAGCTCATCAATCGCCGCCGGCTCGCGGTGAACCGGATCCTGCGTCGGCGCTTCAATGCGCTGTGCCGCCAACTGGGAGCGATGCGCGGGGTGACCACCGCGACCTATGCCGAGAACCCGCCGGAGATCGCGCCCGCATCCCGCCCGAGCGAACCGCTCCCCGCCCACGCGGTTCGCACCGGGCTGCGCGTCGCCGAGCAGATCGTTTCCAATACGCTGTACGGCGCGCTCTAGGAGGCGTCGGTGAACGCTCCGGTCAAGCCGCCCGGTCCCGCATCCGAGATCGCGCCCGTCGGGGTCGATTTCACAGTGGGCGCGCGCCGCCTCGCTTCGGTCACGCGCAGTCTTGCAACCTGGCGCTTCGGACTTGCCGACGTGCTGTCGCAGGCTTGCGCGAGGCTGTGCCCGCCCGATCCGGGACCAGATGGCCTGCGCGTACTGTCCGCGCCGCAGCACGCGGTGCCCGCGATCATCGCCCATCTCCCCGATCACCTGATCGGCTCGCGCCAGGATTATCCGCGCCATTACATCGATATGGGCAAGAGCGGCGCGCCCGATTTCGCGGCCTACATGGCGCGCTTTTCAGGCAAGACCCGTTCGACCCTGCGGCGCAAGGCACGAAAGCTCGAAAGCGAGGCGGGCGGCTTTCATGTCAGCGAGCATCGCACGCCGCGCGAGATCGAGCGTTTTCTCGAGCTGGCCCTGCCGCTCTCCGCGCGGACCTATCAGGCGCGGCTGCTCGATGCGGGACTGCCAGACACTCCGGGGGCGCGCCGCGTCATGCTGGAGGCGGCCGAGGCGGGCGCCATGCACTGCTTCCTCCTCCATGCCGGGTCGCAGGGCGGGCGGCGCGCCATCGCCTATCTCGTGCTCCCGGTCGAAGGGCGCGTGCTGGTCTATGCCCATCTCGGCTACGATCCCGACTGGGCGCGCGTTTCCCCCGGCACCGTGCTCCAGCTCGAAGCGCTCGAGCGGCTCTATGCCGAGGCGCGTTTCACCCATTTCGATTTCACCGAAGGCGACGGCAAGCACAAGGCGATGTTCGCAACGAACGGCGTTCCCTGCGCTAGCTTCGTCCTGTTGAAGGCGACGCCCGCCAATCGCGCGCTGCTCGCGTCGCGGGCGGGATTCGATGGGGCGGTGGCGGGGGTCAAGGCGCTCGCGGCGCGATTAGGCGTCCTCGCCGGGGCGCGTTCGCTCATCCGGGGCTGAGCCCGCCGGAATTTCCCGGTCCGAGCGTCCCCCCGGCGCGTTTTCGCGCGAGGCGGCGAGCCGGCGCTGGTCGCGCAGCAGGGCAAAGCGCTCCATCATCGCGTCGCGTTCCGAAGCCGGCTCGCCCGGCTCCGGCGCGAAACGCAGCCGGATCCAGACATAAAAGACGAGGATGACGACAAAGGCGCTCGCCACCGCCGCACCGATCCTGAGGTCGAAGGCCGCAACCATCACCAGCGCGCCGAGCGCGAAGCCTATAACGAGCCATTTGGGATCGAACGGCCAGTCCGACGTGGAAGACGGGAGAGGCATGCTGGGTGTCCTTGGGAGAGGGTGGACAGACGGATGCGAGACCGCTTTTGCAGCGTGTCATCGCTCCTCTGATATAATTGGGCTTTGTGTGGCGGGATACAAGACATGAAAGGCCGCCTTGCGCGGCGATTTCGAAGGTCTGGTGCCCGCGCGCGCAAGATCCACAAAGCGGCACGAGCCGATTGCTGCGCAGCGGATGCAACGCCGGTCGGGGCGCGGGGCCCCGCCTGAATCAGATGTCGCGGCGCTTCATGCGCTCTTCCTGCGAAGCGTGGATCTTCGCCTCGCGTTCGCGTTCCAGCCTGTTTTCGCGCGCGGCGCGTTCGGCGTGTTCGTAATTGGCGCGGCTCGCGGTTTTGGTCCGCACGGTCGCCCACGCGATCGCAACGAACAGGCACACCGCACCGATCAGCGGCGCGAGGCGCGTGTCGAGCAGGAAGCTGAGGGCAAAGCCGATCGCGGTCAGCGCGGTGACAATCCATGCAAAGTGTTTCATCGATGACTCCTTCGATGAATCAATGCTTTGCGCGGGCGTTCTTTCCGAGATGGCGGATGCAGACCCCGCAAGCCGGTGCGCATGCTGGACAAGCCGCGCGCGGCTTGTGGGACATTTTCCGTCGCATGCGGGAAATTGCCGCGGATCCTACAGGACTTTTCGGGGAATGCCGGGACGCATGACTTTCATCAACCAAACCCCGATGCGGGGCCGGCTGAAAAGTCCAACCATGTGCCGGATATCGGGGGCCGTGGCCCTGGGGCGCGCCCGCTTGCCTGCGACCTCGGGTGGCATGAGCAAAGGTGGGGCGGATGCGTTCGCACCCGCCCCCCGTGCGGATTACGCGCCTTCTACCTCGCCGAGGTCGAGCTTGAGGCCCGGGCCCATGGTCGAGGTGACCGAGACCTTCTGGACATACTTGCCCTTGGCGCCGGACGGCTTGGCCTTGACCACGGCATCGGTCAGCGCCTTGAAATTGGCCTTGAGGTCGGAATCGTCGAAGGACAGCTTGCCGATCCCGGAATGGATGATGCCCTGCTTTTCGACGCGGAATTCGACCTGGCCGCCCTTGGCGTCCTTGACCGCCTGTTCGACGTTCGGGGTCACCGTGCCGAGCTTGGGGTTCGGCATCAGCCCCTTGGGGCCGAGCAGCTTGCCGAGCCGACCGACCACGCCCATCATGTCCGGCGTGGCAATGACGCGGTCATAATCGACATTGCCGTTCTGCATGTCTTCCATGAGGTCTTCCGCACCCACCTTGTCGGCACCGGCGGCAAGCGCCTTGTCGGCATTGTCGCCGCGCGCGAAAACCGCGACGCGGGCGGTCTTGCCCGTACCCGAGGGGAGCGAGACCATGCCGCGCACCATCTGGTCGGCATGGCGCGGGTCGACACCGAGATTCATCGAGACCTCGACCGTTTCGTCGAACTTCGCCTTGTGCTCGCGCAGCAGGGCGATCGCCTCTTCGAAAGTGTAGAGCTTCTCGCGGTCGAGTTCGGCCAGCGTCTTCTGCTTCTTCGTCATCGTCGCCATCGGATCAGCCCTCCACCACTTCGAGGCCCATCGAGCGCGCGGAGCCCTCGATGATCTTCATGGCCTGGTCGATATCGTTCGCATTGAGATCGGCCATCTTGGCCTCGGCGATTTCCTTGATCTGACTCGCCTTGATCGTCCCCGCGCTGACCTTGCCCGGCTCCTTAGAACCCGACTTCAACTTGGCGGCCTTCTTGAGATAGAAGCTCGCCGGCGGAGTCTTGGTAACGAAGGTGAAGCTGCGATCGGCGTAGACGGTGATGATCGTCGGGATCGGAGCGTTCTTTTCAAGGTCCTGCGTGGCGGCGTTGAACGCCTTGCAGAATTCCATGATGTTGACGCCGCGCTGGCCCAGGGCCGGGCCGATGGGCGGCGAGGGATTGGCGGTGCCCGCAGGCACCTGAAGCTTGATATAGCCTTCGATCTTCTTGGCCATGAGGCCACTCCTTTCGCACTGTCGAGCGCAAGCGCCGGGAAGGACGCGAAGTTGCGCTCTCATGTTAAGCGGTCCGACGCCGCCAAGTGCAAAGCGGCTCCCGCACGGATCCGCCCCTTGCGAGGCGGAGCGCGGCACATAGCGGCTTCACAGCGGATTGCAAGCGGGCCGGCCGTGCGAGCAACGGCGCTGGCGAGCCGGGTCTGGCCCAGGCCGCCCTCAGAAAGGCCCGCAACCGGCTTGCCTCGCTTGAGCGGCGTCTGGCGCGCGAGCTGGGCGAAGTGCGGATCGAACTGCATGCGCGCGAAAGCGATCCCGGCCCATGGATCGAACAGTTCCTCGATCTCGAACGCGCGGGCTGGAAGGGCCGCGGCGGCAGCGCGCTCGCCTGCGAGCGCAGCAATGCGGACCTGTTCCGCAAAACGGTGTGCAAGGCGGGCTGGCGCATCTGGCGAGCCTTGCGGCGGGCGGGCAGGTGCTGGCGATGACGACCTGGTTCGAATGCTCCGGCCGGGCTTTCGGCTTCAAGATGGCGCATGACGAGACGGCCCGCCGCCATGCGCCCGGGCGCCTGCTGATGCGCGCCGTGGCGGAAGACTTCGCCGGCGATCCCGCGCTGGCTTTCGATACCTGCGCGGGAGAGGGCGCGGCGCCCGATCCGTTCTGGCCCGACCGGCGGAAGGTGCTCGATTGCGTGGTTGCGATCGGTTCACCCGGGCGGCGCGGCGTGCTGGGAGGGGCGATGGGTGCGGCCAAGCTGTGGCGGGACCTTGCCAAGCCCTAGAGCCGCACGAACATCTTGCCCCGGCTGGCGGCGCCCTTCCCGATAGGAAAGGATCAGTCGAGCAGCAGCGCCATGCGCACCTGCGCCACGCCCGAGCGCAGCAGGCCGATCTCGCGCGCGGCGGCAAGCGAAAGGTCGATCACGCGGTTGCCATGGAACGGCCCGCGGTCGTTGATTCGCACGACGACGCTTTCGCCATTGGCGGGATTGGTCACCCGGACCCGGCTGCCCAGCGGCAGGGTGCGGTGCGCGGCGGTGAGCTTGTTCGGATCGAAGCGTTCGCCGCTCGCGGTCGGGTTGCCGGCGAGTTCATTGCCGTAATAGCTCGCAGCTCCGCTGCCGATATTCTTCGACGGGCGGGCCGCTTCGCCCGGATCGGGCATCCGGCCGGACAAGGCATCGGGCGCCGTCGCCTCGACGCTCACCCCGCCCTTGCCCAGGCGGACCATGTCCGGCACAGGCTCGCGCGACCACAGCGCGCTGGCTAGCCCGAAGGCCAGCAGTCCCATCGCAACGATGCCGATCAGCATCAGCTGGCGCTGCGATTTGAGGCGCATGAGGACGCGAAGGCGCTCGCGGCGGGTGGGCATGGTGTGAGCCGCAGAGGCGGCGGAATTCGGCACGGTCATACCGAATCAATGGGTCGGGCGCGCCGGAGTTCCGGCGCGCGTCCTCCCGCAAGGGTTCTCACTTGACCAGTTCGACCTGTTCGAAATCGAGTTCGACCGGGGTCGCGCGGCCGAAGATCGAGACCGAGACCTTGACCTTCGCCTTGTCGAAATCGAGCTCCTCGACCACGCCGTTGAAGCTCGCGAACGGGCCGTCGAGCACCTTGACCTGGTCGCCGATCTCGTACTCGACATTGACGTCCTTCTTGGGGGCGGCCTTGGCCTCCTCGACCCCGCCGAAATAGCGCGCGGCCTCCTTTTCGGAGATCGGCTGCGGCTTGTTGCCCGATCCGAGAAAGCCGGTGACCTTCGGCGTGTTCTTGACGAGGTGGTAGATGTCGTCGGTCATGCTGAGCTTGGCCAGCACGTAGCCGGGCATAAACTTGCGTTCGACCTGGACCTTCTTGCCGCGCTTGACCTCGGTCACGGTTTCGGTCGGAACCTCGATCTCCTCGACGCCTTCGGACAGGCCAAGCCGTTCCGCCTCGGCGAGGATCGCCTCCTTCACCTTGTTCTCGAAGCCCGAATAAGCGTGGATGATGTACCAGCGAGCCATGGGTCGGTTCGTGTCCCTGTCTTGAAAAGGTGTTGTCGGTTCCGCGCGCCGATCAGGCGAGCGTCAGGAGGAAATTGACGAGAGCGTTGAAAGCGCTGTCGATGCCGAGAAAGAAAAGCGAGAGAATGAGCGTCATGATGAAGACGAAGATCGCGGTGCGAACCGTCTCCTCGCGCGTGGGCCAGACCACCTTGGAGGTTTCCGTGCGGACCTGGTTCACGAATTCCGCGATGCTCGGCTTGCGCTTTTTCGGTTCGGTTTTCTGTTCGGCCATGGAAAAGGCGCCTCGATCCTTGGATATCCGCGATGCGGACAGGCCCGCATCCTCAAAGTCTTTCAGGTAGGTCTCCGCGCCGCCCGGGACAAGGTCGCCGGAGGGGCCGAAAAGCTACCGATGTCGGAAATTCGGCAAAACACTTACGCGCCTCCGCCGCCAAAGGCAAGCGGGTGCGTGCCGATGGCGCAGCGCTGACATCGCACTGCAACATTGGGGCTAGCCACGGCCAGCGCGCGGCCCTAGCGTGCGCGCCGAAATGCGAACCGGGAGATGAGGTCCGGGGCGCTCACGGGGATACTAGATTTCAGGGGATAGCCGCCAATGGCTGCAGCACCGACCGGCGCGGATGCGTGGATCGAGCCGATCACGAATGTTTCCGATTTCATCTGGGGTGGCACCTGGAACGGCGAGGAGATCATCGCCTTTCCGCCCATGACGATCATCCTGCTCGGGATCGGGCTGTGGATCATGATCGGCCTCAAATTCTATCCGATCGTCAAACTGGGGAGCGCGTTCAAGGGCCTGTTCGCAGGCCGCAAGGGACAGGGCGCGGGCGAGATCAGCCCGTTCGCCGCGCTTTCGACGGCGCTTTCGGGACAGGTCGGCACGGGTAATCTCGCAGGCGTTGCGACCGCCATCGCACTCGGCGGGCCGGGCGCGATCTTCTGGATGTGGATCACCGCCCTTTTCGGCATGGCGCTCGCCTTCGCGGAAGGCAGCCTTGCGATCCGGTACCGCGAACGCACCAGCGACGGGACCCTGCGCGGCGGGCCGATGACCTACATCATGATGGGCCTCGGGCCGAAATGGACCTGGCTGGCGATCATATTCTGCCTCGGCACGCTGTTCTCCGCGCTCGTCACCGGCAATTCGATCCAGGCCAATGCCGTCGCCGACGGGCTCAAGGAGCTGTTCGGTATCGAGGAAGCGATCGGCGGAGCCATCGTCGCGGTGCTGGTCTTCATCGTCATCATCGGCGGGATCAAGTCGATCGGCAGCGTTGCCGAAAAGGTGATCCCGTTCATGGCCGGCGCCTATGTCATCATGGCGGTGACCGCGCTGATCCTCAATTTCGGCGACCTGCCCGAAACCTTCGCGCTGATCTTCTACGGCGCGTTCAACCCGCAATCGGCGGTCGGCGGCTTCGCGGGAGCGGCCTTCATCGTCGCGCTGAGAGCGGGGGTCGCACGCGGCCTCTTCTCGAACGAGGCGGGCCAGGGTTCGACCGCGATCGCGCATGCCGTCGCCCAGACCGACGATCCCGAGCAGCAGGGCCGCATGGCGATGCTCGGCACCTTCATCGACACGATCGTTATCTGCACCATGACCGCGCTCGTGATCCTCACCGTGCGCGGAGACTTCACCGCAGGCGGCGAATCGGTGCTGCATGCGTGGCAATCCGACCGGGTCGGTTTCGAGATGACCAGCGGTGCCTTTGCCGCCGCCTTCCCGATCGAACTCGCGGGGATAGCGATCGGCACCCTGGTCGCCAGCATCGCGCTGATCCTGTTCGTCTTCACGACCCTGCTGACCTGGAGCTATTACGGCGAGCGGGCGATCACCTTCCTTTATGATCGCATCCCGGGTTCCACCCGCGGGGGAGAGCGTGCGCTGCACATCATCTGGCGGGTGCTTTGGTGCGTCGTGATCTGGCTCGCGGCCGCGCAGCCTTCCGAACTGGTCTGGCGCCTGGGCGACATCTCCAACGCGGCCATGGCGCTGCCCAACCTCGTCGCGCTGCTGCTTTTGTCGGGCGTTGTGTTCAAGCTTGCAAAGGGCATCAAGGACGCAGGTCGCACCCACACGGTCGACACGCCCGAAGAGCCCGAGGAATATTGAACGCATCCGCTTGCCTGTCCGACCTGTCCGAATCGTCGCGAGGGCGTCGTCCGGGCTGCAGAACGCCGATCGGCTGAAAGAACGCGGGTTTTCGCAAAAGGCCGCAAACGGTTCGAATGCAGCGCTTGCGGCCCAACTCGTCTAGACGGCGGCCCGGCCGTTCAGTGAGATGGCCGCCATCATCGCGTTCTTCGCTTTAGCGGGGACCTGGCGATCAGTGTACCCGAAAGGAAAGCGCCCGACCCTCTCGCGAGGACCGGGCGCCTTTCTCTTTCGAGAGTTGAGCGGTCAGACCATTCCGAACAGCTTCTCGAGCCAGCTCGGCTCTTGCATCGGGCGAATCGGGCCGTGCTTGGCCCGGCGGATCGCCGCATCGGTATGGGGCCGTGGATTGCTCCAGCGATCGGGAGCGCTCGTATGGATTCGAACAGCGGTCATTGCGTTCATCTCCTTGTTTCTGCTTGTTTTACTTGCGCTTCGCATAAACAACAGGGGGCACAGCCTATCGTTCCGAGACTTCGGGTGAAGGTCGCCGCGCGCCGCATGCGAGACGAGCCGCGTCGAGACATTCCGAAGAAAGGGAAATGGCAGGGGTGACAGGATTCGAACCCGTGGCCCTCGGTTTTGGAGACCGATGCTCTACCAGCTGAGCTACACCCCTGCAGGAGTGGCGCGCTCTATCCCAGCCCCGCGCGATAGGCAACACTTATGGCGCCACCAGGCGAGGCGGCAAATCCGGTGGAACGGGTGGGGGGCGGGAAACATTGCTGGAAGGTCCGCTGCAAGCTGTTAGAATGAAGCCCGACACCATGCATTCCCCCTTTCGCGCCCCCATCCCAGTCGAAACGCTCCTGCTGGCCTATCGCAGCGGTATCTTTCCGATGGCCGACCGGCGCGACGATCAGGATATCTTCTGGGTCGAGCCGCGCGACCGGGCGATCCTCCCGCTCAGCGCAATCCATGTCTCGAAAAGCATGCGCAAGGTTCTGCGCCGCGATGCCTTCGCGGTCACGGTCAACCGCCGCTTCGAGGATGTCGTGCGCGCCTGCGCCGAACCGCGACCAGGACATCCGGAAACCTGGATCAGCGAACGGATCGTGCAATCCTATTGCGGGCTTCACCGTGCTGGCCACGCCCATTCGATCGAATGCTGGGCCCAGGACGGGGACGAGGGCGAGCCCCGGCTCGTCGGCGGGCTTTACGGAGTTTCGTTCGACCGCGTTTTCTGCGGCGAAAGCATGTTCAGCCGCGCCGACAATTCCAGCAAGGTCGCGCTGTGCTGGCTCGTCGCGCTCATGCGGCAGGCGGGCTTTGCGCTGCTCGACTGCCAGTTCATGACCGATCACCTCGCCAGCATGGGAGCGCAGGAGATCACGCAGGCGGATTACATGCACCGGGTAGCCGCAGCGCGCGGCGAGCCGAAGGCGAGCCTCGGCGCGGCGTGGCGACATTTCATGACCGGAGATCAGTCTTGCGAAGGCGCGGGCAGGTCTTCCTCGCCCGGGAAACGCATCGCGCAATCCTTGACCCAAACATCGTAGATCGGGTGTTCGACCACGTTGAGGCTGGGCGATTGCTTGAACAGCCAGCCGGAAAAGACGCGCCTATGCTCGCTCTCGCCGCGCTCGAGCACATCGACCTGAACGAAGGCGCCGGTTTCCTGGGGCATTTCCCAGGGCGGCGTGCGCTCGCAGGTGGCGAGCGTGACGATCACCGGCCCGATCTCGCGCGATTCGCCGGGTTTGAGTTCGATGTCCTCGGACAGGTTGTTGCGCTTGTTCAGCAGGCCGAGCGTCGCCACCCGCTCCTCGTTGGGCGTGGCCCCCTCGATCGCATCCTGCCGGATCCCGCGCTCGGTCGTCGCAGAGCTTCCCGCCGCGGGCGAGGCGTCGCCGCTCGCGGCCGGTTCGTCCACCGGACCTGCCTCTTCCTCGCTATCGGAGCACGCCGCAGGCAGCAGCGCGGCGCATGCAAGCGCGGCGGATAGAAAAGCGCGCATCGCCTGCGCCCCTCAGCCTTCGGGGCTGCCCGGAACCCACGCCTCGTAATCGCCGTCGGCCGGCGCGCGCCGCCCGCCCCGCTCGAGCGCGCCCTGCGGCCGGTAGGCCTTTGCGGTGCCGGTCAAATTCGGAGTGTAGTCCGCTTCCCAGATCTTGGGCGGCGGCAGGTGGCTTTCGGGCACGTCGTCGAACGCGCCGTGGAGCCAGCCGTGCCATTCGCTGGGCACGCGGCTCGCATCGTTGTTGCCGGCGTAGATCACCCAGCGTTTTTCGCGGCTGGTATAGGAGCCGTCGACGCGGCCCTCGAGGTGTTTCGGCTTTGCGCGATAATACTTGTTGCCCTGCGCATCAGTGCCGACATGTTCGGCGCCCACGCGGCTCGCCCAGAAGTGGGTGCCGATCGTCGCGCCGTCCCACCAGGTGAATATCTTGGAGAGGATTCCCATAACCGGCGCGGTTACTGCGTTTGCGCGCCGCCTTCAAGCGGGACTGTCGGTCCGACCTTCATTCCCGGACCTGCGATGCCGAACCTCAATTACCGTACCTCATTGCGGCCAGTCATATTCGACCCGGTCGCCCGCCACGATGCCGAGCTCCGCGGACAGCCCGCCGCGAATCTCCAGTACCGCGCTTGCCAGGCCGTCCGACCCGACCGATTCGAGTTCGTAGGGCACACCCCTCTCGATATTGCTAATCCGCCCGTCGACCCCGATGAAGATGATGTCGAGCGGCAGGGGCGTGTTCTTCATCCAGAAATTGCGTTGCGCCGGCCTTTCGGAGGGGAACAGCATGGCCTCGTCATCGCCCATCTCGGTTCGGAACATCATGCCGCGCGCCTGCGCCTGCGGGGTGTCGGCGACTTCGGTTTCGAAAACGATGCGCCGTTCCCCGCGCACCACCGTGACCTCGATCAGCGGCAGGCCAGATTCGGAATGGCGTTCAGGCTGATCAGCGGATTGCTCGGCCGTTGCGGCGGGCGCGAACTGCTCGGCGCTCTGCACCGGCGAGCAGGCACAGGAGAGCACGGCGGCGAGCCCGACGAAAAGCCCCGCAAAGGGCGGACGCTTGATGGCGGCGGATGTCATCGTCTTTGGTCTTCCTCTTCGGCTTCGGCTTCGGCCAGCCAATCCTCCAGGTCGGCGCGCACCGAGGCCTCCAGCACCTTTCGGACATGCTCGTAATCATGGCCCGCGCGCAGCATTGCCGCAATCTGCTTTTCTCGCCGTGCGGGATCGATCGGCGGCGAGGGCTCATCCTCCGCCTCGGCAGCCTCGCCGCGGGCATAGGGGCCAAAGCCGCGTTTTCGCGCCATCAGCATCGCCGCGCGGCGTCGTTCGGCTTCGCCAGGGGCGTGTTCACCGCGCACCTCCTCTTCGACGCCGGCCGCCCACAGCGCCTGTTCGACCCGGCGCGCACCGTATCCGCGCGTCGTGAGATCGCGCGACCGGGCCCGCGCGAAAGCATCGTCATCGACATAGCCGAGTTCCACGAGCCGCGCGACGAGCGCGCCGACATCGAGTTCCACCAAGCGGCCCTCGCCGTCTTCCGCGACCCCGCGCTCGCGGATCTTGCGGGCGAGATAGGCTTCGAGCTTCGCGCCGGTCGTCGCATAGCGCGCGGCATAGGACAGGGCGAGATCGCGCAGCGTTTCGGAGTCCAGCGGGTTCCTGCGCGCGGCCTTTCCATGGCCCGCCTGCCCCTTGCGCTCGCCTGTTTTCTCGCTACGGCGCTGTGACGATTGATGTGGAGGTGAAACCATTTCGCCTTATTCGTGCCACAGTCCTTATCAAATGGGAAAATTTGGATCGTCTCGGGGAGAGTTTCCCGAACCATGAATGGGCACGATATCGCGCGCAAGAGCCGCGCTGCAGATAACGGGTATCGCGAGGGACAATGACCGACGCCGCCTTGACGCCGACGCCGAACGATTGCGACTTGCCGCGCCGCCGCGCGGATTTCGCGACTTTCAGCGAGGCTATCGACTACGCTGCGAAGAGCGAGAAGGGCCTCAATTTCCATGACATGCGGGGCGTGCTCGAGAGGGTGTATCCCTATCGGGAAATGCGCGAGGACGCGCTCGTCATGGCGCGCCGCCTTGTTGGCGCCGGGATCGGCAAGGCCGACCGGGTCGCGCTGATCGCTGAAACCGGGCCCGATTTCGCCGCCCTGTTCTGCGCCTGCGTCTATGCCGGGGCCTGGCCCGTTCCGCTGCCGCTGCCGACGACCTTCGGCGGCAAGGAGAATTATATCGACCAGCTCGCGGTCCAGCTGAAAAGTTCGGACCCGAAACTGCTGATCTATCCTGCCGAGATCGCCGAGATGGCCTCGGCCGCTGCGGCGCGGCAGGGATGCAAGGCATCGAGCTGGCAGGAATTCGCCGAGGCCGAGGCGCCCGGATGCGACCTGCCCGAAGCCGCTCCGGACGATATCTGCTACCTGCAATATTCGTCCGGCTCGACCCGCTTCCCGACCGGGGTCGCGGTCACGCACAAGGCCTTGCTGCACAATCTCTACGGCCATTCGACGACGATGCATCTGGGCGAGAACGATCGCTGCATCAGCTGGCTGCCATGGTATCACGACATGGGCCTCGTCGGCTGTTTCCTGTCGCTGATCGCGAATCAGGTGTCGGGCGATTTCTTGAAACCCGATGCCTTCGCCCGCCGCCCGCTTGCCTGGCTTGACATGATCAGCCGCAATCCAGGCTACACCCTCTCCTATTCGCCGACCTTCGGCTATGACATCTGCGCGCGCCGGATATCGAGCCAGTCGAACGTCGCCGAACGTTTCGACCTGTCGCGCTGGCGGGTCGCGGGCAACGGAGCGGACATGATCCGCCCGGACGTTATGCAGAATTTCGTCAATGCCTTTTCCGACGCGGGCTTTCGCGCCTCGGCCTTCACCCCTTCCTATGGCCTTGCCGAGGCGGTGCTCGCGGTCACGGTCATGCCGCCGGGCGAAGGCATCCGCGTCGAACTGGTCGAGGAGGAGCGCCTGTCGGGCGCGCCGCGCGACATCTCCCGCCCCGCCCGGTACCGCGCGATCGTCAATTGCGGCAAGGCGCTGCCCGACATGGAGGTCGAAATCCGCGGAGAGGACGGGGAATCGCGCGCCGACCATCACATCGGCAAGGTGTGGTGCCGCGGCCCCAGCGTCATGCATTCCTATTTCCGCAACGAGGAAGCGACGCGTGACTGTCTGGTCGACGGCTGGCTCGACACCGGCGACATGGGTTACATGGCGAACGGCTACCTGTTCATCGTCGGCCGGGCGAAGGACATGATCATCATCAACGGCAAGAACCACTGGCCGCAGGACATCGAATGGGCGGTTGAGCAGCTGCCCGGCTTCAATCATGGCGACATCGCCGCTTTCGCGATCGAGACCGAGACAGGCGAGGAAGCACCCGCGGTGCTGGTCCATTGCCGCGTCTCCGATCCTGCCGAACGAATTCGCCTGCGCGAACTGATCGCGGACAAGGTGCGTTCGGTGACGGGCATGAGCTGCGTCGTCGAACTCGTCCCGCCGCGCACGCTGCCGCGCACATCCTCGGGCAAGCTGTCGCGGGCCAAGGCGAAGAAGCTCTACCTGTCGGGCGAGATCGTCCCGCTCAAGCTCGCCGCCTGAGCGAGGCGCATCACTCCGCCGGCAGTGCGCCCCATTCGGCGCGCAAATCTCCGCGTTCCTCGCGCAATTCGACGGTGATGCCGCGCTCGGCGAGATAGGTGCGTGCCCGCTCCGCATCCTCGTCATTGCCGACCAGAACCACCGGCAGGTCGATCCGTCCCGCCGCCCAGGCAAGCGTTTCGAGCGCGCGCCGCGCCGGGGCGGTAGGCAGGCCCTCCTCGTTAAAGGCGAAGCCGGTGGGCAGGGCGGCAGCGGGCGGGATGACCTCGATCGTCCAGTCCTGCTCCGTAGCGCTTATGCGCGCCTCGAGCGCGCGATAGGTCGCAATGTTCGCCCCTTCGAGCGGGCGCGCACGCACCACCGCGCGGCGCCGGGTGCGATCGATCGTCACGTCATCCTCGCCGACCCCGGCGACCAGCGCGAGTCGCAGGGCCAGGGCATCAGCCCGGGCACGCGCAGCCGCCTCCTCGCGGTCACGGGCGGCGGAAAGCTGCGCCTGTTCGGCCGCGCCGGCATTGCTTCCGACCTCGTCCTGCACCAGCGTCAGTTCGACCGGTTGGCCGAGCCGCTTCGCCAGCGCGCGCTCGATGTCGAGCTCGGCATCTTCCCTCAAGGCCGGGGTGAAGACGGTCGCGGCGACCGAGATCGGCTGGCTGTTAAAATCCGTTTCGAGTGCGAAGACCTCCGAGCGCGGGTCGAAGGTCTCCTCGATCTCGGAGCGCACGATGCGCTGCGCATTCGCTTCCCAGGCGATCTGCTGGAGCGAGAAGCCGAGCGGGATCGCGAGCATCACGAAGACCAGCACGACAGCGAGATTCTGCGCCTGCGTCTGCCGTTCGGACAGGCGGGTGCGAAACCCGTAGAGCCGGGCCATGGCCCATGCAGTGAGCGCGATGGTGATGAGGTTGGTGACGAACAGCAGCAGCGCGCCGGAGAACACCGTGCCGTTGAGGGTGGCAAGGCCAAAGCCGACCGTCGCGAGCGGCGGCATGAGCGCGGTGGCGATCGCGACCCCGACGATCGTGCCCGCGCGCCCGCGGATCATCGCATAGGCGCCCGCCATGCCGGAAAAGAGCGCGACCATGAGGTCGAACAGGGTCGGCTCGGTCCGCGCGGCGATTTCGGGCGTGATAGTCTTGATTGGCGACACGTAGACGATCAGCGCGCACAGCAGGACCGCAAGCGCGCTCCCCCACGCAAGGCTGCGGGCGCTCTGCTTGAGCCAGTGATAGTCCCCGATCGCGAGCGCGAAGCCCAGCCCCATGATCGGCCCCATCAGCGGTGAAAGCAGCATTGCCCCGATCACGACCGCGGTCGAGGATTGCAGCAGGCCGACGACGGCGATCCCGGCGCTCATCGCGATCATGAACAGATAGCGTTCGGAAAGCAGGCATTCCTCGCGGCGGTCGGCGATGACCTGGACCTGGTCGACCGCGCCGGTCACTTCGGTCAGCCACCAGCGGCGGATGCTCTGGACGATCCCGGCGATCCCGCCTTCGCTGCGCGCGGCGGGCGAACCGGCAACCGCTTGCGCGCCAGCGTCGGGCTCGCGCGCGTCCTCGGCCGGGGAAGCGCTGTCGGGCCGGCGCGGTTCGGCCGGGGCGGCGTTGTCGGTCATTTGCAAAGTCCCTCCGGGGCGCGTTTCTAGCGTATTTTCATCCCCGCACCAGCCTGCCCGCCTTCAAAGCGATGGACGCGCCCCATCGCTTGCCGCTAGTTTGAGGGAGCCTTGAAAGACGTGTCTTAGATCACTAATACAGCCGGACAGGCGAGCGCCGCGAAAACGAAGCGGCCCCGAGGGAGCACGATGAGCCGCATGAGCACGCAGGAAACGCCCGAAACCAAGATCGCGACCGCGACCAAGACCGCGAGCGATTTCGAACTCACCCCGCCCGATCCGGTGCCGCAGGTGGCGCCGGAAAAGGCTGCCGGGCTCGTGCCCGTGTCCTCTGAGCAGAAATCGAAGCTCGACAGCAAGGTTGATGCCTTCGTCGCCGATCTTGTCTCGGCCGATTCCAATTCGCCCGAATTCGGCGAGAAGGTCGATCAGATCACCCGCATGGGACAGGAACAGATCCGCGCCGCCGCGGGCCATTCGAACCGGTTCCTGGACCGTCCGGTGCGCGCGATGGACGAGGACAGCAGCGTGGGCAAGGACCTGGCCGAACTGCGCCGCACGGTCGAAGACCTCGATCCCGGCCGCAAGCAGAAACTGCTCGCCCCGCGCAAGCTGTTCGGCATCATCCCATTCGGTAACCGGCTTAAGAACTATTTCGACAGCTATACGAGCGCGCAGGGCCACATCCAGGCGATCCTCGAACGGCTCGAATCCGGCAAGAAGGAACTGCATCTCGACAATGCCGCGATCGACACCGAACGCCAGAAACTGTGGGAGGCGATGGGCGAACTCGAACAGATGATCCACATCGCCAAGACCCTTGATGCGCGGCTGGAGGCGAAGGCGAACGAGCTCGATGCAAGCGATCCCGAAAAGGCCAAGGCGCTGCGCGAGAGCGCGCTGTTCTACGTCCGCCAGCGTACGCAGGACCTGCTGACGCAAATGGCGGTGAGCGTGCAGGGCTATCTCGCGCTCGACCTCGTCAAGAAGAACAACGTCGAACTGGTCAAGGGCGTCGACCGCGCCAGCACCACCACCGTCAGCGCGCTGCGCACGGCGGTGACCGTGGCGCAGGCGATGACCAACCAGAAACTGGTGCTGCAGCAGATCACCAATCTCAACCAGACCACCAGCGACATTATCGATTCGACCAGCACGCTGCTGCGCGAACAGACCGGCCAGATCCACGAACAGGCCGCCTCCTCGACAATCCCGCTCGAAACGCTCCAGCGCGCCTTCCAGAACATCTACGACACGATGGACGAGGTCGACGAATTCAAGGTCCGTGCGCTGTCCTCGATGAAGCAGACCGTCACCGTGCTGTCCGAAGAGGTCGAGAAGTCGAAGGGCTATATCGCCCGCGCCGAAGGGCAGGCCCAGGCGCAGGCCAAGGTGGCCTCGGAACCCTCGCTGCTCGCGCTGGATAATTGAGCGCCGCCGCGATGCCCGACACCACCAGCGAATCCGAGCGCATCCTGAAAGAGGCGAAAACCTCGCTCGCGGTGCAGCGCGAAGGCGGGACGCATCGCCCGGCCGGCAGCATCGGAAAAGGCAGCGCGCAGGCCAAGATGAAGCATCTGATCCGCCGCGGCGCCTGGCTTGCCGCGGCGCTGGTCGCGATCTTCATCGCCACGGCGGTTGCCGGCTGGATCATCGGCGGGATCGGCTTCTGGGGCGTCATGGCGCTGGCGCTGGCGGTGATCGTCGCGGTGGGTGTCTTCGCGCTCGCCCCGACCCCGAAACCGCCCAAGCGCAGCGAATTGAAGCAGGGCAATCCGCAGCAGATGGTAGCACGGACCGAACTCTGGCTCGAAGCCCAGCGCGCCGCCCTGCCCCCGCCCGCCGTGCGGTTGGTGGACCAGCTCGGCGTGCAGCTTGACGCGCTCGGCCTGCAGCTGGAGACGATCGACGCCGCGCATCCGGCGGTTGCCGAGGTGCGCGAGCTGATCGGCGAATACATTCCCGAGACCATCGAGAATTATCGCAAGATCCCTGAACACCTGCGGCGCGAGGAACATGCCGGCAAGACCGCCGACGAGCGCCTGACCGAGAGCCTCTCCCGCCTGTCGGGCGAAGTCGAACGGGTCACCTGGCGGCTGGCCGAAGGCGCGCTCGACGATCTGGCAGTGAAATCGCGCTATCTCGACTATCGCTATGGCGGCGACGAGCTGCTTGCCGACATGCGCGGCGATCTCGAAACGAGTGGCACGCCGCTTCCCGCGCCGTCGATCGCGACCCGCGAAAAATCGAAATCCTGAAAGCATCCTGATGCGCGTATCGCTTCCGCATGATCTCGGCCGCGAGGAAGTCCGCCGCCGCCTGCACGAACGCCATCACGAGATCGCCCAGTTCTTCCCGCCTGGAATGGCGGATCTCGACACTACATGGCGCGACGAGGACCACATGGACATGGTCATCACCGTGGTCGGCCAGCGACTGAAAGGCGCTATCGAAATCCATGAGGAAAGCGTGACGATCGAGATGGAACTGCCGCTCGCCCTGTCCTTTCTGCGCGGAACGATCGAGCGTGCGATGAAGAAGGAAGGCACGCGCCTCCTGCGCTGAAGCCCTATCCGTCCAGGCTCCGGGCCCGGGTCAGCAGGGTGATCCCAGCATTCGAAAAATCGAGCGTGCCCATTTCGGGCGCGCACAGGCATTCGCCCGGCCGGGCACGCGCCTGCCCGGTGCGCGCAGCGACCGAACCTTCGAGCGGCAGGGCGAGCAGCGGAGCGGAATAGTCTGCCGCGATGTCGTCCGAGGGCACCCCCTCGATCCGGTCGAGCCGGAAGAAGGGGCCGTCGACGAGGCGCTCTCCCCTCTCGGCTATGCTGCCGCGATACTCGGCCGCATAGGGCTCGCCCTTCGCGACTGCCATGGCGCGATCGAGGTGGAGTTCGCGCGGGCGTCCGTAATCGTAGAGCCGGAACGTGGTGTCGCTCGACTGCTGCACCTCGACCAGCACAAGGCCCGGACCGATCGCGTGGACCGTGCCTGCGGGCAGGTAGAACAGGTCACCCGGCTTCGCCTCGTGCCATTCGAGCAGGTCCTCGATCGACCCGTCGAGCGCGGCCGCCTCGATCCGATCGGGCCTCACCTGTTCTCGAAAGCCGATCGCGAGTTTCGCACCCGGTTCGGCGTCGAGCACCAGCCAGCACTCCTCCTTGCCTGCCTCGCCGGGCAGGGCATTCGCATCGCTCGGATGGACCTGGACCGAGAGTTTTTCCGAAGTGAAGAGGTATTTGACGAGAACCTGCGGCAGTTCTGGCGGCGGTTCGAACCAGATTTCCCCGATGCGGGTGCCGGCGAGCGCCTCGAAAGGGAGCGGAAGATGGTCGCGGCCCCATACTTTTTCGACCATACGGGTGGGAAGCCGGTGCACGGGCCCGCTCATCGTGCCTGCTCCTGATTGCTCGCCCCCGGCAGCTTGCCGACGCGCTGAGCGCCTTCGCGGGTCGTGACCAGTACCTCGCCCCCGGACACCACGATGCACACGTCCTCGAGCCCCACGACCGAGACGCGCGGACCGTCGCTAATCGCGAGCACGCCGCGACAGCCGAAGAGATCGGCGCGCCCCAACGCGACATTGCCCGTTCCGTCGGCAAGCCCGGGTTCGGCGGCCAGCGCCTCGGCAAGCGCGTCCCAGTTGCCGATATCGGACCAGCCCATGTCGACCGGTACCATTGCGGCGCGGGTCGTGTTCTCCATCACCGCGTAATCGACCGAATCCCCCTCGATCCTTCCGAAGGGTTCGGCTGCAGGATGGAAGCGCGATCTGTCCTCGATACCGCCCGCGACCGCCTCGGTCACTAGGCCGGCCATTTCGGGCCGGTGTCGTTTGAGCTCCTCGAGGAACTTGCCCGCGCGGAAAGCGAAGATGCCGCCGTTCCAGCTGTATTCGCCGGTGGCGAGATAGCTCTGCGCTGTCGCGAGATCGGGCTTCTCGACGAAGCGGGCGATGCGAAAGCCGCCGGGCAGTTCCTCGCCGCGATGGAGGTAGCCATAGCCGGTCTCGGGACGGTCGGGCGCGATGCCGAAAGAGACGAGCCAGTCCTTTCGCGCAAGGTCCGTCGCGGCGAGGGCGGCGGCGCCGAATGCGGCTTCGTCGGCGATGTGGTGATCGCTCGGGCAGACCAGCATCACGTCATCGGGCGCGAGCAAGGCGGCGGCGAGCGCTATCGCAGGCGCGGTGTTCTTGGCCGCCGGCTCGACGACAAGGCGATGATCCCCGCGCGCTTGCGCTTCGATGAGGTCTTGATGCTGGGGCCCGGCAACGATGATCGGCGGGGCGAAGCGATCGGGATCGCCGACCCGGTCCTGCGCCGCTTCGAACAGGGTGCGCTTTCCGACAAGTGGCAGGAACGGCTTGGGCCGGGCCTTGCGGCTGACGGGCCAGAGCCGCGTGCCGCTGCCTCCGCACAGGATGACCGGGTGGATGGGGGCGGACACGCTCATCGGCGCGAAGATATAGCATCGCAGGCAGCCGATGCCAGCACTGAGCGCGGAGGACGCGCGAAAATTCAGTCGGGCCGCGCAAACCAGCCATGAGACCCGTCCCGGCCGCCATGTTCAGAACCAGCGCTGGCGCCAGTAGAAGGGTGCCGGCACCGGGTTCCCGCTCGCATCCATTGCTGGGCGGAAGCAGAGCCGCTGTTCGACCAGCCGACAAGTGATCGCATCGGCCTCGGGGTCGGGACTGGGGCGGTAGATCGTGCAGTCGCGGGCGCGCCCGTCCGTACCGACGATCACCCGCACGATCACCTCGCTCCCCCGCCGGACCTCGCGCCCGCCGGGAGGGACGGGATAGTCGCGTGCATCATCGATCCGCCCGGAGACGTGCACCGGGCGTGTCACCGCCACCCCGCCGCGCCCGCCGCAGCGATTGCCCGAGCCCGTCCCCGGGCCGCTCCCAGCAGCGCCGGTCCCGTCACCCGAAGCGCGCGCACCGGAACGGTCGGCCGCGCCGGTCGATGATGACTGCGGCACCGGGCTGGGTGTTGGCAGAGCGATCTCTGGTTCAGGCGCGGTTACCGGCTGCGGCACCGCCTCCTTGCCCGGTGCAGCTTGTGCGCCTTCGTCGGGCTCGATCTCGTTTTCGGGTGGCGGAGGCGGAGCAGGCGGGGTTTCCAGCGAAAAGGCCGCGATCACTTCGCGCTCGATCCCCCCGGTGAAATCAGGAGCGAGCAGTTTCCCAAGCAGATAGAGCCCGGCAAGATGAGCGAGGGCGATGCCAAACAGCAGGGGCCAGCGCACACGCTGCGACCTCGCTCCATCCCGGTTGGAAAAATCGGCCATGCTGGCCCCGTGGCTCCCGATTGCGTCTAGTTCGGAGCAAACTCCGCCTGCTTTCGCGCGCCGCGTCCTACAGCATGGGGCGATGAATTGCGATCAAACGCTAGGACAGGTTTCATGAAGGGCGCCAAAGCAGGGACGGGTTTGCCGGTCATGGGCGGTGTCGACCGCAAGAGCCTGTTCGGCACGATTCTCGGGGCGGGCGCGTTCTTCGTTCTTGCCGTCGCAGGCCTTGCGACCGCACATTTACGTGAAGGGGCGGGCACGAGCGCCTCGGGAGCAGCGCTCATGCGCAAACTCCACCGCCTTGCGGGGGGGGGGGGCACTGCCGCGATGTTCTGCGGGGAATGCTAGGCGACCAGGCAGCCGCGCTCGGAAGGGCGCTCGCGATGGAGCATGCGGGTGCTCCGAGAGAGGCTGGCTCGCGAATTGCTCGCCGTGGCGGATGCCGATGGCGCTCCGCAGGAGCCGGGGGCCGGAAGCGCCTGTGGATAGGCAGAAGCGGCGGCATACCCGACGCCGATTGATCTGTCGTCGTCATGGGCAAGGACCGGAACAAACGGATTTCCGAATGGCTTTCGCTCCCCTCATGCAAATCAGGCAAGAGCGCAAAGGGTGCGCCAAGCCATACCCAAACGAAAGCGGCGGAGCCCGTTTGGGCCCCGCCGCTCGCATGTTCCGATGACCGGACGACTACGAATTAGAATTCGTAGCGGGCGCCGATCTGGATCCGCCAGGCCGAAGGGCCGATGGCGAGGTTGTTCTGATCGTCGGGGTTGAAGCCGTCGATCACGTAGCGACCTTCGTCGTCGTAGTCGCCGTCGACCAGGTCCACGAACTCGCCGCGGGCACGCAGGACGTTCCACCCACCATCAAGCAGGTTCAGGAAGTTGGCGAAGTCCGCGAACACCTCGACCCGGTCATTGGCAATCCCGGTCAGGCTGCCGAGGAACGGAAGTTCCTGGCTGAAGCGCAGGTCCATGTCGAAATGCCAGTCGTTGTTGCAGGTGTTGCGCGCGACCGACTCGCCGAGGTTGAAGCTGCACTGTTCGCCGACTTCGCTCGTGGCGAGATAGTCGAGCAGCGCAGTCACCGCAGCCGGATCGCTGTCGGGCGACAGGTTCGGATCGTTCACGCCGGTCGGGATGTAGAGCAGCGCGTTGTCCGAACCCGACGAAGAGTCGTTGAAGACGCCGCCGCCGTCGAAGGTCAGGCTGTAGGGCAGACCCGAACGCGCCCGGAAGAAGACCCCAATATTGGTGTCGTAACCGTCGAAGAATTCCTCGCGGAAGTTCACCGTCGCGGTGATGTTATGACGGGTCTCGAAGTTGGAGGTCGACACCGCCGGGTTCTGGCGGTCGAAGGCCGCGGTCACGTCATAGGACGAAGTGGCGGTCGACGAACCGGCATTCCGGTTGTTGTTCGAGTCGGTGAAGGCATAGCCGAAGTTCAGTCGGGTGCTGCCGCCCGAGGTGAAGAGCCCGCTTTCGAAGGTCTTCGACAGGATCGCCGAGAAGACGTGGCTGTCGAAGCTCGGACCGTTGGTCAGCTGGATTTCGTCATCGCGGCCCGTGCTGAAGCAAGGCGCGTTGACGTTGGTGTAGACCGGCGGCGTGCCGCCCGTGCCCTGCAGCTGCGCGGTGCAGCCGGCATTGCTCGGATCGATCGCGTCGTAAATCGGGCGACCGTCGACGGTGAAGCCGTTGAGGCCCTCCGACGGGTTCGGCGTCTGGGACAGATCGACCCAGTTCAGCGTATCGTTGAACCGCGAATAGATGTAGTCGAGGTTCAGGCGCCAGTTGCTGAAGAAGCCGGTTTCGGTGCCGAAATCGGTGACGAGACCGATGTTCGCACGCACCACGCTCGGGATGTCGATGTCGGGATCGATCGACTGGGTGTCGGCAAGACCCTCGGCAGCCTGGGCCGAGCCTTCATCGATCGCGCACTGCGGGAAGCCGGTGAACTGGCCGTTGTTCAGGACGTTGAACGAACCGTCGGGATTGGTGAACCCGGCACAGCCCGCCGAGAAGGTCGAGCCTTCGCCGACATTGAAGCCGTTGTTCGAGAACGCGTTCGAGAACCACACCACCGGGTCGCCGCCGGAGAAGACGCCGACGCCGCCGGTGAGACGCGAGTTCGAGAAGAACCCGTCATTGTCGAATTCGTAGGTCGCCGAAAGACGCGGCAGGAGCAGCGTGTCGAGGCGGCCGAACGAGGTCGCATTAGTGAAGCCGTAGCGCTCGAGGAAGTTCGGGTTCGCGGGCGGGGCATCGCCGTCATACATCTGCACGCGGATGCCGGCGATGATCGACAGCTGGTCGGTCGCCTGCCATTCGTCCTGCGCATAGATCGAGTAGATCCGGCGGCTGAACAGCGCAGCGGCCTCGTTGATGTCGCCCGACGGCGAGGCGCTGATTGTGCCGCCGCCGAGGAAGTCGCCATCGTCGCCGAGGATCAGGTCGTCGGCAAGATCGCCGAACACGCTCGAGAAGTCGCCGCTCGCGACAATGCCGTTGCGGAAATCGTCGAGGTTGCGGAAGAACAGCGTGCCGGTCGCGTTGACCGCGAACAGGTTGAACACTTCGAGATCGTTGATTTCGGCGCCGAACTTCAGGAAGTGGCCGTCGCCAGCATCGACGTTCATTTGGAAACGGGCCTGGTCGATCTTGGTGTCGAGCTGGTTGGCCGAACGGAAGATGCCCGGGCCGGTGGTCAGCAGGCCGTTCTGATCAGTCACGCCGCCGGTACCCTGGGCAGGCGTGCCGTCAGGAGTGACGCCGACCGCGAGACGCACGGTCGGATTGGCCGACTGCGCTTCACCGAAACCGAACGGACCCTGCACGTCGCCGACTTCGGCGCGGCTCAAACGCAGTTCGGTGGAGATCGTGTCGCTCCATTCCGAGTACAGGCGAACCGAGTAATAGTCGGAAATCGTGCCTTCGTCTTCGAACGAGTTGAGGCCGGTGAGGTTCTGGCCACCAGTGTCGGATTCGACATTGGTTTCCTCGAGCCGCTGGTAGGTGCCCTCAAGGCGGTGACCATCGGCGATCTGCCAGTCAAGACGGCCGAAATAGCGAACCGAACTTTCCGGAAGGGTGGTCGGATATCCGCCAACGTCCTGACCGTAGACGTCGCGCGCGATCTGCGCGAATTCGTCGAACTGGGCCTGGCTGACGAAGTCCGCCTCGTTGGCGAAGCCGCCGCCGGCCGGGCCGAAATCGTTGCCATCCCCAAGGTCGGTTTCCTCATAGCCGAACGAGAAGAACAGGCGATCCTTGATGATCGGGCCGTTGATGGTCGCACCCCAGCGCTTTTCGCTGCCGGCCTGGAGCGGACGACCGTCTACTTCGTTGGCGAGCATCCCATCGTCGAAATAGGTGATGAAGGCCGAACCGTGGAATTCGTTCGAACCGGCCTGGGTCACGACGTTGACGAGACAGCCGGTGAATTCCGAATACTCGACGTCGAACGGAGCGAATTCGACCGAGACCTGGTCGACCACGTCGAACGGCAGCGGCAGCGCGTTGCGTGCGGCGAAGGGCGTGCCGTTGAGGCCGAAGACGTCGGCCTGGACGATGCCGTCGACGGTGAAGGTGTTCGAACGGTCGTTGCCGCCGAGGCAGGAGATGCGGTCAACGTCGTTGGCCGTGTCGATCGCGACGCGCGGGTCGATGCGGATGATGTCGCGGATGTCGCGGGTGATCGACGGGAAGGCTTCGAGCGTCTGGGAATCGAAGGCCGTGCCGGGGCCGACGGCGAGCTGGGTGGCGCCAGCGCGCGCGCCCGTTACGATGATCGTTTCGGCAGCGCCCGAGGTCAGCTGGAAGGAGAAGCTCTGGCGACCGCCGATGTTGGTGAAGACGTCCTCGACGGTCTGGCCTTCATAACCGGGCGCGGTAACGGTGACGCTGTAGGGACCGCCCGGCTGCAGGTTGACCACGCGGAACTGGCCGCCCGAACCCGAAGTCGCGGTGCGCGAGGCGCCGGTGCGTTCGTCGGTGACGGTGATCGTCGCACCGGGAAGCGCATTGCCCGTTTCGTCGGTAACCTGACCCTCGACGCCCGAGGTAATCTGCTGTGCGACCGCCGGGGTCGCTACGATTGTTGCTGCAGAGAGGCTGACGACGCTCGCTGCAAGGAGATATTTGATCTTCATGGAAAGCCCCTGGAGAAGGTTGGAGTAAAGCCGAGGCCGCTCCTAGGTGCGTTGCGCTGCACAAAATTGACGGTTTTGTGACAGTTTTGTGAAACCGCGGCCAAGCCTCCTTCACCGGAAATTTCGCCCCCCTCCCCTGACCAGCGAAACCCCCTGATTCCCGGCAGTTGACCAACATGTGTTGCATGCGAGCCACGAACTGCGCCTTTTTGGCGGAGAATGCATTTTCAGGGCTTTGCCGGGTAGTTCGCGCGCCCACACTGTAACATTTCCGTCATCGGCTTCGATGCCCGCCCGCATCCGGGCGCCAAGACGAGTGAGGTGGGACGCGAACGCTGCTCCCTCAGGCGAGATTGATTTCCCGCAGGCGCTGCATCAGGAAATCGTGGCTGCTGATCGGTTCGGGCGCATCCTGGCCCTCACCGATGCAGCTTGCCAGCGGCTCGATCACGTAATCGGGCCGGAAATGGAGGAAGAAAGGCATTGAATAGCGTGAACGCCGCGCCGCTTCCCCGCGCGGATTGACGACCCGGTGCGTGGTTGAGCGCAGGCGGCCATTGGTGAGCCGTTCCAGCATGTCGCCGACATTGATAACCAGCGCGCCCGGCGGCACGTCGACCGCGCGCCAATCGCCCTGCCTCGTCAACAGTTCGAGTCCGGCTTCCTCGGCCCCGAGAAGCAGCGTGATCGTGTTGATGTCGCCATGCGCTGCGGCGCGAATCGCGCCTTCGGGAGCGTCATCGCCCAGCGGCGGATAATGCAGCAGGCGCATCACCGAATTGCCGTCCTCGACCGTCGGTGCGAAGAAATCGCGTTCGAGCCCCAGATGGAGCGCAATCGCCTCCAGCACGCGCAGCCCGGCGGTCTCGAAGGCGGCGAAAAGATCAAAAAAGGTCTGCTCGAAACCGGCGACTTCCTCGGGCCAGATATTGGGGGCCATGAATTCGGCGAGCTGGTGGCCCTCGGGCAGGGTTCGCCCGACATGCCAGAATTCCTTCAGGTCGAAGACTTCCGCGCCCTTCGCCTTTTCGGTCCCGAACGGGGTGTATCCGCGCGCACCGCCGCCGCCCTCGAGCTTGTAGGCGCGCTTTACGCCATCGGGCAGGGCGAAGAATTCGCGGCTTTTCGCCTCCGCACGATCGATCAGGTCCTGCGGGATACCGTGGTCGCGAATCACCGCGAAGCCGTATTCGGCGAAGCTGCGCCCCAGTTCGTCGGCGATCGTCTCGAGCGGCTGAGCGATCGAGACCACGGCGATGTCGGCTTGCTGTTCGGAGGTCGTGTCGGTCATGGAAAGCCTATTTAGTGAGTGCGCCGGCCCTGTGCCAGCATGCTGTGCCGGAGCCCTTTGCCGTAGCCCTTGATCCCGCTCAAAGCGGCAGGAAAAGGCTGGCCAGCGCCGCGCTCATGAGGTTGGCAAGGCTGCCCGCGGCAAGCGCCTTAAGCCCAAGCCGGGCAATCACGGGCCGCTGGTTCGGGGCGAGGCTGCCGGTGACCGCCATCTGGATCGCGATCGAGGAGAAATTGGCGAAGCCGCACAGCGCGAAGGTGATGATCGCCCGGCTGCGTTCGGTCAGCTGGTCCCCGGTCATCGCGCCGAGGTCGATGAAGGCGACGAATTCGTTGAGCACGATCTTGGTCCCGAACAGCCCTCCGGCAAGGCGCGCCTGCTCCCAGTCGGAAATGCCGATTAGGAACATGACCGGGGCGAAGACGATGCCGAGCAGGCCCTGGAAGCTCAGCGTCTCGAGCCAGGCGGCGGTTTCCGCGCCGAATGGCGTGCCGATGGCCGCTGCGAGCGTGACGATCCCCGATCCGACCCCGCCGAGCAGCCCGTTGGCGAGCGCGACGAGTGCGACGAAGACCATCACCATCGCCCCGACCGCCACCGCAAGCTTGACGCCGGTCTGGGTGCCCTGTGCGGCGGCCTCGATGATGTTAGCGGGACGCTGTCCTTCCTCGAAGGTTTCGGCGATTTCGACCTCGTCGTCGGGCTCGTAGATGCCGGTCGCACCGGGCGCGCCGGGCCTGCCGAATTGCTGCGGCAGCTCGATCTCCTCGCCGTTCGCCCCCACCATCGCGACGCGCGTGCCTTCGCTCGGCGGCCCGGCCTTGCGGCGCAGCCGGGCACCCGCCATCGACGCGACATCCACAGGGCCGGTTTCGGCCTGGACGGGCTCGTCGGGCATGATGATCTTGGCCATGAGAATGCCGCCCGGCGCCGACATGAAGGCGGCGGCAAGCAGGAAGGGCACAGCCTCGGCGCCGATGAAGCTTGCATAGGCGGCAAGGATCGTACCTGCGACCCCAGCCATGCCGACCGTCATCAGCGTGAACAAATGCGACGGGGGCAGCGCGGCGAGATAGGGTCGCACGACCAGCGGGCTTTCGGACTGGCCTACGAAGATGTTGGCCGCGCTTCCCAGCGCCTCCACCCGGCTGACCCCGGTGATCCAGCCGATCGCACCGCCGACCCAGCGCACCAGGCGCTGCATGATCCCGAGATGATAGAGGATCGCAACGATGGCGGCGAAGAAGACGATCACCGGCAGCGCCGCGATGACGAAGGCGGTTGCGAAGGGATTGCTGTCCATCGGCCCGAACACGCTCTCGATCCCGACCACCGAATAGTCGAGCAGCGCGATCACGCCCTGCGAAAGGCTCTGGATCACGTCCTGTCCGAAAGGCACGCGCAGGACCAGCACCGCCATCGCCGCCTGCAGGCCGAACGCCGCGCCCACGACGCGCACGCGGATATGCGACCGCCCCGAGGACAGCGCATAGGCGATGCCGAGAATGACGATGATGCCGAAAAGGCTGAACAGGATGGAAGTGGCGCTTTCGTTCACTGGCGAAACTTGGCTCTTGGTGGGCGCACGGAAGGCTCTACCTCTCCGCGGGCGATATGCGTGTCGGAAGAAAAGACCCCTGCGGCGCGCGGGTTCGCGCACTGGATGCTGATCGGGTGGCACTTTGCGAGCGTTTGCGCAATAGCGGAAGGACAATCGGGCCGACTGCGCGCCCGACCGGAAATGGCTGCGCGGGGATCGGGGCTTGCCGCTTTCCTTTTCGCCCGCGCGCGACTAGCGCTGCGCCTCATGACCGAACCCGTTTCCGCGCCCCGCCGGATCGCCATGCCGCTGGGACTTTTCGTCTTCACTCTGCTCTATGGCGGCATGACCGTGCTTGCCGGGTTCCTAGCCTACAAGCAATCGCGCCTATGGCCGAGCGATCTCGCCGTCGAATCCGGCATCTTCGCCTTTCTCCTGCTGGTCGTGATCTCGAGCACGATCGCGCAGCTTTACGGACGCGAAATGGCGAACCGGATCGTGTGGTGGGGATTCCTGCCGCTCGCAATGTCGATCGGCCTGATGACTCTGGTCCTTGCCCTGCCCGCCTCGCCCGAGATGATCGCGGGGAGGCCCGGCGCGCTCGAGGCTTTTGAACTGGTGCACGGCCAATTCTGGCGAGTGGTTGCCTCGGGTCCGGTCGCCTATCTCGTCTCACTGCTGCTCAACATCTGGATCTTCGACCGACTTCGCGGGAGCGGTGACGGCTCTTCGACGATCGGCCTGATGGTGCGCGGCGCTATCGCCTCGGCGCTCAGCCAGGCGGTGGATTCGGTGATTTTCGTAACGCTTGCCTTCTATGGCGAATTCGACATCTCCAGCCTGCTGGTCGGACAGGTCATCGCCAAGGTGACACTGAGCCTCGTGCTTGTGCCGTTCCTGATTACCTTCGGCGTTCGGGCCGCCAAGTGGCTCGACGGCCGCGAAAGTCGCGCGGAAAGCCCCTCCTGACGCGGACAGAGACGAGTTGTTTTAATCGCTCCTTGAAGTAATGTTCAGAAGGGCCCGAAAGCAAGGAGGGAGAGGATGCGGAAGCTTACATTTGCAATGGCCGCGGGCGCGGTGACGCTCGGAGGCTGCAGCACCGACGATTCTACCGGATCGCGCGCAAGCGCCTATTACCAATGTGATCGCGGTCCCGTTCTCAAGGTCGATTACATCGCCGATGAACAGGTTCAGGTGCAGGTCGGCAATGATGAGCCGCTCATCCTGCCCCAGGTGCCGTCCGCATCGGGCGCGAAATACATGACTGCACGCCACGTCTTCTGGGACCGCGGTGGGGAAGCGACCTGGACGGTGGGCCGGATGATGCCGATGACCTGTCGCAAAGTCGTGCCACCGGGCACGATCTAAGATGCCGATTCCGAGGGATGGTGAGCCCTGCTGGGTTCGAACCAGCGACCTACTGATTAAAAGTCAGTTGCTCTACCGACTGAGCTAAGGGCCCCCGGGAGGGTCACGCAGAGCGGCCGGGCGGCCCGCCTTGCGGAGCGCTCACCTAGGCAGCGCCTCGCACCGGGTCAAGCGGCGAGTGAGCTGGGCGATCGTGAGACCGGTGACGGGATCCCGCCACGAACGCGCGACCTCGCAGGCCGGGCCGAGCACGAAAGCGCGCTCGCGGAAATGCGGGTGGGGCACGCTCAGCGCTTCGTCCGCCCACTCCCCGCCGCTCCACAGGACGATGTCGAGATCGAGCACCCGGTCGCCCCAGCGTCGCCCGGGCCGCCGTCCGAATTCGCGCTCCATCCGCTTGAGCGCGGCCAGCAGCGCGGGCGGGTCGTATTCGCTCGCCAGCACGCTCGCGGCATTGGCAAAGCGGCGCTGCGCGGCCCCCACGGGTGCCGAGCGCACCACGCGCGAACGGGCCATCACGGTGCCGAAAGCGGCAAGCTCCTCCATCGCGGCATGCACCACCGCGCGCGGGAGCCCATAGAGATGATGTCGCCGGTTCGATCCGAGCGCGACGAGGTAGAGGCTACTCAAATGTCCTGCGCCAAGCGTTCGTAGAGATTGGGCCGGCGGTCACGGAAAAAGCCCATGCCCGCCCGGTGCGTCGCCGCCCGATCGAGGTCGAGCGTCGCCACCAGCACGCCCTCCTCCTCGCGCCCGAATTCGTAGATGAGGTCGCCCCATTCGTCGGTGATGAAGGAATGGCCGTAAAAGACCTGCTGCGCGCCCTCCGGTCCTTCTGCTCCGATCCTGTTGACCGCGACGACGGGCATGCAGTTCGAGACCGCATGGCCCTGCATCGCGCGGCGCCACATGCGGCTCGTGTCGAGTTCGGGATCGTAGGGCTCGGACCCTATCGCTGTGGGGTAAAACAGCACTTCGGCCCCCTTTAGTGCCATGACCCGCGCGCATTCCGGATACCATTGATCCCAGCACACGCCGACGCCGATGCGCACCGGGGTCCCGTCATCGCCGGGTACGTCCCAGACCTTGAACCCGTCATTGCCGGGGCGGAAGTAATACTTCTCCTCATAGCCTGGCCCGTCGGGAATATGGCTCTTGCGATAGGTCCCCATGATCGCTCCGTCCGGCCCGATCATGGCGAGCGTGTTGTAATAATGGTGCCCGTCGCGTTCGAAGAAGCTGGTCGGGATCGCGACCTTCAGCCTTTCGGCGAGGCGCTGCATCCCGATGACGCTCGGATGTTCGGCGGTCGGTTTCGCCAGCCGGAACAGCGCCTCCTCCTCCTCGCGGCAGAAATAGGGGGTGGAGAAGAGTTCGGGCGGCTGGATGACCTTCGCGCCGCGCCCCGCAGCCTCACCGACGAGATCGGCGACGGCATCGATATTGGCCTGCTCGCTCCCGCGGTCGAGCGCGAGCTGGAGGGCGGCGACGGTGATGCTGCGCATGGTTTACGTGTTTCCTCGCCGCCGCCCTCTGGCGATCAATAGGCCTTCTTGAACAGGAGCGTCATCCGGTCGCTCTCGCCGATGGCCAGATATTCGGACCGCTTCGGATCGTCCTCGCCCGTGGCGAGCGTCGGGGGCAGGGTCCACACGCCGCTCTCCCAATTGGCGGGGTCCTTCGGATTGGCGTTGATCTCGGAGCTTTCAACCAGTTCGAAGCCGTTCGCCTCGAAGATGTTCACGACGTCGGCCTCGCGCATGTAGCCGCGCTGACGGGCGCCGTAATCGTCGTAGCTCGCCCCGTCGGGCGCGCGGTGCTGGACCACGCCGACCATGCCGTCGTCCTTGAGCAGCTGGCGCGCGGTCTTGAGCACGCTGTCGGCCATGTTGCCGGCGTTGAGCCCGTGCATCGAACGGAAGATCAGCACCCGGTCGACCGTGCTGGCCATGTCCTCCGGCATCGAGCCGACCTCGAAGGCGTTGATCCTGCCTTCCGGAGCGCCGAGCATTTCGGAAACCTTCGCGGTGAAGGTCTTGGCCCAGCCCTCGCCCTCGGCCGGCTGGCGCGCGGGCGTGTTGAAGGCGACATACTTGCCATCGCCCATGACATAAGGTGCGAGCACGCGGGTGTACCAGCCGCCCCCGGGGCTGAATTCGGCCACGGTCATGCCGGGTTCGACCCCGAAGAAGGCAAGCGTCTCGGCCGGGTTGCGATACTGGTCGCGCGCCCGGTCGCCATCGCGGCGGCTGTCGGCGAGCACCTCCTCAAGCGCGGGCGCGGCCGCTTCCATGTGATGGTCCGCGATGGCCGGAACGGCAGCGAGGCCGGCGGCTCCGGCAAGCGCAGTAGCGGCGGCAAGTGCAAGGCGTTTCATGTTCGATCTCCTCTCGTGGGGGTGCGTGACATGATTAGTGATCGCGCCCGCGGAAACAAGCGATGACCCGGAAACAAGCGATGACATTGCCGCGTTCCCTTCCTAAGTCCCGGGAAAAGGCAAAGGAGACGGAATGGAACAGGCAATCTTGGCAGGCGGGTGCTTCTGGTGCACCGAAGCGGTGTTTCGCGACGTGGTCGGCGTCAGCGAGGTCGAAAGCGGCTATATCGGAGGGGACACGGAAAATCCCACCTACAAGGAAGTATGCTCGGGCCGGACGGGACATGCCGAGGCGATCCGCGTGACCTTCGATCCCGATGCGATCAGCCTTGCCGAGGTGTTCGACGTCTTCATGGGCACGCACGACCCGACCCAGCTCAATCGCCAGGGCAACGATGTCGGCACGCAATATCGCAGCGCGATCTTCCCGCTTTCGGCGGCCCAGTTCGAGGAGGCGAAAGCCGCGATCGGGCGCTGGAACACCGAACACGGCAAGATGGCCGTGACCACGATCGAGGGCTTCGACGCCGAAGCCGGAGACGGCGGCGAACAGGTCAAGCCATGGTACCCGGCCGAGGATTACCACCAGGAATACTGGGACGGCGAAGGCCAGCGGAACCCCTATTGCCTCGCGGTGATCCCGCCCAAGCTGATGAAGCTGAGGAAGAGTTTCCAGGACAAGGTGAAGCAGGACTGAGCCCGGTTCAGGGCCTGACCCATCGGCTGACGAAGAACCCGTCGAGCCCGCCCGCTTCGGCAAGCAGGCCGGGATGAGTGCGGACATGACCTTCGCCCGTCGGTGCGAGGCCGGCGGGCAGTTCGGCCGCGGCGACCGGCACCGGATCGAGGCCGAGCGTTTCGCCGATCCAGCGCGCCTGCGCCTCGCCCTCTTCTTCCTCGAGCGAGCAGACCGCGTAGACCAGCCGCCCACCGGGCGCGAGCCAGTCGGCGGCGCGGGTGATCAGGGCACGCTGGAGTTCGACCATCTCGGCGATCTGGCCCCTGCCGATCCGGTGGAGCACGTCCGGGTGGCGGCGGCAGGTGCCGGTCGCGGTGCAGGGCGCGTCGAGCAGGATGGCGTCGAAACGGTGCTTCGGCTCCCATGTGAGCGCATCGGCGCGCAGCGGCGAGGCGGCAAGACCGGTGCGTCTCAGGTTCGCTTTCAAAAGGTCGAGCCGGCGCTTCGAGATGTCGAGCGCGGTCACTTTCCACCCGGCAGCGGCAAGCGCCAGCGTCTTGCCCCCCGGCGCGGCGCACAGGTCGAGCACGTGGCGCCCTTCTCCCTCGCCGAGCAGGCGCGCAGGCGTCTGCGCCGCCAGATCCTGTACCCACCATTTGCCCTCGGCAAAGCCCTCGAGCGCCTCGACCGCCGTGCCCCGTGGCAATCGGACATGGCCTGGCGCCAGGCTGACCCCGCCCATGGCCGCGGCGCGCGCGTCGGTTTGCGAGGGGTCCCTGAGCGCAAGGTCGAGTTCGGGCGGATCGGCGAGCCCGGGGGCGATTGCGTCGGCACGCTCGCCCCAGCGCGCGCGGACACGGTCTGGCAGGGTCGGGACCACGGGGAGCGTTGCCTCGCGCTTCGCAAGGGTAGAAAACACGCCGTGCGCGAGTCGGCGCGGCCCTCCGGCAAGAAGCGGCAGACCGGTCGCGACCACGGCGTGCGGCGGCGTGCCGAGCCGCAGCGCCTGCGCCAGCATGATCCGCAGCACGCTGCGCACCTTGGCGTCGTAAGGCAGGTTCTGCTTCGTCGCGCTGTCGATCAGCGCATCCAGATCGGTAAGCCAGCGCAACACCTCGGTCGCGATGGCTCGGGCGAGTGCGCGGTCCTCGGCGGCATGGACCCCGGACATGGCCGCACCTTCGGCCTGTTCGAGCGTTTCACCCCGGCGCAAAACGGCATCGATTAGCTTGAGCGCAGCGCGGCGCGCGGGAAGACCGGGGGTCGAAGGCATGCCGCGCACATAACAGCATTGAAACCAAGCGCCAGCGCGCGCATTTCAAAGAGCACCATGACCAAGCAGAAATCCGAAGCCGCCAGGAACTTCAAGAAGCCCGCGCACTGGACCAACGATCCCGTGCCCGAGCCGAAAAAGGTCGATCCGCTCAAGGACGAGCCGCGCGATCTTTCCCCCACCCGCTATGGCGACTGGGAGAAGAACGGCATCGCCTGGGACTTCTGATTTTCCCCGCGCGGCTAGAAGGGGGCGTGATTCGCGCCATCCATACCCCCTGGATCTAGCCGGAATCGCGGCTGTAGGAACGTCCCTGCGGGTTTCCTACAGCTTCACGAATTCCACCTTCAGCCCGTCCTTGGGCTGCGGGATCGGCCATTCCTGCCATGCGGGCGCATAGCCATCCGCCACTTCGATGCGGTAGCGCTGGAGCAGCTGCGCGATCAGGATCTTCACCTGCATGTAGGCAAAATGCAGGCCGAGGCACATATGCGCGCCACCGCCGAAGGGGACCCAGGCATATTTGTGCCGCGCCTTCACCTTGTCGGGGGTGAAGCGCATCGGATCGAAGGTGAAGGGGTCCTCCCAGTATTCCTCAGAATGGTGGGTCCAGTAGATGTTGATGCCCACCATCGTGCCCGCAGGGATGCGATAGCCTTCGTATTCGAATTCCCTCAGCGCACGGCGCGGCATGGATGGCACCGGCGGGACCATCCGCAGCGCTTCCTTGAACGCCATCTCGGTCAGCTCGAGCTTGCCGAGGTCGTCATAGTCGAGCGCGCGCGCCTTGCCCGAGCCATCGGGGCCGCCGGTCACCGCGAACACCTCCTCGCGCAGCTTTTCCTGCCATTCGGGGTTCTTGGCGAGATAGTAGATCAGCGAGGTCGCGCTGGACGTGATCGTGTCGTGCGCGGCCATCATCAGGAAGTTCATGTGGTCGACCACCTCGTCGACCGGCAGCAGGCTCCCGTCCTCGCGGGTGGCGGTCGCGAACTGGCTGAACATGTCCTGCCCGCCGCCCTCGGCCCGGCGCCTGTGGGTTTCGCGGGTGAAATAATCGATCAGGTAGGCCCGCCCGTCGACGCCCTTTTTCATCTTGGTGAACGGCAGCGGCTTGCGGACAGGCGCGACCGATGCCTGCACCATGTCGACGAAAGCTTCGTTGATACGGTCCGCCTCTGGCCCCCACGGAATGCCGATGAAACTGTCGGCGGCAAGGTCGAGCGTGAGCTTCTTGATCGCGGTATAGAAAGTCATCGGCCCTTCCCAGCTCTCGACCTCGCGCGAGATGCCCGAATTGAGCGCGCCCGAATAATGGCGCATCGGTTCCGGCTTGAACGCGATCGAAAGCGCGCGCCGGTCGACCCGGTGATGCTCAAAATCGATCAGCATGAGCCCGCGCGGAAAAAGCTGGTCGAGGATCGGGCCCCAGCCCTGCTCGGAAGAGAACATCTTGTTTCGGTCGAACAGCAAAAGCTCGTTCGCTTCGGCCCCGATCAGCGCGACCTGCCAGCCGCCGAAGGCTCGGTTCTTGTAGACCTTGCCGTAGGTGTCGATCATCCGCCGAGCGAAACCGTGTGGGTCGGCGAGCATGCGAAAGGTGTTGCCGACGACGGGCCAGCCGGCCTCGCCCGGAATATGGGAAAGGTCCGAATCGTCGATGCGCCCCTCGCTCCAGTGGTCGAAGGAGCGCGCATCGGCGCCGGCGTGGGGGTGTGCAAGAGTGGCCATGTCAGGTTCCTTACCACAAAAGAGGTTCGGGTTTGCAACTGACCTTGGTGTAAATAGGAGTAAGGATCAAATCCAGCCGGAAAGCTCGCGCCGCAGCATCCGATCCAGCATGCCGAGCCCGGCATCCGACGTGTTGAGGCAATCGAGCACCGCGTATTGCTCACCGCCCGCCTCGAGGAATTCGTCGCGCCCTTCCAGCGCCAGCTCCTCCAACGTTTCGACGCAATCGACCGCGAAACCCGGCGCAGCGACCACGAGACGCTTCGTGCCCTTTTCGCCTTCCTTGATGAGCGTGTCGTCAGTCGCCGGTTCGAGCCACTTCGCCGGGCCGAAGCGCGACTGGAACGTGGTCTCGAAGCGTGTGCCTGCGAATTCGGGCCGTTCGCGCAGCCGCTCCTGCAACAAGCGCGACGTCTTGCAGCACTGGCAATGGTACGGATCGCCCTGTTCGAGCGTGCGCAGCGGCATGCCGTGGAAACTGAGCAGCATCACTTCCGGCGAGAAATCGAGCCCGGCCACCTGCCGGGAAAGGTCGTCGGCGAGCGCGGCGATGTAATTGTCGTCGTCGTGATAGGGCGGCACGAAGCGCAGCGCCGGCTGCCAGCGCATTTCGGAAAGCACGCGGGCGATCTCGTCGAAAACGGTCGCGGTCGTCGCGGCGCAATATTGCGGATACATCGGCGCGATGAGGATACGGTCGCAGCCCTCCCGCATGAGGTGGGTCAGCTTGTCCTCGATCGAAGGGTTGCCGTACCGCATCGCGTAATCGACGCGGGCAGCCTCGCCGAGAACTTCGGCCATCGCCTCGGCCTGGCTCGCGGTGATGTCGGCGAGCGGCGATCCGCGCGGGGTCCATATCTTGGCATAGGCCTCGGCGCTTTTCTGCGGCCGGGTGTTGAGGATGATGCCGCGCAGGATCGGCTGCCAGGCGATCGGCGGAATCTCGATCACGCGCCGGTCGGACAGGAACTGCTTCAGATATCTCTTCACCGAAACCGGATCGGGCGCATCGGGCGTGCCGAGATTGACGAGCAGCACGCCGATGCGCCCGCTCTTCACCGGCGGGTGATCGGGAGGGAGGTTTTGTCCGCGCCAGGTCATGAGCCCTCGAACGCCTGCGCGCGCCGAAATGTCCGCGAGCCTGTGCGGGGCGTGTCGATACCGGGCAGGAAAGCGGCCCGGACCGGGTGGGGCAGGATTGTCCGGGTCATATTCCGTCCGAAAGTAGGGGCAGACGCCGCAGGCGCAAGCCCGTAGCCGAAAACAGTGCATTGGCGATGGCGGGCGGGGCGACGACCGCGCCGATTTCACCCGGATCGGCGGGCGGCGCCTCGCTGGCGATGAAATCGACCTGGATCTCGGGGCAATCGGCGAGCGTCGGGAGATCGAGATCGGCATAATCAACGCTTGCCGGGAGCCCCGAGCGCCAGCGCGGCGCGCGCGCCAGTGCCATGCCGAGCCCGAAGACAAGCCCGCCCTCGATCTGCTGGCGAGCGATGTCGAGATTGACGATCCGCCCGATATCGACCGCGACCGACAACCTTGTCACCCTCACACCGCCCCCGCTTTCCCCGGCGCTGCCGCGCGCGGTGGCGACGCAGGCGATGCGGGGAGCATCCGGCCCATCGCCGAGGCGGTGGCAGGCAAGACCCTGCCCGCTCCCGCTCGCCCCGCCGTCCCAGTCCCCCAGCTGCGCGGCGCGCTGAAGGCAGGCGGCAAGCCTGATGTCGCTGCCCAGCATGGCCATGCGATAGGACAGCGGCTCGCGCCCGCTCTGCTGCGCGATCTCGTCGATGAAACTTTCGATCGCAAAGGCGGTGTAGCTGTCGGCATTGCCCCGCACGCGCCCGACCGGGAGGCTGATCTCGACCGGCACGTGTTCCACCACCAGGCTCGGCAATTGATAGGGCGGAACCGCGCCGGTGCAGGCGAGCGGGTCCTTCTTCCCCTCGGTCTCGCGGATCGCGGCCCAGGGCGTCAGCCCGCCGAACAGGCGGCGGCCGAATTCGAGCGCGGCTGGCGGACAGGCGATGCGCACGCGCAGCGCGTCGATCGCCCCGCCGGTACCGGGACTGCCGGGAACGCCCGGCTGCAGCTGCGCGCCGAGCAGCATCCATGCAGGCGGGCGCGGCCGGGCATGGGTCAGTTCCGAACGCCGCGGCCAGGTCAGCTGAACGGCCCGCGCGCCTTCCGGAAAACGCTCGGCGACCTCGCGCGCCACCAGCGCCACCTCGATCGCGTGATCGTGTTCGAGCCGTGCATCGAAACTGCCTCCCGCCGGCATGGGGTAGAGCGCGACATCCTCGGCCGCGATGCCGAGAGCATCGGCGGCGGCCCTGCGCGCGCTTTCGGAGGCCTGGCTCGCGATCCACAATTCGAGGCGCCCGCCGGCGAAGCGCGCGGTGGCTGTCGCAGTCTCGAGTGGGGCGGCGAGATGCGGCTCGACCTCATAGCGGCGGGCGAGGTCGACCCGGGTCATGCCTTCCGCGCCGAAACCCGTTTCGGCAATGCGGAAGGACGCCCCGTTTTCGAGCATCAGGCCGAGCCGGGCCGGTATCTCGGCGCTGCCTGCGGGATAGGAGACGGTGAATTGCGGGTTCATCGCCTCGAGCGCGCGTTCGGCGCTCCACCAGGTTTCGGCCACCGCGGCGAGCCAGCGCCTGCCTTCGACAACCTGCACGACGCCCGGCACGCCGTATCCTGCGGCGGCGTCGAAGCCGGTCAGCTCGGCCCCGGCATTAGGCCCGTGACGGATCGAGGCATGGAGCATTCCGGGTAGTCGCACATCGCCGGCGAATTGGAGCGATCCGTCGACCTTGGCCGGCAGGTCGATCCGGGGAAAGGCAGGAGCGGCATCCGCAAAGACGGCGAGCGGCTCCTCGCGCGCGGGTTCGGGCCGCAGCGGAGCCGGATCGGGCACTGCCCGCTCGGCCGCCCCGGAGGCGAGTTCGCCGAAAGTCGCGATGAGACCATCGCCACCCCGCACGAGGCCTTCGGCAATCGTGAGCTCCTCCCACGCCATGCCCCAGCGTTCGGCCGCCTCCTGCGCCAGCATCGCCCGCGCCGCCGCGCCCGCCTCGCGCGCCATGTCCTCATAGGCGGCAAGCGTCGTACCTTCCGCCGTCGCGTTGAAGCGCGTCTCACGCGCGAAGCGGGCGGCGAGGAGTTCGTCGGTCGTGTCGGACAGCCCCGCCGCGACCGGGTCCCACAAAGGCGCCCATTTCTGGGCAAGGGGGAGATTGGGATAGGCACCTGAAGGCGGCGCGGGCTCGATCGCGACCTGGCGCCAGTCCGCGCCCAGCTCCATCGCCACGAGCTGCGGGAGCACGGTGGTTACGCCCTGCCCCATTTCGAGCTGCGGCACGGCGACGGTCACCACCGAATTTTCGCCGATCCTCAGCCATGCGCCGAAAACATCCTCGCCGCGTCCCGGGGTAAGCGGGTTGTGATAGGTGCGCGGCAGCAGCCACCATGCTACCAGCAACCCGCCGCCTGCGGCAGCGCCCGTCAGGATGCCGCGCCGCGACAGCTTCATCGGGCTAGACTTTCCCGGTATCGAGCCAGCGCGCGACCTTCGCGCCGATCGCGCGGAAAGGCTCCCCGGCCTCGCCCTCGCTCGCGGCGGGAGGCTTTCCGGCGTCTCCGCTCGCCCGCGTTTCCGCATTCAGCGGAATGCGGCCGAGGAAGGGGATGTCCAGCGCATGGGCGAACTTCTCGACCCCGCCGGAACCGAATATCTCGCCCGACATGTTTTCGACCAGCCCGATGATCGCGACTTCGCCCTGTTCGAACAATTGTCCCGCGCGCGCGGCATCGATGAGCGCGAGATCCTGCGGTGTCGAAATGAGAATCACCCCGTCGGGCTTGTGATCGGCCATCATCGAAAGCTGCACGTCGCCCGTGCCCGGCGGCATGTCGATCAGCAGCAATTCGGTATCGCCCCAGTTCGCATCGACCAGCTGGCCCAGCGCCTTGCCCGCCATCGGCCCGCGCCAGGCGAGCGCCTTTCCGGGCGCGACGATGTGCCCCATCGAAAGCACCCTGACGCCATAGGGGCTTTCGAGCGGGACGAGCTTGTCGTCTTCGACCGCGGGCTTGGTCCCCTCGGTCGCGAGGAGCTTGGGCTGGGAGGGGCCATAGATGTCGCCGTCGATCACGCCGACGCTGCGTCCCGCTTGCGCCAGGGCGACTGCAAGATTGGTGGTCAGCGTCGATTTGCCGACCCCGCCCTTGCCCGAACCGACCGCGATGATGCGCCGCCGCCGCCGTTCTCCGGTGAGCGCGATGCGGACCTCTTCTACACCATCGAGCGTGGAGAGAAGGCGCGTGATCTCGGCCTCAAGCTCTTCGCGTTTCGCCTCGGAAAGGTCGCCTGCTTCGGCGACGATGATCGCGCGGCCGTTGAGGATGCGCGCGGACCGCACGCGGTGGTCGATCTCCGGCGGGAGCGCCGCGCGCAGGCGCTTTTCCTCACCGGCGGGTTCGCGGCCATTGGTGGCGCCGGAATTGTTGCCCTCGCTCATGGGCAGCGGCCTCTATCATCAATCGGGCCATGTTGAATTGGGTTTTTGCACTCGTGCAGCTTTTTCAAATCGCAAAACCCCTGTTTTTCCCGGACTCGCGTTCCTATAAGGGTGTCATGCAGATTTTCGAGAGTTGGAAGAAGCGGCTCGGCATGACCACAGGTGTCGCGGGACAGGGCCTTGCCATGGCGGGCAAGAAGAATCCCTGGGGAGGCTCCGGCGGGGGCGACAGCGGCGATGCCGGTCGCGGCGATGCCGATCAAGGCCCCGACAGCGGCGACGCTGATCCGCCTTCGGGCGACAAGGGCGGACCGCGCGGCGAAGGCCCGCGCAACCCCTGGCTTCCCGGCGGCGGCGAGGACGGCAAACGCCGTTCCGCCAGCATCGAGGACATTTTCAGGAATCGCGGCCCCGAAGGCCCGCGCCGCCGCGGCGGTGGTCCGGGCGGCCCCAATTTCCGCATGCCCCAGCGCCCCGGCGGGAAGAGCTGGGCTCCGGTCATCGCGGTCGTCGTGATCGGCGCCTTCCTGCTTCTGTCCAGCATCCATCTGGTCGAACCGCGCGAGCAGGGCGTGGTCAAGAGGCTCGGCAGCTACAGCCGCACGCTCGATCCGGGCCTGCATTTCACGCTGCCCTTCCCGATCGAAACGGTGGACGTCGAAGATGTGCAGGGCGTGCGCGCCGTCAACATCCCGGCCTCCAACCAGCGCGCGAAGCTTATCCTGACGGGCGACCAGAACCTCGTCGACCTGAGCTACACGGTGCGCTGGAACATCAAGGACCTGGCCGATTTCAAATTCGAACTGGCCGATCCGATCGAGACGGTCAACGAAGTCGCCGAAGCCGCCATGCGCGCTTCTGTTGCCGAGAAGACCCTCGACGAAACCTTCACTGGCCAGGGCCGCGCCGAGATCCAGCAGCGGGTGCGCCTGCGCATGCAGGAATTCCTCGACGCCTATGGCGCGGGTATCGACGTGCTCGGTGTCGAGATCGCGAAGGCCGACCCGCCGGGCGAAGTGGTCGATGCCTTCCGCGACGTGTCGGTCGCTGAACAGAACGCCGATGCCGCCCGCAACGAGGCCCGCGGCTATGCCCAGCAGACCCTGAGCCGCGCCGAGGGTGAGGCCGAGGCCTTCACCAAGGTCTACGAACAATATCGCCTCGCCCCCGAAGTGACGCGCCAGCGGCTCTATTACGAAACCATGGAGCGGGTGCTCGCCCAGACCGACAAGACCGTGGTCGAGGCGGACAATGTCACACCCTATCTCCCGCTGCCCGAACTGCAGCGCCGCTCGCGCCAGCAGGCGCCGGCCGGACAATAATCGAACGGGATCGCAGGAAACATGGAATCCATCTGGAACAAGTATCGCTGGGCCTTCGTGATCGCGGGTATCGCGCTCGTCGGCCTGTTCCTGTCGGCCTATGTCGTCAACGAGGAAGAGCAGGTCGTCGTCGTCCAGGCAGGTAAGCCGGTCCGCACGGTCAACACGCCGGGCGGGCAATCGGGCGCGGGGCTCAAGTTCCGCGTCCCGCTGTTCGAGAGCCTGCGCCGGGTCGACAAGCGCGTGCTCGATCTCGAGATGCGCGACGAGGAAGTGCTCTCGAACGACCAGCAGCGCCTGCTCGTCAACGCCTATGCCCGGTTCCGCATCGTCGATCCGGTGACTATGGTCGAACGCGCCAACAACACCGACGGGGTGCGCCGCGCGCTCGAACCCATCCTCAACTCGGCGCTGCGCCAGGAGCTCGGCCGCCGCACGTTCCAGGCGATGCTGACCGCCGAACGCGGGACGGCGCTGGCAAATGTGCGCGAGAATCTCGATCGCGAGGCGCGGCAATACGGCGCGGAAGTGATCGACGTGCAGATCAAGCGGACCGACCTTCCCGAAGGCGCGCCGCTGCAATCGGCCTTCCGCCGGATGGAAACCGACCGTGAACGCGAAGCCCGCACCATTCGTGCGCAGGGCACGCGCGATGCCCGGATCATCCGCGCCGAAGCCGATGCCGAGGCCGCCCGGATCTATGCCGACGCCTTCGGCGCGGACGAGAGCTTCTACGACTTCTACCGCGCGATGCAGAGCTATGAGCAGAGCTTCGCGCGGGGCGAGGGTCGCGGCGACAGCTCGATCATCCTCTCGCCCGACAATGAATATCTCCGGCAGTTCCGAGGCCGCCGCTGAAGCCGCGCGCTCTCGCCCTCGATTTCCCCGCGCGCCGCTGCGACGCGGCCCGTGGACCTGCCGACCAAGCGTTGACTCGCGCCGACGGAAGGCGAGCCATGTTCAAACGGCGTTCAGTGCCTTTCGGCTGAAACTGCGGTGCTTTCGAATGAACCGGCCGGAACGCTGAGGCGAGCCCCTGCGTTGCGACCCAAGGACAAGGATAAGAGGACGTGAACACCGTGCGTTATGTATATGGCCTCTCGAGCGCGCTGCTGCTGGGCGGCGCGGCGATCTCGCTGATGACGGGAATCCCCGCCGGAGCGCAGGTGGCGCAGAATGACGACCAGGTGATGAACCGCGTCGTCCCGCGCGAAGGCGCGCCGGCGAGCTTCGCCGACCTGACCGAACAATTGCAGCCCGCCGTGGTCAACATCGCCACCCGTCAGCGGGTCGAGGTGTCGCGCAATCCCTTTGCCGGCACGCCCTTTGCCGAACTGTTCAACCGCCGCCGTGGCGGCACTCAGCCGCAGACGCGCGAGGCGCAATCGCTCGGCTCGGGCTTCATCATCTCCGCCGATGGCTTCGTGGTGACGAACAACCACGTGATCTCGCCTCCCAACAGCAATGCGACGCTGGAGGAGATCACCGTGACCATGCCCGACGGGACCGAGTACGAGGCTGAGCTGGTCGGTTCGGACGCGGCGAGCGACCTTGCCGTGCTCAAGATCAATGCCGACCGCAGTTTCCCCTTCGTCACTTTCGGCGATTCGAGTGCGGCGCGCGTAGGCGACTGGGTGGTCGCCATCGGCAATCCGTTCGGCCTTGGCGGTACCGTCACGAGCGGCATCGTCTCCGCGATCCAGCGCACGACCGGCCAGGGCGGAGCCTACGATCGCTACATCCAGACCGATGCGAGCATCAACCGCGGCAATTCGGGCGGCCCGCTATTCGACATGCGCGGCAATGTCATCGGGATCAACAACGCGATCTTCTCGCCCTCGGGCGGGAGCGTGGGCATCGGCTTCGCCATTCCGGCGGAAACCGCCGCGCCAATCGTCCGCCAGCTGATGGCGGGCGAGGAGATCGAGAGGGGCTTCCTGGGCGTCGGCCTTCAGCCCATGGACGACGACCTTGCCGATTCGCTCGGCCTGCAGCGCAACCGGGGCGAACTCGTCCAGAGCGTGCAGGAAGACAGCGCCGCCGAGGCTGCCGGCCTGCGTCCGGGCGACATCATCACCGAGATCAACAACCGCGAGGTCACCGCCGACCAGACGGTCTCAATCATCGTCGGCAATCTCGATCCCGGCACCCGGATTCCGATGAAGGTCCTGCGCGACGGAAACCAACTCGAACTCACCGCCACGCTCGGCAAGCGTCCGACCGAGGAAGAGCTGATGCGCTCGCAGCAGGTCTTCGATCCGGACGCGGAAACGCCCATGGACCCCGATGCCTCGGACGGCAATGTCGAGGAAAAGCTCGGCCTGCAGGTGATCACCATGACCCCGCAGATCCGCAACAGCCTTGGCGTTGGCGAGGAGACGAACGGCCTTGTCATCGCTGCGGTCGATCCCAATTCGGATGCGGGCCGCAAGGGCCTGCGCCGCGGCGACATCATCCTCTCGGCCAATTACGAGGCGGTGGACACGATCGAGGCGCTCAATGCGCAGATCGCCGCTGCCGAGGAAGATGGACGCGACGCGGTTCTGCTACGGATCAAGCGGCGCGGCCAGCCCGCGCGCTTCCTCCCGGTTCGCCTGCGCTGACACAAGCGGCGAAAGCCGCGCGAGAGACAAAAGGGCGCCCGCGGCCTCGGCAGCGGGCGCCCTCTTCTTTTGCGGTCCTGGCGAAGCGCCTCAGGGGCCGCCCGCATTGCCCTGTTGCCGCGGGAGCGGCGGAGCTACCGTTGGCGTCGGGCTCGGGCTCGGCGGCACATTGCGCGGCTGGCCCTGCTGCTGGCGCTGTTGCTGGCGCTGCTGCTGCTGAGCGTTGCCGCGCCGCACTTCGGGCAATCCGCTGCCGATTGCGCGTTCGAGCACGTCTTCGTCGAGCGCGGCGGGTGGCTCGTCGACCACGTCGGGGGCGTCGGGCCGCTCGCCCTCGATCCCGAAGGGCGAGCCCTCGCCTCCACGCCGGCCGGGTTCGATCAGATTGCCCTGCTCGTCGATGAAGTAGTAATCGTCCGGATCGCCGAACATGTACTCGTCGTCAGGCTCAAGCTGCCATTCGGGCAGGTTGAGTTCAGTGTCGAATTCCTCCACCGCGCGGTCCTTCACCGCATAGCGCATGTAGGCGGCAAAGGCCTGCGCCGGGGCGCGCCCGCCCTGCAGGCCCGGCACCGCCTTCGCATCGTCGCGGCCCATCCACACCCCGGTCGTGATGCCGCTGGAAAAGCCCACGAACCAGCCGTCCTTGTTGGAGCTGGTGGTCCCGGTCTTGCCCGCCACCGGCCGCCCGATCTGCGCCGCGCGGCCGGTGCCGGTCTGGACCGCGGCCTGCAACAGGTCGGTCATTCCCGCGGTGACGTATTCGGGGACGAGCTGGCGGTCGCGCGGACGCTCGCGTTCATAGAGCAATTCGCCGTCGGCGGTGACGACCTTTGTGATGCCGTAGGGCTCCACCCCCATCCCGCCTGCCGAAACCGAGGCGAAGGCGCGGGTCATCTCGATCAGGCGAACTTCCGAGGAACCCAGAACCATCGAGGGAAAGGTCGAGACCGGCGAGGAAATCCCGAAGCGGCGCGCCATCGAAGCGACTGTCCCGAAGCCGACTTCGTTGCCAAGCTGGGCCGCGACGGTGTTGATCGAATAGGCGAAGGCGGTGCGCAGATTGGTTTCGCCGATATTGCGCCCGTTGGCATTGCGCGGGCTCCAGCCGTCGATAGTCACCGGGGTATCGACCACCAGGTCCTCGGGACGGTACCCGGCCTCCAGCGCGGCGAGATAGACGAACAGTTTCCATGATGAACCGGGCTGGCGCATCGCGTTTGTCGCCCGGTTGAAATTGGATTCGACGTAATCCGTGCCGCCGACCAGCGCGAGGATCGCGCCGTCGCGGTCGAGGCTCACCAGCGCGCCCTGCGCGCCGCCGGGCGTGTTGGCATCGATCGCGGCAGTCGCGGCGCGCTGCTTGCCGATGTCGAGCGTCGTCCACACCTCGATCGGGGCGAAGGTTTCGGGCAGGAGGATATCGAGCTGCGGCAGCGCCCAGTCGGTGAAGTAGCGGACCGAATTCTGTCCCGCCTGCTGTTTCAGTTTGACCGCATCGACATCGACAGAGGCCTGCGCCGGGGTGATATAGCCCTGCTCGCGCATCAGGCGCAGCACGACCTGCGCACGGTCGACCGCTGCCTGCACGTCGGCGGTGGGCGAATAGCGGCTCGGCGCCTTGACCAGTCCCGCGATGATCGCGGCCTCGGCCACGGAAAGCTCGGTGGCGGGATGGCTGAAGAATTTCCGGCTGGCGCTGTCGATCCCATAGGCACCCCCGCCGAAATAGACCTTGTTGAGATAGAGCTCGAGGATCTGCTCCTTCGAGAACTTCCATTCGAGCGCCATCGCCAGCACCGCTTCGCGCGCCTTGCGATCGAAGGTGCGGTTGGTGTTGAGAAAGAGATTGCGCGCCAGCTGCTGCGAGATGGTCGAGGTCCCGCCGACGCGTTCGCGCGAGCCGACCAGACCTTCGACGATCGCGCCGGTCGTGCGCACGGGATCGATGCCGTAATGCGAATAGAACCTCTTGTCCTCGACCGCGACCATCGCATTGGTCATTGTCTCGGGGATTTCGTCGAAATCGAGCCATTCGCCAAAGGACGGGCCGAGTTCGACGATCTCGCTGCCGTCGCTCGCGCGCACGAGGATGGTCTGGCCCGCCTGCTGCGCCTTCAACTGGTAATAGCTCGGGATCGAACGCGCGGCGAAACCGATCGCGACCGCCAGGAACAGCACGGCGATGAGAGCCAGGGTGATGCCGCCCAGCGCAATCCGCTTGATCCAGCGCCGGAGCGGGGAAGGTCCGCGCCTGCGCCCCAAGGCGCCTCCTGAAGAGCCCTTCCCCGATCTTTCGCTCGCCGCCCGGCGCGATCCGCGCTTGTCCTTGTTCTGCAGGTTCCTGCCCCGTTTAGACATCGAATGAAATCAGCCCGTCCGCCTCTCGCAGGGCCCTGCCCGGACCCTCGAAGAGGCCATGCATAGGCCAGTTGTAACCCCGCGTGAACATCCAGGCGCGGACCCTTCCCCGATGCCGGTCGCACACGCGGCGCATGTCGGCGCGAGGAGGCGTGGATGCGGGAGCGCGATGCAGGCGGCTATTCGCCTTCCGGCACGAATTCGAGCGCGGCGGAATTGATGCAGTAGCGCAGCCCCCCTTCCTCGGGCGGGCCGTCGGGGAAGACATGGCCGAGATGGCTGCCGCACTTGCCGCACAGGACTTCGGTGCGGATCATGCCAAAGGAGATGTCGCGGCGCTCCTCGACCGTTTCGGCTTCGGCGGGGCGGGTGAAGGCGGGCCAGCCGCAGCCGCTGTTGTATTTCGCCGCGCTGATGAACAGCCGCGTGCCGCAGGCGGCGCACATATATTCGCCGTTCTCGTAGAACTTGTCGTACTTGCCGGTATAGGCGCGTTCGGTTCCGGCCTCACGCAGGATGTGGAACTGTTCGGCCGTGAGCCGTTCGCGCCACTGCTCCTCGGTCAGGCTCTTGGGATCTTCGGGGGTGGAATCCATCGCGCTGTCCTCTCTTTCACCGGGCTATATCGGGACCGCGCGCGCGGGCGCAAGGGCGCACGGGCGGCCCTGCTACATGTCGACGAGCGCGTAATGGGCGGGCGGCTTGATCACGTCCATCCGTTCGGTCAGCAGCGGGCGGAAGCTCGGGCGGCTCTTGAACACGGCATACCAGCCACGCGTCTGTTCGTGTCCGTTCCAGTCGATCCCGCCGAGATAGTCCGCAACGCTGATCTGCGCCGCGGCGGCAAGGTCGGCGAGGCTCATGGTCGAACCCGCCAGCCACGGGCGGTTGTCGATCAGCCAGTCCATGTAGTCGAGATGGCCATGCGCCATCTTCATCGCCTCGCGCAGCGCCCGGCTGTCGGGGGGCTGACGCAGGACGAGGCGCTTCTTCATCCGCTCGGACAGCAGCGGCGCGGTCACATCGGCGTAGAAATTCTCGTCGAACAGCGCGACCAGCCTCCGGATTTCGGCCCGCATCACCGCCGGCCCGTTGATCATCGGCGTCTTTTCGCAGGTCTCTTCGAGATATTCGCAGATCGCACGGCTGTCGGCGAGCGTGATGCCGCGCACCTCTTCGACCAGCACCGGTGTTCGCCCGGCAGGATTGAGATTCCAGAAGGCATCCGAAGCCGCCCAGGGATCCTCGCGCACCATGTCGTAGGCGATCTGCTTTTCGCCCATGAGCAGGCGCACCTTGCGGCTGAAGGGGCACAGGGGAAACTGGTAAAGACGCCACATTGCGCATCCACGCATGCCTCAAACGGCCACGCGAATCCACCCGGTGAAAGCGCGCGGACGACGAAGCCTGCGCATAAACGGCCAGGATCTACAGCCCGGCGGAGCGTTTCATCATCAGGCAGGCAGGCATGATCTCTTCGACGGTCTCCGGGCGCTCCTCGAATTGGTTGAACTGGAGCGCGACGAGATCGAACACTGCGCGCCGATCGAGCCCGCGTTCGTCCATCAGCCGGGCCATCGTCCGCACGAAGAATTCGCGCGCGCCTTCCTCCGGCTGTGCGGGATAGGCCGCGCCACGCTCGTCGCCGTCCTTCTGCCAGCCATTCACGAGCGCGATCGCCACCGCGCAGCGCAATGCGGCGGCCTGTTCCAGATCGAGCGTCTCGAGACTGACGGGCTCGGCCGCCTCGAGAGCCGTTTCGTCAGCGGGAGGGGCGGCCTGTGCGAAAAGCGCGAGCGGGGCGATGATGGAGAGCATGGTCATGCGCTGCCCTATAGGCGCCCGGCTGAACCGCTGGCTACGAAAACCCGGCTTGCCGCCTCACGGGCCAGCGCCTAATCCGTCGTCCGGGTCGAAATAGGAGAGAACCACACATGATCAGCCACGTAATGATCGGCACCAACGATATCGAGAAGGCCAAATCCTTCTACAACGCCGTTCTCGGCGTGCTCGGCGCGGGCGAACCTTTCGTCAACGTCGCCGCGAGCGGGCACACCCGCCTGTTCTACATGCATGGCGGGCACACCTTTGCCGTGTCCGAGCCGATCAACGACCAGCCTGCGACCTGCGCCAACGGAGCGACGATCGGCTTTGCCTGTTCGAGCCCGGAGCAGGTCAAGGAACTCCACGACGCGGCGATCGCGAATGGCGGAAAGAGCATCGAGGACCCGCCCGGCCCGCGCGAAGGGCCGATGGGCGTGATGCATCTTTGCTATTTCACCGACCCCGACGGCAACAAGGTCTGCGGCATCCACCGCCCGGGCTGAACTGGGAAGGTCTCACCGGCTGAGCTGAAAGACCGCGAATTCGGCGCGCCAGTTCGCCCCCACGGGCGAAATGGCGCGCTCCCTTGCGAAGAACCACGAACGCTCGATAACCGCGCGCTTTTCCCGCGCGAGATCGCGGAAATCGTCGATCGTGACATGGTGGATGTTCTGCGTCTCGTACCAGCTCACGGGCAGTGCGCTCGTGACCGGCATCCGCCCGCCGAACATCAGCGCGGCACGGGTGCGCCAATGCGCGAAATTGGGGAAACTGACGAAGGCCCGCTCGCCCACCCTCAAAAGCTCGTCGAGCATGAGGTCGGGCCGGGTCGCGGTCTGCAGCGTCTGGCTGAGCACCGCGAAATCGAACGCCTTGTCGGGATATTCGGCAAGATCGATGTTCGCATCGCCCTGCACCACCGAAAGCCCCCGTGCGACGCAGCGCTCGACCAAGGCGGCGTCGATCTCGATCCCGCGCGCATCGCAGCCGCTATCGCCCTGCAGGGCAGCCATCAACGCGCCGTCGCCGCAGCCGATATCGAGCACCATCCTGCCCGGGCCATAGCCCGCGATCGCATCGGCGATCACGGCCAGATCGAAGCGCAGCGGGGTCCTGCTTTCAGCCATTGAGAAATCCGTGCACGACCCGGTCGAGCTGTTCGTGCGGCAGAAGGAAGCTGTCATGCCCGTTGGGCGCCGACAGTTCGACGAAGCTCACTCTGTTGCCGGTCGCATTGAGGGCATGAACGATATGGCGGCTTTCCGTGGTCGGATAGAGCCAGTCCGTGTCGAAGCTGACGATGCAGAAGCGCGCATGGCGGCTGCGTGCGAAGGCATTGGCGAGCTTGCCGCCATGCTCTTCGGCGAGGTCGAAATAATCCATCGCGCGGGTGATGTAGAGGTAGGAATTGGCATCGAAGCGCTGGGTGAAGCCGCTGCCCTGGTAGCGCAGGTAGGACTCGACCTGGAAATCGGCATCGAAGCTGAAGCTCGTCGCCTCGCGGTCCTGAAGGCGGCGGCCGAACTTGCGGGTAAGTCCCTCTTCGGAAAGATAGGTGATGTGCGCCGCCATGCGCGCCACGGCGAGGCCGTTGTCGGGCCGCGCATCGCTGGAATAGTAATCGCCCGCAGCCCAGCCGGGATCGGCCATGATCGCCTGCCGCCCGACTTCGTGAAAGGCGATGTTCTGCGCCGAATGGCGCGCGGTCGAGGCGATCACCAGCACGCGGCCCGCGCGCTCGGGCCAGTTGGCGGCAAGGCTCAGCGCCTGCATCCCGCCCATCGACCCGCCGACCACGCCATGCAGCCGCTCGATCCCGAGCCCGTCGAGCAGCGCCACGAGCCCGCGCACCATGTCGCGAATGGTGATGACGGGAAAGCGCATGCCGTACGGCTTGCCGTCCGGGCCGTCGCTTGCCGGGCCGGTAGAGCCCATGCACGACCCGATGACATTGGCGCAGATGACGTGAAAGCGATCCGTGTCGATCGGCTTGCCCGGCCCGACCATGCGCTCCCACCAGCCCGGCTTGCCGGTGGCGGGATGGGTGCTCGCGACATATTGATCGCCGGTCAGCGCATGACAGATCAGCACCGCGTTCGACCGGTCCTCCGCAAGTTCGCCATAGGTTTCATAAGCGATCCGCGCGCCCACCAGCGTCTGCCCGCTGTCGAGCGGCAGATCCTCGGCGAGCGCATGGCTCCTGGTGGGCGGAGTGACGTTCATGGGCTCGGCAGCGATTGGGCGAGGCGCGCGCGCAAGTCAATCGGAGCGCAAGCGCGCCGCAACGAGAGGGCTGGTCCCGGCGGCAGCGAGCCTGTATCGCCGCGCTCTCCATGACGAACACTTCCATGAACACACAGCCCCAGCCCAAGCCCTGGATCCTCGGTATCCACGCCTACACGCCCGGCAAGTCCAAGGCGAGCGACGGCCGCGCGCTCGTCAAGCTGTCGGCGAACGAGAACCCGCTCGGCACCAGCCCGGCCGCGCTCGAAGCGCTCGAGGCGGCGCGGGGAGAGGCGGCGACCTATCCCGATCCCGGCGCGATCGCCCTGCGCGAGGCGCTGGGCGGGTTGCACGGGCTCGATCCGGCACGGATCGTGTGCGGGACCGGTTCGGACGAATTGCTCAACCTCGCCGCTCAGGGTTTTGCCGGGCCGGGCGACGAGGTCGTGTTCGCGCGCCATTCCTTCGCGGTCTACGACATCGCCGCGCGCCGCTGCGGGGCAAATCCAGTCGAGGTGGCGGATCGCGACTACACCGCCGATATCGATGCGCTGCTCGGCGCGGTCGGCGACGCAACGCGGGTCGTCTTCCTCGCCAATCCGAACAATCCGACGGGCACGTGGCTGCCGCCCGCCGAGGTCGAGCGGCTCCATGCCGGGTTGCCCGCGCATGTGCTGCTGGTGGTGGACGAGGCCTATGGCGAATATGTCGATCCCGCCCACCAGCGCGCCGCCTTCGAGCTTGCGGGCAGGCATGACAACGTGCTGGTCACGCGCACCTTTTCCAAGATCTACGGACTTGCCGCCGAACGGGTCGGCTGGGCCTATGGCGCGACCGGCCTTGTCGACGTTCTGAACCGGATCCGCGGCCCGTTCAACGTGACCGCGAGCGGGCAAGCGGCGGGCATCGCCGCGCTTTCCGACCAGTCCTTCGTCGAACGCAGCCGTGCCCACAACTCCGCCGAACGCGCACGCCTTGCCGAGGCGATCGCGGCGCTCGGCAATCACGGTCTTCGCGCCGTGCCGAGCGAGGCCAATTTCCTCCTCGTCCTGTTCGAAGGCGAGCTCAAGGCCGAAACGGCGCTCGAAGCGCTCGCCGGGGAAGGCTACGCGGTGCGCCATCTGCCGGGACAGGGCCTGCCCCATGGCTTGCGCATCACGATCGGCAAGTCGGCCGACATGGACCGCGTGATCGCCTGCCTGCGCCGGCTGTGCGGGGAAGCGGCGTGAGGATCGAGCGCGTCGCGATCATCGGCCTCGGACTGCTCGGATCCTCGATCGGGCTCGCGCTGAGGGAACGCGCGCCGGGCATCGCCACGACCGGCTTCGACGCCAATCCCAACGTGCGTGCCAAAGCGGAGGAGCTGGGCCTTGTCGGCGTGGTCTGCGAAAGCCCCGCCGAAGCCGTTCGCGAAGCCGATCTGGTGGTGCTGTGCGTGCCCGTCGGGGCGATGAGCGAAGCCGCCGCCGCGATCGCCGAGGCCCTGCCCGCGCGAGCCATCGTCAGCGATGTCGGCTCTTCGAAACAGAGCGTCGCAAGGGCCCTCGCCGAAGCTCTGCCTGGTCGCTGCGTCATCCCCGCGCACCCGGTCGCCGGAACCGAGGAAAGCGGGCCGGAAGCAGGCTTCGCAACGCTGTTCGTCGGGCGCTGGTGCATCCTTACCCCTCCCGAGGACGCGGACCCCGAAGCGCTCGAGGCGCTGTCGGATTTCTGGGCCGGATTGGGCGCCAGGGTCGAGGTCATGGACGCGGGCCACCACGATCTCGTCCTCGCGGTGACGAGCCATATCCCCCACCTCATCGCCTTCACCATCGTCGGCACGGCAAGCGATCTCGAAGAGGTCACCCGTTCCGAGGTCATCAAGTATTCCGCGGGGGGCTTTCGCGACTTCACCCGCATCGCCGCCTCCGATCCCGTCATGTGGCGCGACGTGTTCCTCAACAACCGCGAGGCAGTGCTCGAAATGCTGGGCCGCTTCACCGAGGACCTTACCGCGTTGCAGCGCGCGATCCGTTCGGGCGATGGGGAAACGCTGCACGACCTGTTCAGCCGAACCCGCGCGATAAGGCGGCAGGTGATCGAACAGGGGCAGGACGAGAGCAAGCCCGATTTCGGGCGCAGCCACTGACCTTCAGGCAGGTGGGTTGAGGCTGTTGATCGCGTCGTGGACGCGTGCCTCGATCTCGGCGCGCGGGAGGCCCGCCGGGATCGTCTCGCCGATACGATAGGTGATCGTGCCCGAACGCTTGATCCGGCGGTGATAGAGCGGCCCGGAATCGACCGCCACCGGCACGACCGGCAGTTTGAGCAGCTTGTACGTCCCGGCAAAGCCCGATTGCAGCGGCGCGCGCCTGCCATGGGGGACGCGGGTTCCTTCGGGGAAGATCACGAGCGGCCGGCCCTCTTCCACCCGGACTCTTGCGAGCGCGATCATCTCGCGCAGCGCCTTGGCTCCGGCATCGCGCGCGACCGGAACCAGCCCGTACGCCCGCGCAGAATAGCCCCAGCCGGGAATGGCGAAGAGCTCGCGCTTGGCGAAGACCGTCGGAAAGCCCAGCAGGCAGGGCATGTCGATCGCTTCGAAGAAGCTTTCGTGCTTGACCGCGATCAGCACTTCGCCGCGCGGCAATTCGCCCTCGATGCGCACATCGATGCCGAGCAGGCGATGCACGCACCAGCGATGCCACCCGCTCCAGGCCGAGACGACCCGTCTGAGCGGTCCGATCCCGAACGGCATCACCGCCAGCGAGGCCATGACCAGCAGCGCGCTGATCCCGTAGAAGAGCGGGTAGAAGAGGAGATTGCGCAGGGCGATCATCGCGCGCCTCAGATCCCGACCAGCCCGCCCGCCCAGCTTGCGAGCAGCTTGTGATATTCGAGGAACAGGCTCGCGAGGCTCGGTTGCGATGGGACCGCATCGCGCAGGACGGGGACGCCGTCGGGCAGCGTGCGGTCAAGCTCGCTCGCGGCGCGGCGCATGTGCCAGTCGGTCGTCACGAGCCGCAGGGATGCGATCTCGTTCTGCTCCACCCAGGCCGCGATCTCGGACGCGTTGCCCTTGGTGTCGACCGCCGCGAAGCCGAGGGACACGCAGCAATCCATGCGCTCCTCGGATACCCCGAACTCGGCGGCGAATTCGGCCGGGCGCACTTCGGGCGCGACCCCGCTCACCAGCATCCGGTCTGCAAGCCCTGCATCGAGCACGGCGAGCCCCTGCGGGATCCGGCCGGCAGCGCCCGTCAGCACGATCACTGCATCGGTCCGCACCTTGCCCGCCGGCTGCGGCAGCGACACAGTGAACCACAGGAAACCCAGTGCCCAGACAAGCACGAGCGAGGAGAGGACGTAGCGAATCACAGCGGCCGCGCTCAAAGCATTTTCCTGAGGGCGAAGGCAATGGTGATCCGCCCGGTGAGCGCCGCGAGCGCGATCGCGATCACCGGGACGGCGCCGATCACCGCCCAGTCTCTGAGGCCGAGTGCCCCGCCCGCCACCATGCCGCTGTCAAGCCCTGCGAATTGCCGACCCAGAGCGAGAACGGCAATTCCGCCCAGCGCCGTGCCGACCAGCGCACCAAACGCCGCATCGCGGATCACTGCGCGCTGGAAAATGCGGGTCACCTGACCGTCGGTGCCGCCGAGCAGGTGCACGATCTCGACCGTCTCGCGGTGATTGGCGAAGGCACTGCGGGCCGCGAGCCAGACCGCGGCGGCGGTGGCAAAGGCGACCAGCGCGATCAGCGCGAGCGCGAGATATTGCAGCGCCGCGAGTGCATCGTAGACCGGCCGCAGCCATTCGGACTGCGCATCGACCCGCGCGCCCTCCACCTCACCCTCGAGCGCGCGCGACAGCGCCGCGATCTCCTGCGTATCGGCCGTCCGAATGAGTTCGACGTCGATCAGCGCCGGGATCGGTACTTCGCCGCTTGCCGCGCCATCGCCCAGCCAGGGCTCCAGCAGTTCGACCAGTTCCGCGCGCGGGACCACCCGGACCGATCGCACCAGGCTCTCGCCCGCAAGGATTTCGGCCGCGCGCGCGGCCTTGGCCTCGCGCAAGGCCGGATCGGCCTCGATCACCTGCACGGTCACCGCGCCGGACAGGTCGGCGCGGGCGTTGGCAGCGAGATTGCCGAGCGCGAGGCCCCCGGCAGCCGCGATCACGACGAGCGCGGTGAGCAGCGCGATCACCCATGGCATCGCCCCGCCGAAACGGCTCGACGGGACGAGGCTCGCCGCGAGCCGCGAGCCGATCGGCGCGGCCATGCGCGAAGGCTTTTCGGCGAGCGGCGGCGCGCTCATGGCGCGGGTTCCGGCGAAGCGCGGCCACCCGGCTCGCTCCCGCCCGGCCGCGGCGGAAAGCGCAGCGCGCCGGTCGGATCGGACAAGCGCCCCTTGTGGAGCCGCATGATGAGCGAATCCGGCACTTTCTTGAGCAGGTGGACATCGTGGGTCGCGACGATGACGGTGGTGCCGATCCTGTTGTTGAGCGCCTCGAACAGGCGCAGCAGCTTGAGCGCCATTTCGGGATCGACATTGCCCGTCGGCTCGTCGGCGATCAGCATCTGCGGGCGCGCAATCACGGCGCGGGCAATCGCGACGCGCTGCTGTTCGCCCCCGGACAGGCTCGGCGGGCACGCCTGAGCGCGTTGCGCAAGGCCGACCCATTCGAGCATTTCCGACACCGATTTCCTCACCCGCACCTCCTCGGTTCCCGCCAGCCGCAGCGGCAGGGCGACATTGTCGAAGGCGGAAAGATGATCGACGAGGCGGAAGTTCTGGAACACCACGCCGAGCCTGCGGCGGAAGTCGGGCAGGCGTCCGCGCGGCAGGGTGACCATGTCCTTGCCGAACATCCGGATCGCCCCGCGCGAGGGGCGCTGGGAGAGATAGAGCAGCTTCAGAAGACTCGTCTTGCCCGCACCGCTGGCTCCGGTGAGAAAGTAGAAGCTGCCGGGGTAGAGCGTGAAGCTGAGGTCGCTGAGGACTTCCGGATCGGTGCCGTAGCGCAGCCCGACATTATCGAACTTAACGATCTCGCCCGGCTTGTCGGTCATCGCGCGGCTCTATCAGTGGGGCCTGTGGGGGGGAAGTGCATCTTGCCCCCTTCTCGCCCATATAAGGCGCATCGATGTGGAAAAAAGCGCGGATATCCGGCTCTTCGAGGGTGCTGCCCTTGTGCTGGCGAAGCGGCGCGATAAGGCATAGGTGACCATGATAATATCCTGCCCCGCCTGCGCTACCCGCTATGCCGTGCCGGAAACCGCGATCGGACCGGAAGGCCGGACCGTGCGCTGCGCGAAGTGCAAACACAGCTGGTTCCAGGAACCCTCGCCCGAAGCGGCAGTCCGCCCCCGCCCAGAACGCGCCGAACGGCCGATGGCGCAGGAACCGGAACAGAGCCGGGCGAGCGAGGCAGGCGATAAGGACGCTGGCGGGGCCTCCGCGACCGGGAGCTCTGCATCCCCGGCCCCCGCGCGGGACGAAAGTGGCGAAGCGGCGCGCCCCGGCATCAGCCACTGGCGCAGCTCGGACGATATCGTGTCCGGCCCGAACGCCCCGGATGTGGATGGGGGAAACCAGCAGAATCCGGCACCGGGAACTGGCAACATCGAAGGGAGCATAGCCCTGCGGGCCCTGCGCCGCGGTCTCGGCTCTTCGCAGCAAGACGAACCGGCCGAGGAAAATGCCAGGATCAGCCGCGACGGGCCCGCCTCCTGGCCCTCTCGTCCCGCTGTGCCGGCAGACCAGCCGAAGGATAGAGGCGAGCGGGCCGCAGGGCCGCCGATCGATCCCGCAGCCGATCCACTGGCCGGGGAAGCCGGGCACGGCAGCGCATTAGCGGACGAGGATGAGGCAGGAACCGGCGGGGCTCCTCCCGCGGCCTTGGGCGAAGCGGAGGATGCGTCCGGAGACGGTTCGCTCAAGGGCGAATATTCTCAGGAAGAATACGGGGACGAGGAACATCAGGACGCGGACGAAGTCTCGCAGTTCGAATATCGCGCTCCCTTCACCGCGCGGCGCAACCCGGCGAAGATGTGGACCCTGGCTGTCGTCGTCTTCGGCCTGCTTGCTGGCGGAACGGCGGTCGCAGTGAACCTCTACGGCCTTCCCGAATTCGCTCCCTTCAGCCGTCCGACCTTCGGGATCGGCAAGCCCGACCTCGCGCTCGCCTTCGACCCCGCCGAACAGCGGATCGAGACGCTCGAAAGCGGCGAGCGGATCTATCGCGTGCGCGGGACGATCAGCAATGAGGGTCGCGAAAGCTTGCATGTCCCCGACCTGCTGATCGTCTTCCGCGACCAGACCGACCGGCCGATCAAGGATTGGGTCGTGGTCCCCACCAAGCGCGAGCTCGCCCCGGGCGAAATGCTCAACGTGACCGAGGCGATTGCCGAAGTGCCGCCGGCCGCGCGATACGCCGAAATCGGCTGGGCACCGGGCTGATCGCCGCAACGCACTTTTCAGCTGAATTCGATCCAGATCGTTCCCTGAGCGTCGGCCCGTCGCTGGCGGGCCATTGCGCCGCCTTGCCGATCGTCCCGGACGGCCTCGACCTCGCGTTTGAAATCAATCGCCGCGGGGCGCACCACCCTAACGGTGGCGCTGCTTGCTACCCCCACGGACTCCCGCGCCGGCCGCGCGGCAAGGCCCGAAGGTGACACCTGCACCGACTGGGCGGCCAGGAGAAGGCCGGAGGCAAGGCTCAGGGCAGCGCTCACCCGACATGGTTGCCAAATCCCTAATGCCGCTCGCAAGGTCCGCATGAGGGGCAGTCCCGCCAAGGGACAGGCCGGCAGCCTGCCCTTTCGCGCCCCTCTCGCAGGTGTGCTGCAAGAGCCGCCTCAAAGTGCTTGCGCCGCGTCACCCCCCTTGCTAGGGGCGCGCTCCTACCGAGGGGTGCCAGCAACGGCCCCCTGACATGAGTGCGGTCGTGGCGGAACTGGTAGACGCGCAACGTTGAGGTCGTTGTGGGCTAACGCCCGTGGAAGTTCGAGTCTTCTCGACCGCACCACTTTTTGAAAACCCCAGAATTCTGGGAATTTTTCGCCCCCCGGTTCCGGACAGACGAGAACTTTTTGGTCCAGACCTCCGTAGGGCTGCCGCGGCAAGCCGATCCATTTTTTCAATGCCGTTCATGGTCTCACCATGCGAGACATCGACGACTGAGGAGCAACGCTCTCCTGTTGCACGGGATAATCGCCCGATCGTAACATCAAAGCGCGAAGCGAATGCCGCCGAGGATCCTCGAGCCTTCCGAAAACTGTCCGAAGATGCCGCGCGACGTGCCGTAGAAGATGTCGCCGCCGAGGAAGAGCGCGAAACGGTCGTCGAGCCGGCGCGACAATTCGAGGCGGACGAGGCCATCGCCGTCGCTCAGCGAATTGAGCCATTCGGCCCGCAGAGCGTGCCGGTTGTCATCGAAGTCCTTCTGGATCCGCAGGGTCGAGATCACATCGGTACGAGGTCGGACGAGTTCGCGGTCGGACGTGACGTGGTCGGCGATCAGCTGGACGTTGACATAGGTGTCCCACGGACCGGAAAAATCCGCCCCCAGCCCGCCGACGATGCGATCGACCTCGGCGACTTCGCTGCCGAGCGAGCCTGCCACGACGAAGCGGGCATCGGGCGTCCATGCGGCCTCCAGCCTGCCCACGACCGCGCCGAACTGGCGCACGAATTCGAGCCCGATCGTATGCCTGCGCGGATGTCGCAGCTCGATCTGGCGACCATCGAAAACGGGAACCCCGTCCTGGTCGATGCCGCGCACGAAGGAGACGCGCAGGTCACTCGCGTCGAGCCGGTAGGAAACGCGTGCGCCGATGGTGGCATCGCCGACGAGGTCGCCGCGATCTTCCCTCTGGATAGGGGGCAGGGGGCCGGCGGGCTGGAGCCCTGCAAGAAAGCGCGGGGCCTGCGGGAAGAAGGCCGCGCCGGGCTCGGCCAGCTGGTTCACGGTCGGATCGGGTGCGAAAACGAGGTCGAGATCGACCCTGCCGACAATCGCCTGCACCCGCGCGGCCCATATCGCGATGCGGTCGGGTCGGGGATCGCGCGCGAGCCCTTCGGTCAGGCGCGCCGGACTGACCGTATCGACCACCCGCGCGCCGTCGATCGATCCCCATGCGATCTCCTGCTTGCCAAGCCTGAATTCGAGCGCCCCGGCAGGTATCGCGAGGTAGAATTCATCGAGTTCAATGCGGAAATCATCGCCTTTGACGAGCGGTGCGGATATCGGGGAAAAGCCGCTGCGCGAACCTGTCCCGGTTTCGGACCCAGCGGCCTCGATCCGGAGCGATGCAACCAGTTCCAAGCCGGGGCCGAGCGAGCTGATCGTCTCGGGCTCGATCAGCAGACTGGCCTTGGCGAGCCCGTCCTCGTCGGCCGCCGCGACGAGCGTGCCATCGACCGTCTGCGCGCTCGCGCCCGCCGCCGCGAGGCCCAGCGCAAGGGCGCAGGATGCGGCGGCGACCCTCACGGCATCCGACCGGCCGCGCGGTCGAGCCGCGCCGGGTCGAACAGCCTTTCGTTCGCCCCCGATGCCCGGGCGAGCCCAGACACCGTCACCTTGGTCGAGCGGCCGGTGCGGTGATTGGTCACGGTGAAATCCGTCGCCGTCCACGATGCGCCGACCTTTTCAAGATCGCTCACCGCAATGGTCTTGAGCTTCCTGCCTGCCGGATCGGTGAAGGCGATCTTGCGCGGGAACCAGGTCGCCGGGTCGACTTCGGCGGTGAAGCCGCCATAGCCGATCTCGCGCGCCGTCTTCGCATCGCGCGCCTTGCCCTTGAGGATGTATCGCCCATTGGCCGCGCGGCCTGCGGAGGAGAAGGTGTAATCGGCAAGGCCGAAGATGAAGCTGTCCTTGACGTCGCCATAGGACAATTCGGTTCCCATGAAACTGTCCGCCCGGTCGGATGCCGGCACGCGGCGGGTGCGGCTGGTGGCGGGCAGGTAGAGCCAGGTCTCGTCGGTCCTGTCTGCGGCCTTGTGATCATAGCTGAGGAAGGATGTCCCGCGGATGCTGGCGGGCGTGTCGAAGGCGAGCAGCAGGCGGTGGGTCGCCTTGCTTTCGGTGCGCAGCATCTTCGCCGCGCGCGTGCGCGAGCGGCCCTTGTCGCGCATCGTGAACGTGATCGTGCCCTTGCGCGGGTCGGCATTGGGCCGCTCGGCGATGTTTCGCGCGATCTCATCGCCCGTCATGGCCTTCTGCGCCAATGCGGCGAGCGGGAGGGACAGGGCGGTTGCCGCCGAAACGGCGATCAGCGCAAGCCTGCGCAGGGTCCTATGCATTGGACGAACTCCATTTGCGTGAGGTGATGGAAGCGATTGCGGGAACGAGGACGAGCGCGCCGAACAGGCTGCCTATCGCGGCAAAGGCGATCAGCACGCCGAACCAGCGCAGCACCGGCGTTTCACTCAGCGCAACGACCGTAAAGCCCGCGCCGAGGCTCACCGCGCTGAAGAAGCAGGCCCGCATGACGGTGACGTAATTGCCCGAAAGCGCGGCGATGAGGTCGTCCCCGCGCGCGATCCTGCTGCGCAGTTCCTGGACGAGGTGGATTCCGAAATCGACGCCGAGCCCGGCGGCAATCGCGGCGCACATGCTGGTCGCGGGGGCAAGGTCGATCCCGGCAAGGCCCATCGCGGCATAGAGCAGCGCGATGCCCGAAAGCACCGGGAGCATCGCGACCAGCGCCGGGCCGAAGCCGCGCAGCAGCACGAAGGTCGCGGCCCACACCATCAGCACCGCCGCACCGATGGTGAAGGGGTGGCTCGCCTTTAGCGAATCCATCCAGCCGTCATTGACCGCCATCCGGCCGCTGAGCGAAGCCTCGAGTCCGCTTTCGCGCGACCAGTCCTCGACGATGGTGCCGACCTCCTGGATCACCGGCTTTGTCGATGAATATTCCCCGTTTTCAAGGTAGCCGCGCACCATTGCAAAGCGCCTCGTGAAATCGAGCTGGGCGTCGAAATCGCCGGGGTCGCCGCTCGCCTCGTAAAGGAACATGTATTGCGCGGGCGCATCCCTCCTGTCGGGCAGCGCGCCCGGGGGAGCGGCGTTGAGCCGTTCGTGCATCAGGCCGATCGCGTCGCCGTAACTCGTCACCTTGCCGATTGCGGGAATGGCTTCGAGCCGCTGCTGGAGCGCGACGATGTCGCGCACGGCCCCGGCGGTGAGCAGCGCCTCTTCCTCGCCGCTGTCGATCACGACATCGAGGATGTTGCCGCCCGAGAAGCGCTCGGCGATGAGGTCGTCGGCGACCAGCACATCGTCGCCGGGGGTGAAGTAGTTGCGCCGCTCGTAATCGAATTCGACCTGCGAGGCGGCGATGATCGCGCCGCCCACCACCACCGCTGACAGCGCAAGGGCCGCGGCGGGACGCAGCGCGCTCCATTGCGCGATCCGGGAGAGCAGGCCGTCGAGCCGCCGCGCGCGGACCACCGCCGGCGGCAGGTCGGCAAGGCGCATCTGGATGAGCGGCAGCACGGTCAGGCTGAGCACGCAGGCGACCATCACGCCGACCGCGCCCACGAGCCCGAAATCGGCGATCGGCTTCATCGGCGATCCGATCGCAAGCCCGGAAAAGCCGAGCGCGGTCGTCACGCTGGTCAGGACGATCGGCAGCGCCACCTTGTCGATGGCGGCCTTCATTGCCTGCGCGCGCGTGCCCTTCGGCGCCTGCGCGCGGGCGCGCTGGTAGGCGAGGGTTAAGTGGATGCTGTCGGCAACGGCAATCGCCATCACCACGACGGGCAGGGCCGTGGTGATGAGGTAGTATTTCGACCCGAAAAGGCCGATCGCCCCGACCGCACTGAGGGCCGAGCCGATCACGACCACGATCGGACCGATGATTGCCCGCGCGCGCCGCAACGCCAACAGCAGGAACAGGCCGATCACCACGAAGGCGGCGGGAAGGAAGATCCGCGTGTCGCCCGCGATGTGCTCGGCCAGCCGCGCGTTCATCGTCGCCACGCCCGACTGGTGCACGCTCACCCCCGGTGGCGCGAGGTCCTGCGCGAGATCGCGCATCGCGGCGGTCACCTCTTCGGCACGGTTGGGATCGGTGACGGGGACGATCACCATCAGCGCGTCCTCGTTTTCCGAAACGAGCGTCCGGGCGAGCGCCGGCATCTGCCGGTAGAGTTCGAGCGAGGCCTGCGGGTCGACTGCGTAAGGGTCGATGATTTCGGGCGCTTCGAGATCGCCTGCAGCCGTGGCAAGAATCGCATTTTCCGATCCGATGCTGATGACGCCCGGCTCCACGCCCTCGAGCGCGGCGACCTCGTCGGTGAAGCGGTCGACCGCAGCGAGAGTCGGCGCGTTGAAGGCGCTGGTGCCCGGCTCCTCGGCGAACACCACGATCGCCGGGTCTTCCAGTCCGAAGGTTTCGCGTGCCAGTTCGCGCGCCTGCCACGCCGGGTGATCGTGGCTCACGAAGGCATCGACCGAGGGATCGCGCTCGAGCCAGGCGAGGCCCGCAGCGAACAGGGCGACCGGCAGCAGGCCGATGAATGTCGTCAGCCACGGCAGGTCGACGATCATCCCCGACAGGGTCGGCCATTCGATCTCGGGGAACCCCGCGTCCATGATCGCGCTCCGCCGGGCATCGAGGCGTGCTTCGTCGGGGCGGTCCGGATCGGGCATCTGCATTCCTCCAACACTGCTGCTCGCCGGCCCTGCTCCGCCTGCCGCGGAATGGCAGGTGCGGCGGCAAGGCAGGCCCAATTGCCACGAGCACGCAGTCCGATGACCTGCGCGATGTCCCGGAGGCCTGTGCAGGATCGCCCGCCAAGCGCGCGCTCACATTGAAAGACGCAATCGCGCGGCAAATCCGGACAAATTTTCTTGCCAACCGGGGGTTTTGCGGACAAGTTTATGGCGCAAAATAAGAAATTCCCGCCGTGTTCCGCAAAACCGGCAGCGGTTGGGCACTGCTGTGGGGGTCTCGCCGCAAGGGTGTGCCCCTGCGAGGCAATCATCGACATTGCGCGGGCTTGGCGGTGGGAGCCGTTCGCTCCGCGCCATGCCGCGATGCGAAAAGGGACTGGCGACCTTGCTAGACGTGCAATCGGGCGAATTCGGATCAGGCCGGGCGAGCGACGGCGAAGACTTCGCCGGGTTGGCCGCCTATGCCTCGGACGAGCGGGAGCGCGCCGAAGCCCTTATCGCCGAACACTACGACACGCTCATCGGCATTGCCCGCGCCAAGCGCCGCCGCAACGGCCTCAACGACACCTTGAGCACCGTCGACCTGCTGCACGAAGCCTATGTCCGCATCGGCGGCGAAGCGCTGTTCGACGATGGCGCGCATTTCATTCGGGCAGCCAACCTTGCGATGCGCCACGTCATCATCGACCACGCGCGGCGCAAGCTGGCGGGGAAGCGCGGCGGGGGGCAAGGCGCCGTGACGCTCGACGAGCATTCGCCACTGTTCCCCGAATTCTCCGAAACGCCCGAGGAGCTGGTTGGCATTGCCCAGTTGCTGCGCGCTCTGGAGGCGTGCAACCCGCGCTGGCTCAAGGTGGTGGATGCGCGCTATTTCGGCGGCATGACCGAGGATGAGACCGCCAGTGTCCTAGGCGTGTCCGCGCGCACCATCCGCCGCGACTGGAGCGAGGCGCGCGAATGGCTGGCCGAGAGAATGGGACTCGCTGCGGGATGACCGGGAGCGCCTGACCGGGGGCGGCGGCTATTGGCCGCCCGCGCGCCGCTCGGCTTCGGCCGCGACCCAGGCTTCGGCCTGCGCCAGCCGCCAGGCATTGGGCATCCCGCGCTCGAGCCCCGCCTTGTTCGCGCGCGCCAGCGCCAGTTGCTTACGCGCGCCGGCGATATCGCCGCGCGTTGCCAGCAGGCGGGCCCGCGCCAGTTCGCCCATGGTCGGGGAATAGTCATTCCCGCGGGCGACGGCCTCCATTCGGGCAATCAGCGTTTCGGCGCCTGCCAGATCGCCATTGGCCACCAGCGCCGCAGCGTGAGCGCACGCGCCGTTGATCCAGCTTTTGGAGGTGTCGCTGCTGTAGCGGGCGATCATCTCCAGCCCGATGCGCGTGTCGTCCAGAGCGCCGGCACGGTCTCCGTCGGCAAGCTTCGCCTCGCCGCGCAGCATATGGGCAAAGCCGGTCATCACATTCTCGCCGATGGCCTCGCGCATCGTGCCGAGCACGATGTCGGCTTGCTTGCACGAGGCTGCGGACCGGTCCGCGAAATAGAGCTCGCTCGCTGCCAGGTTCACCCGCGCGGTGCCGAGATTGGCCTGATCGGCCAGCGGATTGGCCGCATCCGTGTTCACCGCTTCGCGATAGGCGGAAGTCGCGCCGACCCGGTCTCCGACGCCAAGGCGCGCACTGCCCAGCTGGTTCCAAAGGAACGCCCGGTAATGCGGCGCATCTTCGGTCTCCAGCGCGGCTTCGATCACATCGATGACGCGCTGCTGTGCTTCTGGCTTGTTGTTGGAACCTGCAAGAGCGCTGACGACCTGAACATGGTTGATCGAATTGGCATCGAAATTGTCGGACATTTCGCGGTCCAGCTCTTCAAGAATGGCGATTGCCTTTTCGCTCTGACCCGTTTCATCGTATGAACTTGCAAGGAAAACCCGTGCCAGATCGACCAGTCCTTCGGGGCCGTAGCCTTCGGAAATCCATGGCTCGAGAACCTCGATCGCCCTGCGCTCGTCCCGCCGCAGGGCAAAATGCATCCCCACCGCGTAGCTGATCGCCGCCGCGGTTCCGGGGGCGATGTCGCGATTGTCGTGCGCTTCGCGCCAACGCTCCATCAAGAGGCGCGATTCGCGTTCCACGTCGGCTTCGCTGGCTGTCAATCTGCGCAGCAGGTCGCCATAGGCATCCTTGGCCTCGTTCAATGCCTGGGCACGGTCGAGGAAGAATTCCGCGCGTGCCAGCTCCGTCCGGGCCTGCGCGGCTGCGGCCTCGGCCTCGCGGGCGAAATTGAGGCTCACCAGGATGCCTCCCACCAGCGCCGTAACGAAGGCCGCCGCGAGTGCGCTTGCCACGGGCGCGCCGCGAACAAACTTGCGCGCGCGATAGAGCGCGCCGCCTTGCCGGGCCGCGACCGGGCGATGTTCGAGGACGGCCGCGACGTCGGCTCCCAGCGCCTCGGCCGTGGCATAGCGATCCGAAGGGAGCGCGGCGGTTGCCCGCCGGATCACGGCGAGGAGGTCGGGATCGGCGATCGCGCCGACGTCCAATCGGACGCTGCGGTCGTCATTGCGCGCCGGCACGGCGCCGGTCAGAAGCTCGTGAAGGATGCAGCCGAGCGCGAAAATGTCGGTCTCGACCGTGGGCGGCTCGCCGCGCAGCTGTTCGGGCGCGGCGGTGGCCGCGGTATAACTCCCGCTGGGCGCATCCTCGCCCTCGGCCAGCGAGGCGATGCCGAAGTCGATGAGCCGCACCGCGCCGCTGGAATCGAGCAGCACGTTCTGGGCCTTGAGATCGCGGTGCAGGACCAGCCGGCCATGGGCGTGCGACACCGCCGAACACAGGGCGACGAACAGCCTCAGGCGATCCTTGCGCGGCAGGGCCGACGCCTGCGGCATGATCGGCTCGCCGTCGACCAGTTCCATCGTCATCCACGGGCGGCCATCGTCATGGGTTCCGCCGTCGATGATCCGGGCGATGCCGGGATGGTCCATTTCCGCGAGCCGCTGCCGCTCGGCGCCGAAGCGGCCCACGCGGACGGGATCGCTGTCATGGATGAGCTTGATCGCGACTGCCTGTTCATAGACGCCGTCGGCGCGCCTTGCGCGGTAGACCTGTCCCATCCCGCCGGTCGCGAGCGGCTCTTCCACCGCCCACGGGCCGAGCCGGACGCCCGTGGCCAGTGGCGGCGCCCTGCGGACCGCGCCTGCCGACGTCCGCATGAAAGTCCGTCCGCCGCCAGACGGGTTGTCCGATGTCGCCATGCGCTGCTCCGTGATCAAACACTCCAAGATTTTGTGACAAATGAGGAATTGCAACTCAAGGCCGCAAATACATTGCTGCGCCGCCGATTCCATGGCCAAACGTGGTCTGCTCGGGTGCTGAAATCGTTGGGACGTGTTCTTGCCCGATAAAGCGCGCCAGCAAAGCCGCGCACCACCGCAGCACTGCCCGATCGAATACAGGCTGCGCCGCCTCAAGCGACCACGATTCGGGCGCAAACCAGCTTGGCCACAACTACCGATCAATGTGGGTTCTTAGAGCGGGCGTCCTGACGGCAGACAGGCAGCCAACCACCCACTTCGCGACAAATCCACCTGGAAAGATACGAGAGCGGACATTCACCGAGGTCTGGCGGCTTCGCCTGCTTTCGGGAGCTGCGGGCGAAAGGGCGAATAGCCGAGATTAGGGCGAAAAACGCTCATCACTCAGGCAGCTCGGTCTGAATTCTCCAATGATTTGAGTGCCCATCTTTGTCCTCTATGGGGCACCACTTTTCAAGAATGGCGGAAAACCAGCGTTTTTGAGCACTCGGTAGAAAACGCTTGAGAATTTGGGGGCCGATGCCGGCAGCTGTCCGCCCCTAAGCTGCCGACAAAAGTTCGGTTAGCGAACGTCCGGAAAAGAGGTCGAAAGCCGACCAGCGACTTTTGGACAGTAAATTGGCAAACCAGTCAGACCTTTTTCAGGACACCCCCTACAGGCACCGTACGGCTCGGTTTGGGCGGTCACCGGTCATCCTGATCGTACGTAAGTCTGGTCAGCGACAGTCAATGGGAGGGCTGTTGCGGCGCGCAGGAATATTGCACCGCTTAGGGGCCGAGTTGCTCGTTCTCCTTCATTGCTGGCCCCTAGCGCTGCTATTGCAGACATGCCTGCCATGTGATGGGCGCTTCGTCAGAAGCGCCCGGTGAGTCGCGCCCAGACACCGCGTCCAGGACCTGGCAAGCGGTCGAACAGTGGGACGTCCGACGCCCCGAACCGGTTCCGGCCCGCAAGATGCGGCTGATAGAACTCGTCGAACAGGTTCTCCACTCCCGCCTCGAGGGCGAGCCCGTCGGCAATTCCATATCGTGCGAAAAGGCCAACGACTGCAAAGGAATCGCTTGGCTCTTCTTCATTGAATGCCGACACCTCGTTCTGGTCCGCAGCGGCGAAGAGTTCGGCGCCGAAGGAAAAGCCGTCGCCCCGGTATGCCGCCGACAGGCGCAGATTGGCGGGCGGTATTCGGTAAAGGTTGTCATCCGCATCGCGTCGCTTGCCCCTCACGAAGCTGGCCGTGCCACTGACTTCGATTCGATCGACCGGCCTTAGCGCGAAATCAAGATCGACCCCGAACAGCTCCGCGTCCACATTGCCGAAGCGAAGCGGCGTGGGATCGCCGTTCATGGAGGCGATCATCTCCACGGGGCTGTCGATCACACCGATGGTGTCGTCGAAGGGGACGCCCTGGATGAAGTCGTCGATGCGGCGGTAGAAGGCGGTCGGGCGCAGCGAGAAATCGCCCGTGTCAAGATCGAAGCCTATTTCGGCGATCCAGGCGGTTTCTGGCTCGAGATCGAGATTGCCAACGTAGATGTTGCCGTCCGCAAGACCAAAGCTCGCCTCTGTCGGCAGCCAACCGAACCTCTCAAGGAGGCTTGCCACGCGCTCCTTCCGGGCAAGCGTCATGCGCGGCGTGATGTCACCGAGCGGGAACCATGTCCGAAGAACCGCGTCCATGGTCGTTTGTCGCGTCTCGCGATCGGCGGCAGCGAAGGCAGCGGCGAGCCCGCGCGGCCCCATGGGCACGGCCGTTCCCACTTGCGGTGCGCCGGCCGATTGGTTCGTGCTGTCCACCCGCGCGCCAAGCTCGAACTCGACCTTGCCGGCCGCGCCGCGCCACTGGCCGAAGGCGCCGATCCGCTCCGCTTCGACATTGGGCTGCGATTCGAGAAAGAAGGCATCGTTAAACGGATTTGTGATGGTGACGAACTTGTCGGTCAGTTCGGTATCCGCTCCGATCTGGAAATAGGAATCGGGCTCGCCGAAACGCAAAGCAAGTTCTGCCGTGCTCGTATCGGCATCGGCGAATGTCGCCCGCGCACGATTGGGCGGGGCCACGGGATCGCGGGTGGTCTGATTGTCCATCAGGTGACGGATCGCGACATGTCCCAGCCTGAGCGTGAGTTGCACGTCCTGTGCAATCTCCCCTCGATAGCCCCCCTGGACGAAGTCTGTGTCGAAGAAGACGATGTCGAGAAAGAAAGGCGGGTTGCCGGTCGGGTCGGTTTCGCTGCGTCTGTATTCGAGGAAAAGCTCACCCGAACCGGTCTGAAAGCCAGCATGGGCGCCATAGAGATTACGCTCGAAGGACGTGCCGACGGCCGTGCCTCCGGGAAATTCGTAGTCCTCGCCCTCCTCCCGGCTGGCGATGACGCCGATGCGCCATTTCTCGTTCGACAGGCCGGCCATGCCGCCAAGGGCGTAGCTGTTGTCGACGCTGCGATACTGGCTGGTGAAGCGAAGGTCGGTCGACCAGCCGGCGCTCTCCGTAAAATCTGTCTCGAAAAGCTGCGCGTTGACCGCCCCGGCAAGCGAGGGTCCCTGCGAGACCGGGGCAACGCCCCGCGCCACGTCGATGCGCTCGACGAGGACGGAAGGCGCGTAATGGAAGGGCGGGTCCATCGCGTTCGGCCCGCCCGTTGCGAAGCGCTGACCGTTGACCCGTCCCAGCACTCGTTGCCCGGCGAGGCCGCGATAGGACAGTTGGCCAGACAGCGCGCCGTTGCCGAAGAACGCGCCGCCGGGCACGCGGGCGGCGATCGCAGTGGCATCGGCCGGGAGAGCGATCTGCTCGGGCATCGCGAGTTCATCAGTCGCGATCCTCTCGTCACGGCTGGCGCGCACGGCGCTCACCAAGATCGTGTCGGTGAGGATGGGATCGGCCGTCGGCCTGTCGGACTTCTCGCGCTCGTCCGTGTCCTGCGCGAGCGCGTGGTTGAGTGGGATGAATGAGAAGGAGGCGAGCAGAATCGCCCTGCCAAGCGTGTTGAATGCCATTGGTTATATCCGGAAAAAGGTGTGCGCCGTCTGCCGCTGGCAGATGGCCAGCGTCAGTGTCTGATCTCGTCGGGGTCAGGCGCTGAAGGGTGGCGCGCGCAAGGGAGGTCTGAGCCTCAGCAGGCGCTGTTCGGCACGCTCCCGATAAGCCGATGGTACCGGCGCGGCATCAACCCGAAGACGCTCCTCCTCCGGTTCGTGATCCGGTGCGAGACCCTGCGCTGTGAACCCTGCGAACGAGCAATCTCCAGCCTTCTGGCCTTTCGCAGGGTCGCCATGGGCCGGATCGGTATCGTGGCCCATGGCTGCATGCACCATGCGTTGTTCGTCGCCCATGCCACGCACGGCCATGCGCGCGATTGGATTGGTTTCAGGGCAGGCAGAAAGGCTGAACAGATGCGTCGAGGACGGCGCGATCATGTATCCGCGCGGGATCAGCATGCTGGCGATGAGCGCGAGCACCATCACCGCAAAGACCGCGAGTCTCCTCGTGGAGAAGGATGTCGAATTGGACCGCATGCGGCGCTGCGCTTAGTTCATGCGTTGGCGTTTGTCACGAACCATGGGGCTGAGGGCCTTGTGCAAGACTACTGTGGTCCAGGTCGAAAGCGGACATGACGCTTGTCGAGAAGCGCTCAATTGCCCATTCGCATGAACGTCTTCAAATCTGGCGACCGCGAAAACTCTCTACTTTCACGCGGAAAAAGAAAATGCGTCTGGGTCCATTTTGGGGCCGTTTCCAGTCGGTCTGTTGTCAGAGATGCGCACAACATCTGCCTGACCGCTCTGGTGACCACCAGGCTTGCTGGGAAAGGCTGATTCTGGGTGGTGAGCAGATGATCAATAAGCGAGAGGGCAGGCTTGGTCGACGAAGCGAATTGGGACTGATTGATCACTTTGTTGGGCCCAACAGCCAACATCTCGTTCCTCGCCCAGACCTCAACGCAAAGCTTAATGACACGCTCCTTTTGATCGGCTGACGGCGACGCTTACACTTCGGTTTCGAGCCAGATCTCCTTCCAGACGCCCGCCGCTTTTCCCGGATGCTTCACCGCTTTCGCTGCGGCGAGGTTGGCATCACGTCCCGAGCCATCCACAATCACGAGGCCCACCATTCCGAGACTTCGGTGGGGAAGGCAATGAAAGCCGTAGAAACCGGGTTTGTCGAAGGTGACGGTCACAGGCTTGCCAATGCTGCCGCGCCAGCCTTCGGCCCCTTCTGGCAGCATTCCGGGCGTCGAAAGACAGCTGTGCGAAGGATCCGCAGGCCTGAAAGTGACGGTATCGCCTGATGCAATACGCAGGATGCGGGGCGAAAAGGACATGTCACCGCCAGGGCGGCCCGTCATCTCCACGACGTGCCCTTGCGGTTGGGCGAAGAGCCGCGAACCTGACAATGCGAACGCGGCCGCGCTGCCGAGGATAGCGGCTCGTCGGTCAAGCATGTGCTGCTCCTGTTTCCTATCGGGAAAATGAAGGGACGCGCGGTGCAAGCGTAAGCGTGACCGCCGCGCGTCCAGCGCCGTTCGCTTACCGAAGATCGAAGCGGTCGAGCATCATCACCTTGTTCCACGCCTGCGCGAAGTCCTTGATGAAGCGCTCTTCGCCATCAGCATAGGCATAGACTTCCGCCACGGCGCGCAGCTCCGAATTGGAGCCGAACACCAAATCGACCTCGGTCGCCGTCCACTTTAGCTCACCGGTCTCGCGATCGCGGCCTTCGAAGACATATTCCTCGCCCTCGACCGGTGACCATTCGGTCCTCATGTCGAGCAGATTGACGAAAAAGTCGTTCGTGAGCGCCCCCGGCGTGTCGGTGAAAACGCCGTGCTTGGCACCGTCCGCATTCGCATCGAGTGCCCGCATGCCCGCGACGAGAACCGTCATCTCCGGCACGGTCAGCGTCAACAGATCCGCGCGATCGATCAGCATCTCGGTCGGCGAGAGCCGAGCGCGTTCGCTGTAGAAATTGCGGAAGCCATCGGCAGCCGGGCGCAGATATTCGAAGCTTTCGAGATCGGTCTGATCCTGCGTCGCATCGACCCGGCCAGGGCTGAATGAGACATCGATTTCATGGCCCGCAGCCTTGGCCGCCTCCTCGATTGCGACGGCACCGCCCAGCACGACGAGATCCGCGATCGATACCTTGCGACCGGTCCCCATGGCGTTGAAGTCAGCCTGGATGGCTTCCATCGCAGCGATGACCCGGGCGAGCGTTTCGGGGTCATTCACCGGCCAGTCTTTCTGGGGAGCAAGGCGAATGCGCGAACCGTTCGCGCCGCCGCGCATGTCTGTGTCGCGGTAAGTGACGGCCGCAGCCCATGCCGTGCGCACGAGATCCGATGTCGACAGTCCTGCATCTCGGATCTTGCCTTCGAGCATATCTATGTCGGACGAGGTGATCGTCCCGTAATCAGCACTTGGCAGCGGGTCCTGCCAGACGAATTGCTCATCGGGCACTTCGGAGCCGACATACCGCGCAGCCGGACCCATGTCGCGGTGAGTGAGCTTGAACCAGGCACGGGCGAAGGCGGCATCCATCGCGGCCGGATTTTCCGCCCAACGCTTGGTGATGGGGCCGTATTTGGGATCATAGCGCATCGCGAGGTCGGTCGTGAGCATCACCGGGGGGTGAAACTTCTCCGGGTCGAAAGCGTCCGGCACAAATTCGACCTGGTCGGCGTTGACCGGGATCCATTGCTTCGCGCCCGCTGGGCTGGTCGTCAGGCGCCATTCAAAGTTGTAGAGATTTTCGAGGTAGTTGCTGCTCCAAGTGTCCGGTGTCGCGGTCCACGCGCCTTCGAGGCCGCTGGTCGTGGCGTCGGGGCCAGCGCCCGTCCCGCAGGAGTTCTTCCAGCCGAAGCCCTGTGCCTCGACGCCAGCGGCTGCGGGTTCCTTTCCGATGCAGTCCTTCGAACTTGCGCCGTGGTTCTTACCGAGCGTGTGCCCACCGACGATCAGCGCAGCTGTTTCCTCGTCGTTCATGCCCATCCGGCCGAAGGTCGTGCGGATGCGCTCGCCCGATGCGAGGATGTCTGGATTGCCTTCCGGGCCTTCGGGGTTGACGTAGATGAGACCCATTTCCGAAGCCCCGAGATCCTGCTTTAATTCCTGCGGGATCGCGCCTTCATCCGCCGGGCGGCCGTTGCCATGGCTAAATCGCGAGGCTGTAAGGAACTTGCTCTCCGGGCCCCAATAGACGAGTTCCGGCTGCCAGTCGTCGGTCCTGCCGCCGGCAAAACCGAACGTCTTGAAGCCGGCCTGTTCGAGGGCGACGTTGCCCGACAGAATGATGAGGTCGGACCACGAGAGGCTGCGGCCGTATTTCTGTTTCACCGGCCACAGGAGGCGACGTGCCTTGTCGAGGTTTCCGTTGTCGGGCCAGCTATTGAGCGGCTCGAACCTGATTTGCCCGCCATCGGAGCCACCACGCCCGTCACCGGAACGATATGTCCCGGCGCTGTGCCAGGCGAGGCGGATGAAGAGGCCGGTATAGCTCCCATAGTCGGCCGGCCACCAATCCTTCGAATCCTTAAGCACTGCGGCCACATCCGCCTTGACTTCGTCCAGGTCGAGCTTCGCGAAATCCGTCGCATAATCGAAGTCTTCCCCGAGTGGGTCGGCCTTGGTTTCGTTCTGCCGGAGCCGTTCGAGGTCAACCACTTCCGGCCACCAGTCCTGAACGTCGCGCGGGGTGAGGTCGCCCGCGGCACGCACGGGCATCTGTCCCATGCCCGGCTCGTTAAAGCCGGGCGGGGTTGCATAGCTGCCGCTGGCAAGGAAAGTACCCGCCGATAGAAGCAGTGCAGATTTGAAGAAGTTGGGCATTTGACGCCTCTCCTGAGATCTTGTGAACGGATCGATCAACGACCCGCGAACTAATCGGTTTGGCCGATAAGGAAAAACCGAAAATCCCGATCACATAAATCAAGAATGGCCATGGAAACCCGACGCTTCCGAAGCCTCGTTTCCGACCAGTCCAATGTGGCCCGCCGAAACGCGCGATAATTGCAGGATGGATCAACGATTGCAGGACTATACTCTAGGGTCGAGCGCCGTGTGGCTGATCAAGGCACACGCCGGCGTCCCGTGTCGAGCCTTTCCACGGGCTTCCCCTTGGATCCGTTCGGGGCAGCCCAGACGCTGAAGGAAGCTTGGTGAAGGGGTCTGCGAACAGGCACATCCTTTCCGGTCTAGTTCTGCTCAGCCCGCTGCGAGTGAAAGAAGTCGAGCTTCCAAAGTCCGTCTTCATAAACGAGCACTGCGGACTCCAACCAGCGGACAGGCTTCGGGTCAGGGGGATTTCCTACGCTGCCGGTGTTTTCCCATTGCGACCATGCCACGTCACAACGGACCTTCGTGTCCATAGGGCCGAGGTTCCAGTTAATCTGTAGGCCGGCATCAAGAGCATCGCTTATGATATCGCCGAGCGTGATGCCCGGGAAGCGTTTGCCCACGTCGAATGCGTAGAAGGTTTCCGTGACCAGACCCCTTAGCGGCGCTTTGTCCTGCAAACGAACGGCATCGAAGAATGCATGGATTGTATCTTCGACCTGATCCCGCGCGAGCGCTGGGTCAGGACAGTCAGAAGCTTCTGCCTCGGCCGGAACTGCCAAGGTCAACGGGAGGGCGCATGCGGCAATCAAGCGAAAGAAAATCATGTTGAACAGTCGCGCCGCTTTCCAGCTGTGTCAATTTCCGCTCTCTTACCTAGAGCTTCTTTCTCTCAAGTCGCATCAGCCTGAACGGCCGAATTTCGGCGGCTTAGGTCAGGACGCTCCTCGTATCCGGCTGCCTAACCTTTACCTCAGGACTCATAACGTCCGAGATTAGCTCCTTCCGCGGAGCATGTTTTCACCTAGGGTCAGGACTCATTGCGGCAGCCAGAAGATGACGGTTGCGGCGATGCATATGGCGGACATGAACGTGTGGGCGCATCGGTCGTAACGGGTGTGGATGCGTCGCCAGTCCTTGAGTTTGCCGAACATGTTCTCGACTTTGTGGCGTTGGCGATAGAGCACCGCGTCGTGGGGGATGGGCACTTTGCGGTTCGTTTTTGACGGGATGCAGGCAGCGATACCGCGCTGTTCCAGAGCGGCGCGGAACCAGTCGGCATCGTAGCCCCGATCGGCGAGCAACGCCTCGGCCTTGGGGAAGGCTTCGATCATCAGCGCAGCCCCTTTGTAGTCGCTCATCTGCCCTTCGCTGAGCAGCATGATCAATGGCCGGCCCTTGCCATCGCAGACTGCATGCAGCTTGGAGTTCAGTCCGCCTTTGGTGCGGCCGATACGTCTGGGTAGAGCCCCTTTTTTAGCAGGCTTGCCGCCGTCCGGTGCGCCTTGAGGTGGGTGGCGTCGATCATCAGCTGATCGGGCTTTCCGCCCTTGGCGGCGAGCTGGGCAAAGATCCTGTTGAACACGCCCAGGCGGCTCCAGCGGATGAAGCGATTATAGATCGTCTTGTGCGGGCCGTAGCCGGCAGGCGCATCACGCCAGCGCAATCCATTCCTGATCACGAAGATGATACCACTCACAATCCGCCGGTCATCGACCCGTGGGATCCCATGCGACAACGGAAAATAGGGCTCAATCCGGCGCATCTGCGCCTCGCTCAACAACCACAGCCCGGACATCGGCAGCACCTCCTTGCTGCCGCTATTGAATCAATCGACTGCCGCCAGCGCAAGTGATTTAATGGGTCCTGAGCCTAAGTCCAAATTTGGGGCGTAAGCGGTCCATCCGCTTTAAACTCGTTGGGGCGCTCACGCTTTCCAAGGTTCTGCGTCCGCCCGCACCGCCTCCCCATAATCCGCCCTTCCGATCCCACCAGCTCCATAATGAGTTCGTCGGCAGCATCGCGGTCGCTGCCCTCTACAAGATAGTACGTCAGCGCCTCCAGATTATCCCGATGGAGCGCCACTTAATCTGTCGAAACAGGCAACGGTTTGAGAAGAGCTTCGACGGAATGTTTTGACAATGCGCTGCAATGTGAGAGTTTCATAGAATGTTACAACTTCCCCTTGTGAATATCCCGAGCGCAATTTACTCGCATTTTCTGCGCAGATGGCCGGGCTTGCCGAGGAGTTAAAGCGCCATGAGAGAGAATCGGCCGGTCTCGAAGACGGCAGCAATCGAGCCAATCCTGGCGCGTCTAAATTCGGAATTACTGATTCTCGATAGCGCAGGCTTCCTGTTGACCGCTGCAAAGCTCTCGGAAGCTTGCGAAACGCTAAAGCGCGAGATTGAGGCGAGACCTATTGGTTTGCCCGTGGAACCAGCTCTTAGACCGGAAGATGGCTCAAACACCGAGTCATCCTCTCATAGCCGTCAGAAGTAAGGCTCACGCGCCGAAGGCAACCTTCTGGTCCAAAATCAGTCGTTCTAATCAAGCCTGCGTTCTCGAGAGCTTTCAGCCAGCGCGAGGCCATCGTTTTTGAAGCGGCTAAACAAATGATCAGTTGATCGACGCTGACGAGCTGCTCGCGCGCCTCATGGATGTACAGATAAAGAAGCATATCCCACGGCGGCTCGCCAAAGATGCTTAGATCCTCGAACACTCGATCACGAACGCGACGAAGCTCGTAGCTTCGGACAGCTTCGTCGAGTGTGCTCCGTTCCTGCTTTTCACTATCGGCAAGACAGGAACTGGCCGTTGCCTCCTCGCCCTCGGGCGCAGATTCGACGGGGGAAAGTCTGCCGCTTTCAGTGTGCTCGAAGGGCTTCTCGGATCGGTTATTTGCCATAATCAACCTCGCCGTCGCTAGAATTCCGACGCCTTCGTAAATTGCCCGATTATGACCAGCCGGCCACTTAAGGAAATCTGCAGAATCGCCCTGTGACCTGTTTCTTTAGCTAGTGTGAACGCGGTAAAGTCTTACTCCCTACGATGTGCAGGGTAGGAACGCATCCTGCCGACAATTCACTGACTGTGCGCCTCACAGCTTGTTTGAAGTTGCCATATCGCCGCGGCGGCTCAAGCATCATGCTTCCGTTCGAGAGCGATGCAGGTAAGAGATTGGAACGGACAGGGCATGGCGCGTTCCCTCGTCCCGCGACCATCTTGTCCGACATGGCCCCGAGCGTTTTCGATCGCTTCGAATGCTGTACAGCACAGGTCTTCGCGAGCAAAATTACGACAAAAAATGGGGCCAAAAAAGGCAAGTTTGCGGATGACGCGATCCTGCTTGCAAACAGATCATGCGAAAACCCGAAACTTCGGCGGGCCACGCACATTTTCACGCTAAGGTCGTGGATCACATCATGCTTGTATCTGTCACGATGCGAACGAGTTCCAGACCTCGGGATCAATGCCAACCATTTTCAAATTTGGGTGCGACTGCATCTGTCTGAGTTTGGTTTTCTAGCGGCGGGACAACCAAAGGACTTTCTTATGTTGATCCCTCTCTTCATTATTATCCAAGGAGCTGCACTGGGCCTTGGCGTTTACGAGACCGTCAAAACCAGTCGTGAACTGGAACAGACGAGGGCCGAAAACGCCTGATCTTCCGCAAGTGAGGATCGAAGGGCGGCCGGGGTCTCCAACCTCGGCCGCCACCTTCACGCCCAACGGAGGGCATCAAAACTGCCCGAGGCTCTGCTCCTACGTGGCAGAAACTTCGGGCTCCAACCAAAGAACACAAACCAAACCGTAAGGTAGCTCTAAAGCTTGCCCTGATAGCGGGCCGATAGGTGTGCCACGCCACCGCTTGCAAGCGGCTTCTTTGCTGACGACCCCGTTCCGACCATCCGGTCAAGCTTGACTTTGCCTGGCTAAGGCAAGGGCGAAATGCGGATCAAGTCCCCTGACCGAGGTCGGGCAATCGCCATCCGTGCGCCAAATCGGGCGCATTTCATGCAATTGGCCCGCAAACGGGTTCTCCGCAAATTCCATCCGCCCGAGCCTTTCACGGATGACCTGCACGCGATGGCAGTGTAACCGGTTGCTTTTGAGGCGACTATCGGGCTTTGTGCCGACGAGCGCATCGTCCACTTGGCGAGAGCGCCAGGCTTTATGGTAAGACGAAATTAAGCCTGCTCTGCTGCCAATTTAACAACCTAAAGCTCGTAAACGTGCGCTGGTCAGGCAATCACAATGCAAAAGCGATCAACCACGCCAGCCAAGCTTATGGCAACCGTCCGGGGATGGTTCGGCAACCTTAACGGCGGCCGGCGGAGCCACGCATTGTCGGCTGTCCAGCGACGGCGGCGCCGGGTTGCCCTTGTCGCGGTCCTGATCGGAGCGCTCGCCGGTCTCATCGAATTGCCTCTCCCGCTTGAAGACGCCTATCGCACCGCGAGGGCCGAACTCAGGGCCCGCAACGCGCCGGACGATATCGTGGTCATTGCGATCGACGACGCCACTATGGACGAGCTGGGCTGGCAGCCTCCAACCAGAAGCCATGACGCCGTGCTCCTGACGCGCCTGTTCGAAAAGGGGACGTCCCGGGTCCTGTTCGACCGCGCCTATGCAAGCCCCGCGCAGCCGGATGAGGACCGCGCGTTCGTAGAGGCGCTTCGCAGGTTCAAGGGGCGGGTCTGGCTGGGCGCCATGCCGAAAACCGACAACGGCCTTAATCAGCATGACGGCCTCATGCCGACGCCGGCCTTGCGCAGCGAGGCCTTGCTGGCATCCATGATGGGGCAGGCAGCGCCCTTCGGACTTGCCGTGCGCTTCCCGACTTCAAGCAAGATCGACGGCCAGGACATTCCCTCGATATCCGCCGTCCTGGCATCCTATAGCGGCGAGGAAATCTGGTATCGGCCAGACTGGGCTTTCGAGGTGAAGACGATTCCCACCCTGAGTTATGCGGATGTGATCTTCGATCGCGTCCCGGCCTCTGCGTTGTCAGGAAAGAAGGTTGTCGTCGCACCGACACACTTGAATTCCCCGGATCTGCATCGTCTGCCGATGGGCGATCAGATGCCCGGCGTCTATTTTCACGTGCTGGGCGCTCACACCCTCAAGGACGGGGCGCCGCTTGAGCTGAGCTGGTATCCCGCTTTGCTCTTCGCGCTCGCCATCATCATCGCCCAGACACGCAAGGCGCATCCGTCGAGAAGGCTGACCTGGACGGCGGTCGCCATCCTTTCGCTCGCCCCTCTGGCTCTCGATCGCCTGGGCGTCTATTTCGAAATCTTCCCGGCGATGATCGCCATGGGCATCGCTGCAAGAGGCCTCAAGCGCGTTGCGCTTGGTAAGTATGAGGATGCTACCAGCCTCCTCAAGCTCGAAGCCACAGCCGGAGACGGCACAGCGCCGCAGAGCGATGTCTATGCGTTGCGGCTCCTCAACCTGCCGAACCGCAAACAAGGCGATGCGGCGCACGGCGCGGCGCAGTTCATGGAGAAAGTGGCCCGGCTTGTGGCGCAGGCCGACCCGTCGCTCTCGATCGATACCGAGTTCGCCGTCGAGGGAGATACGCTCGTCTGGTGTGCGCCTGCGCTATCCCGAAGCGAAATCGGAGAGCATGGAGAAGGTCTGCTGGCGATCGTTCGGCATACATTGGGCAAGGATCGGCAAGGCACCAAACTGGGGGCGGTGCTGGGCGTGGACGTCAATCACGAGATGGACCTCAGGAGGCGCATTTCCCACGCCATGCTGGCCTGCGAACAATGCTCTTACCTGAGGAACGACCTCTGCATTTCCGACGAAGCGCACGTATCTGAAATTGAGCGGCACCAGAAGCTTCTCGCGGACCTAGAATCCGCCATCGAGGACGAGAAGATCGAATTGGGTTACCAGCCCAAGATCGATCTTCCGAGCGGCCGGATCGTCGGTGCCGAAGCCCTCCTGCGGTGGCATCATCCCGAGCTCGGCCCGATTGCCGCACAGGAAGCGGTGAAGCTCGCCGAAGATCACGATCTGATCGACGAGCTCACCTTGTACGTTGTCGACCGCGCCATGAGCGATCTTGGGGACATTCTCGGTTCCCACCCCGAATTCAGGGTCAGCATCAATTTCTGTTCACGGACCCTTACCAGAGGGGACATCACCGAAGATGTCGCATTGATCCTATCCAAACACGACGTTCCGGCCAGGAACATCATCATCGAAATCACGGAATCCGTGCTGCTGGATTTCGAGAGCACCAGGCGAACGATCGCGGACCTCGTCGCGCTCGGAGCCCAGGTTTCGATCGATGATTTCGGCACGGGTTATTCGAACCTTGAATATATCAGGCAGCTGCCGAGCGCAGAGCTGAAGATCGACCGCCGTTTCGTCTCGTCGGTAGGTTCTTCGGAGGATGGGGACGAACTGGTCCGGGGCACGATCGAACTGGCTCATTCCATGTCGAAATCCGTCGTCGCCGAAGGGGTCGAGAAAAAGGAAACCGCCGACAGGCTGCGTGCGCTTGGATGCGACATGGCGCAGGGGTATTATTTTTCCCAGGCCATCCCCGCAAAGGCGCTGGCCAAACTGCTGAAGGATGCCCGAATGGCAGCGTGACCTTGCAATCCATTAAAACTCTGTTAACCATACTTGGCAGCACACGGTGTGCTTACAGGAGGTTTCTATGTGGAAATGGATCGGAGTTCTCTTCGGCAGCCCCTGAGAAGCGGCGAACGGATGCACAAAAGCCCCGGCGATGCCGGGGCTTTTTTCGTTTATGGGATATCGGGCCGCAAGCCGGCAAGGCAGGCAAAGCGCCATCCCGTGCCTGATGCGGATGATCCTGACCACCTGGCGACAGTCTGCCGAAGCGCGAGGACCCGGGCCTAGCCTGATGTCATGGTCACCCTGCTGAAGCCCGGTTCCTTAACGCGTCACGGGTTCGCCTGCGAATCGCTCACGCCGCCGGGCAGTGGCCCGTGCTTGCGAACATTCCCGGCTATTGCGGCGTGTCGCTGACCACTTCGCCGTCGATCACGACGCCGACCGCATGCGAAGTGTATTCGAAGGGATCGCCGTCGAAGAGCGCCACGTCGCCGTCCTTGCCGACTTCGAGCGAACCGACGCGGTCCTCCACCCCGAGGATGCGCGCGGCATCGATTGTGATGGCGGCAAGCGCCTCGTTCCATTCGAGCCCGTTCGCCGCGGCGATCGCGGCTTCCCACAGCACGACGCGGGTCTTGGGGACATAGCCTTCATAGCCCGACTGATAGGCGAAGGGTATGCCCGCCTCGAACAGCACGGCGCCGGTGGTGAAGCTCGCATTCTCGAGCTCGCCATATTGCCGCATCATCGGGGGGTGGAGGATGACGTTCACGCCGGCTTCGCGGATAGCATCGGTCAGGAGATAAGCTTCCGATGCCCCGTCGAGGACGAGGTCGATGCCGAATTCCTCCTTGAGCCTCAAAGCGCTCATGATGTCCTGCGATCGGTGCGCGGTCACAAGCAGGGGCCGCTCGCCCGCCAGCACGGCGCGCATGACCCGCGTTTCAAGACTGGGGGGCTTGGACTTGCCCTTCTTGTCCTCGCTGTCTTCATCCTCCGCCTGCGCGGCGAGCAGGGCCGTACGCAGCAGCGCGATCTGCTTGGCGCGCGTGCCGGGCGACTTGCTGCCGTCGGTGAGCGCCCATGGGCCGAGATTGGCCGCGACCATCGCCTCGCCCCGGATCACCGCATCGTCGGCGGTCAGTCCAGCGGTCTTGGCGACCATGGTCTGCCCGGAAACGAGCGCGCCCGGGCCATGCCCGGTGTGGATCGTCGTGATCCCAAAGCCGCGCAGCCACTCGACCAGCACCTCCTGCGGGTTATAGGCGTCGATCGCGCGCAGTTGCGGCTGGACCGGCGCGCTTTCGTCAAGCTGGTCCTGATCCTGCGCCTGGTTGAGATAGCCAGCAAGGCCGACCACCGTGCGCGCATCGACGAGGCCGGGCGTCACCACTTTCGCCTCGATCACGCGGAAGCCCTCGGGAAGCGGAGTGCTGGCTGCGGGGCCAACCGCGACGATCGTGCCGTCGTCGATCACCACAACGCCGTTTGCGATCATCGGCCCTGCCATGGTGTGGACTTGCTCGCCCTTGACGACGATGTCTTGCGCGTGTGCCGAAACGGCGAAACCGAGCGCGGCGGCGCCTGCGAAAAGCCTGGTCATCATGTTCATTGCCCGGCCTCCCCTGCGGCGATTTCCCAATGGTGGTGCGACGCTTCGAGCGGGCTGCCCGCGCCATATCCTCCGGTCGCCATCACGAGGTCTTCCTCGCGGCTGCGGTCGAACAGCTTTGCGCCCTCGACCCAGGTTTCGAGGACGTGCGTGTAGACCGAGAAGGGATCGCCGGAGAGGATCAGGAAATCCGCGTCCTTGCCCGGTTCGAGCGATCCGACGCGCTCGTCGAGCCGCATCTGCTTCGCCCCGTTTATGGTCAGCGCCTTCAGGGCGCCATCGCGGCTCATGCCCCCGCGCACCGCCATCGCCGCCTCGCGCAGCATCATGCGCGAATCGACGATCGGATCGTCGGAATGGATCGAGACGAGCACGCCCGCGCGTTCGAGAATACCCGCATTGTCGAGTCTCAGATCCATCGTCTCGAGCTTGCCGCCCGGAGCGTCGAGCGTGATATTCGAGACCGGAATGCCCGCCTCGGCGAGCTTGTCGGCGACCTTGTAGGTCTCGGTCCCGTGCTGGATCAGCACGTCGAAACCGAATTCGCGCTTGAGCCTCAGCACCGTCATGATGTCGTCGGCGCGGTGGGTGTGGAAATGGACCAGCCGTTCACCCGAAAGCACTTCACACAGGGCTTCCTTGGCCAGATCGCGTTTCTTTTTGTCGCCGTCGCAATAGCTCTGCGCCTCGACGAAGGTTTCACGCACCAGCGCCGCCGATTTCGCGCGCGTGCCGGGAAAGCCGCCATTGCCGCGCATCGAATTGGTGCCGTTCGCCATCTTCATTCCGCCGAGCGCGACACCATCCTTGTATTCGAAGGCGATGTCCTCGGCCGTCTTTCCGTCGCGCAGCTTCATGTAATAGGTCTGGCCGCTCATCAGATGGCCCGAACCGGGCATGACATTGGCGGTGGTGACCCCGCCCGCGCGCGCCTTGGCGATGTTCGAGGAGAGCGCGTTGATCGAATCGAGTGCGCGCACTTCGGGCTGGATCGGCCCGGAGGAATCCGCGCCCGAAACCTGGCCGATATGCGAATGGGTGTCGACGATGCCGGGCATGATAACGCGCCCTTCCATCGAGCGCCGCTCCGCATCGGCGGGGACCGCGACATCGCTCCCGACCGCGACGATCCTGCCGTCCTCGATCACGAGCGTGCCATCCTCGATCGTCTCGCCCGCCATGGTGAGGATCGTCGCATCGGTAAAGGCGATCGCGCGCTCCTGCGCGTTCGCCGGGCTTCCCGCCAGCGAGGCTGCGGCGATTCCGCTCCCCGCAAGGGCCGTCACGGCCCGCATCGTGGTGATCGCTTTCATCGTGAAGCGCCCCTCCCTGTTCGTGTTGTCGGCGCGACCCTAGAATCCCTGCGCGCATCCGCAAGCGAAAAGGCGCGGCGCGAAAGGCATGGAAGATCAAGGGATTTGCTGTATCATCACCGTCATGGCCGAGCCGCGCCCCCCGACCGACCTCGACGAGGAGATCGAGGACAGGCACCTGCTTGTCGCAGAGAGCGGTTTTCGCTGGGTCGAACGCGCGCTCCTGATCGTCACCATGGTGATGACGCTGGTGGCCGCCGGGACCGAGGTCTGGTCGGTGGTTGCCGACCGCCGGATCGAGCTTGCCGACCTTCTCCTGATGTTCCTCTACACCGAAGTGATCGGCATGATCGCGGTGTTCTACACCGGCAAGGGCGCGTTCTTCGTCTTCCCGATCTTCATCGCGATCACCGCCATCGCGCGGCTGATTGTGCTTCAGGGCAAGGATATGGCGCCCGAGAATGTCGTCTTCGATGCGGGCGCGATCCTGCTGCTGGCGGTGGCGGCGCTGGTGATCGGGCGGTTCCGCGACAAGTAGGGCCGCGCGGGCGCCTTTTCGATCAGGTCAGCCGGGCGAAATTGGCAACGCCGGGCGCGGGAGTGCGCAGCACGGCGGGCTCGCCCTGCCCGCTTCCCGCAATGCGGCCGAGCGCTGAAGAAAGCGCCGCGATCCTTTCGGCGGCGAGGCTGTAAAAGACGAGCTTGGCTTCCTTGCGCGTCTCGACGAGGCCCGCCTTGCGCAGGACGCCGAGCTGCTGCGAAAGCGCGGGCTGACCGATATCGGCGGCCTGGTCGATTTCTCCCACGCTGAGTTCGCCTGCGCTCAACACTTCGAGAATGCGAAAACGCACCGGGTGGGCGATCGCCTTGAGCTCCTGGATCGGGGGGGCATCGCTCATGCCTCGTCTCCTTCGCGGTCGAGAAACCACGACACCGCGTCCTTCGCGGCATAGACCGCATCGAGATCATGGGTCGGCGCGCAAAGCAGTTTCTCGCCGGGCTGCCAGTTGGCCGGGGCGAGCCCGCCCTCGGCATCGATCGCCTGCAACGCTCGCAATGTGCGCAGCATTTCGGGCGTCGAACGCCCAACATTGGCGGGATAGCAGGTCATCGCCCGGATCGTGCCCGAAGGATCGATGAAATAGGTCGTGCGCACCGCCGCGCTGTCATTGTCCTGCGGGGCGACCATGCCGAAGGCGCGCCCGATCACCAGCGTCGGGTCCTCCACGATGGGAAACCGCACCTCGACGCCGAACCGGTCACGGATCATCCGAAGCCAGGCGAAATGGGCGAACAGGCTGTCGACGGAAAGCGCCATGAGTTCGCAATCGAGCGCCTCGAATTCCTGCGCGTGGCGGGCGAGTTCCATGAATTCGGTGGTGCACACCGGGGTGAAATCGGCCGGGTGCGAAAACAGGATCAGCCAGCGCCCGCGAAAGGTGGACAGCCGCACCGGGCCGATCGTGCTGCGGGCTTCGAAATCGGGAGCCCTGTCGCCGATCCTGAGCCCTGCGGGACGGGGTGGATTCTCGTTTGCCTCGTTCATCGCCACCCTCATAGCACTTGACAGTTCGAATGCAATACATATACACATTTTATGTAACTTTATAGGAGAGTGTCATGGGCAATACCGATTCTGCTCTCGCAGCAGCCACCATCCAGATCGAAGCCGCACGCGCCGAAAAGGCCAAGCGCCCCACGATCGCGGGCTTCTTCGACGAGGCCACTTTCACCATCAGCTACGTCGTCCATGATCCCGCGACCAACGAGGCGGCGATCATCGATTCCGTGCTCGATTACGAATCCGCCTCGGGCCGCACTTCGCATGGCTCTGCCGATCGGATTGTCGAATATGTCACTTTGAACAATTTGAAAGTGACCTGGCTGATCGAGACCCATGCCCATGCCGATCACATCTCCGCTGCGCCCTATCTCCAGGAAAAGCTCGGCGGAAAGCTGGCGATCGGCAAGGAGATCATCCGCGTGCAGGACGTGTTCGGCAAGCTGTTCAATGCCGGGACCGATTTCGAGCGCGACGGATCACAGTTCGACCACCTGTTCGCAGACGGCGAAACCTTCAAGGTCGGCACGCTCGACGGGATCGCGCTCCACGTCCCTGGCCACACGCCGGCCGACATGGCCTTCATCATCGGCGATGCGGCCTTCGTGGGCGACACGATCTTCATGCCCGATTTCGGCACCGCGCGGGCGGATTTCCCGGGCGGCGATGCGCGCCAGCTGTTCCAGTCGATCCGCCGGCTGCTTTCGCTGCCCGAGGCGACGCGCCTGTTCCTGTGCCACGATTACAAGGCACCGGGCCGCGACGACTATGCCTGGGAGACGACGGTCGGCCAGCAGCGGCGCGAAAACGTCCATGTGAAGGACGGCGTGACCGAGGACGAATTCGTGAAGATGCGCACGACGCGCGATGCGACGCTCGCCATGCCGAACCTCATCATGCCTTCGGTACAGGTCAATATCCGCGGCGGGCGCCTGCCCGATCCGGAGGACAACGGCGTGAGCTACATCAAGATCCCGGTCAACGCGGTATGACCTTGGCAGGCTTCCCTGACGCCGCCCCGCTTGCGGGGCTGGCCGGAGGCGTGCTGATCGGCCTTGCGGCGGCGATCATGCTGCTTGGCGCGGGGAGGATCGCGGGCGTCTCCGGTATCGCCGCGCGCGCCGCGGGCCTCGGCGGGAGCGGGATGGAACGCAGCTCCGCCTGGGCCTTCGTGATCGGCCTGCCGCTCGGCGCGCTCGTCATCATGGCGATGCTGGGCGGGATCGAGGCGAGCTTCGCCTCGCCGCTCGTCCTTGCCATTGCAGGGCTGATCGTCGGTGTCGGCACCAAGCTCGGCAGCGGCTGCACCAGCGGGCACGGCGTGTGCGGGATGAGCCGCTTCTCGTCTCGCTCGATCGTCGCGACGGCGACGTTCATGGCAACCGGTTTCGCCACCGTCGCGGCGATGAACGCCCTTGGCCTCAAGGTGCTGCAATGAACGCGCGCTCGATCGTTGCGCTCCTTTCGGGGGTCGTATTCGGCGCGGGGCTGGCGCTCGGCGGGATGACGGATCCTGCGCGGGTGCGCGGGTTTCTCGACCTGTTCGGCGACTGGGATCCCACGCTTGCCTTCGTCATGGGCGGGGCGGTCCTCGTCATGGTGTTGGTGTGGCGTTTGCAGCCGCGCCTCGCCCATCCCCTCTTTGCCGAGGCTTTCGCGATCCCCACGCGCAAGGACCTCGATGCACGCCTGATCGGCGGGGCGGCGCTGTTCGGGGTGGGCTGGGGCATTGCCGGTCTGTGCCCCGGACCGGGCATCGCCGCGCTCGTGATCGAGCCGGTCGGCGCTGCCGTCTTCGTCATCGCCATGCTTGCCGGCATGGGCCTTGTCCGCCTCACCGAAAGGAACCCGTGATGGACATTCGTGAAGTGACCCCCGGTTTCGCCGTCTCGCCGCAGATCGCTCCTGGGGACATGAAGACGCTTGCGGACAAGGGCTATGTCGCGGTCGTGTGCAATCGCCCCGATGGCGAAGAGCCCGGCCAGCCCCCGCTCGAGGACCTGCGCGCCGCTGCGACGCAGGCGGGCCTCGCCTTCCACCACATCCCCGTTGCGGGCGGAGCCTTCCCCGATGCGGCGATCGCCGCCTTCGCAGCGGTGCGGCGCGGCACGCAGGGGCCTTTGATCGCATACTGCCGCACCGGCACGCGGTCGATCACATTGGAGACGCTCGCGAACCCGGCAGCCCGCAGCGCCGATGAACGCCTGAGGGACGCGAAGGCCGCCGGATACGATCTCAGCGCGCTTGCCCCACGGCTCGGCGGCTGAGCACCACATAAAAGGGAGAGAAAACATGGCCGGCACGCACAGACACACAATCGTCGTCATTGGCGGCGGCGCGGCGGGGATCGCGACCGCGAGCTCGTTGCTGAAGCGGCGCAAGGGGCTCGACATCGCGATCGTGGAACCTTCGGACACCCACGCCTACCAGCCCGGCTGGACCATGGTGGGCGGCGGCGTGTTCGAGCCCGAGGTAACGGTCCGCCCGATGGAGAGCGTCATGCCGAAAGGCGTGACATGGCTGAGACAGGCGGCCGCCGGCTTTCGGCCCGAGGACAATCAGGTCACGCTCGCCGACGGGTCCACCGTCGCCTATGACGTTCTCGTCGTGGCGCCGGGCATCCGCCTTGCCTGGGAACAGATCGAAGGGGTCGAGCAGACGCTTGGGCGGAACGGGGTGACTTCGAACTACCGCTACGACCTCGCGCCCTATACCTGGGAACTGGTGCAGACCCTGCGCAGCGGCCGCGCGCTGTTCACCCAGCCGCCCATGCCGATCAAATGCGCGGGCGCGCCGCAAAAGGCGATGTATCTTTCCTGCGACCACTGGCTGCGGCGCGGCGTGCTGGGCGATATCGAAGTCGAATTCTGCAATGCGGGCGGCGCGCTGTTCGGCATTGCCGACTATGTTCCCGCGCTGATGGATTATGTCGGTAAATACGGCATCGCGCTCCAGCTCGGCAACAATCTCGTCGCGGTCGACGGGCCCGCGCGCACGGCGACTTTCAAGACCGAAGAGGGCGAGGTCACGCGCGATTTCGACATGCTCCATGTCGTCCCGCCCCAGGTCGCGCCGCAATTTCTCGCCGACAGCCCGCTGGCAGCGGAATCGGGCTTCACCGATGTCGACCAGCACACGCTCCAGCACGTACGATATCCGAATGTCTTCGGCGTCGGCGACGCGGGCGGCATGCCCAACGCCAAGACCGCCGCCGCCGCGCGCAAGCAGGCGCCTGTGGTCGCGGTCAACGTGCTCCAGCAGCTTTCCCGCAAGGGGCCGCGCGCGGGCTATGACGGCTACGGTTCGTGCCCGCTCACGGTGGAACGCGGCAAGATCGTGCTCGCCGAATTCGGCTATGGCGGAAAGCTCATGCCGAGCTTTCCCGAATGGCTCGTCGACGGGACGAAGCCGCAGCGGCTTTCATGGATGCTCAAGGCCGATTTCCTCCCCTGGCTTTACTGGAACGGGATGCTCAAGGGCCGCGAATGGCTGGCCGGGCCGGGCGGCCTGATCGCATCGTGACGAAAAGAAGCGGAGCATGCTGAAGCGTTATCTGCCCATCCTCGAATGGGGCCGGAGCTACGACCGCTCGGTGCTTTCCAGCGACCTCGTGGCGGCGGTGATCGTCACGATCATGCTGATCCCGCAGAGCCTCGCCTATGCGCTGCTTGCCGGACTGCCGCCGGTCGTCGGGCTCTACGCCTCGATCCTGCCGCTGGTGCTCTACGCGATCTTCGGGACCAGCCGCACGCTTGCGGTCGGGCCGGTGGCGGTGATCTCGCTGATGACCGCCTCTGCGGCCGGAGCGGTCGCCGAGCAGGGCACGGCGGCCTATCTCGAAGCAGCGATCACGCTCGCATTCCTGTCGGGCATTATGCTCGCCATACTTGGCCTCTTGCGTGCGGGGTTCCTGGCGAACCTGCTGTCGCATCCGGTCATCAGCGGTTTCATCACCGCCAGCGGCGTGCTGATCGCGACCAGTCAGCTGCGCCATATCCTCGGCGTGAGCGGCGGCGGGGACAACTGGCCCGAAATGCTCGGCAGCATCGGTGCTTCGCTCGGCACGACCAACCCCTGGACGCTCGCGATCGGTATTCCCGCGCTCGCTTTCCTGTTCTGGGTCCGCAAGGGGGCGAAGCCTGCTCTCATGCGGCTCGGCATTGCCGACAAGCCCGCCGACATGATCGCCAAGGCGGGGCCGGTCGTCGCGGTGGCGCTGACCATCATCGCGGTGATCGTCTTCGATCTAGGCGAAAAGGGCGTGGCCATCACCGGCGAGATCCCGCCGGGTCTGCCGCCCTTCGCTCTGCCGTCCGCCGACCTGTCGCTGATCGAGGCGCTGTGGGTGCCTGCGCTCCTCATCTCGATCATCGGCTTCGTCGAAAGCGTCTCGGTCGCGCAGACCCTCGCCGCCAAGCGCCGCCAGCGCATTTCACCGGACCAGGAGCTGATCGGATTGGGCGCGTCGAACATCGCTAGCGCGCTGTCGGGCGGATACCCGGTGACGGGCGGCTTCGCGCGCTCGGTGGTCAATTTCGACGCGGGCGCGCAGACCCCGGCGGCGGGCGCGTTCACAGCTGTGGGCATCGCGCTCGCCTCGCTGTTCCTTACCCCGCTGCTGTTCAGCCTGCCCATCGCGACGCTCGCCGCGACGATCATCGTCGCCGTGCTCAGCCTCGTCGATCTCAAGACGCCGGGGCGACTTTGGCGCTATTCCAAGTCCGATTTCGCGGCGCACGTGGCGACCATCGGAATCACCCTGATCGCGGGCGTCGAAATGGGCGTGATCGCAGGGGTCGGCGTCGGCCTGCTGCTTTACCTGTGGCGCGCCAGCAGGCCGCACGCGGCGATCGTCGGGCGCGTTCCGGAAACCGAGCATTTTCGCAATGTCGACCGGCACGACGTCTTCACCGTGCCGCATGTCCTGTCGATCCGGATCGATGAAAGCCTGACCTACTTGAACGCCCGCTGGCTCGAGGAATATGTGCTCGCCCGGGTCGCGGAAAAGCCCGAACTGCGCCACGTCATCCTGATGTGTTCGGCGGTCAACGCGATCGATGCATCGGGGCTCGAAAGCCTCGAGGCGATCAATCACCGGATGGGCGATGCAGGGGTCGGTCTCCACCTGTCGGAGGTCAAGGGCCCAGTGATGGACCGGCTGAAACGCTCGCATTTCCTCGAGGAACTCAATGGCGAGGTGTTCCTGTCGCAATCGCGCGCTTTCGAAACATGCGTCGCCGACAATGGCGAAGCCAGAGAGCCGCAAGATCACTACATGGCGCGCGGCCTGATCTAGGCGCCCCGGCCTAGCGCCCGGGCGCGCCCCAGCCTCCGCCGCCGGGGGTGAGGATGACGAAGGTATCGCCCGGTTCGACACGGGCCGATCCGGTCGCGCCGAGTTCGACCCGGTTGCCGTCCTCGCGCTCGACCCAGTTCGCTCCCGGCGCTGCATCGCCACCGCCGCAAATGCCGCGCGGCGGCACCGCGCGGCGATTGGCGAGCATGTTGGCGCGCATGGCTTCGAGGAAGGTGACGCGGCGCTCGACCCCCTCGCCGCCCCTGTGAAACCCCTCACCGCCCGAACCTTCGCGCACGGCGAAGCGATCCAGCCGGACCGGGAGGCGCGTTTCGAGAATTTCCGGATCGGTCAGCCGGCTGTTGGTCATGTGGGTCTGCACCGCGTCGGTCCCGTCATGGTCGGGGCCCGCACCCGATCCGCCCGCGATTGTTTCGTAATATTGGTGTTCGTCATTGCCGAATGTGAAATTGTTCATCGTGCCCTGGCTCGGCGCAAGGCGACCCGTCGCGGCGAACAGCGCGTCGGTGACGACCTGGCTCGTCTCGACATTGCCCGCCACCACCGCCGCGCCGGGTCTCGGGTTGAGCATCGAACCTTCGGGAACGATCAGTTCGACCGGGCGCAGGCAGCCGTCGTTCATGGGGATTTCGTCGTCGATGAGCGTGCGAAGGACATAGAGCGAGGCCGCACGCGTAATCGAGCGCGGGGCGTTGAAATTGCCCTCGTGCTGCGGGCTCGTCCCGGTGAAGTCGAACACGGCGCTGCGGGCCTCGCGGTCGATCCGGATCGCCACCCTGACGGTCAGGCCATTGTCCATCGGATATTCGAACGCGCCGTCCTCCAGACCGCCCAGCAGGCGGCGCACGCTTTCGGCGGCGTTGTCGATGACGTGGGCCATATAGGCGGCAACGACCTCGCCCCCCTGCTCCGCCGCCGCGCCGCGCAGCAATTCCGCCCCGCGGGTGCAGGCGGCGAGTTGGGCGCGAAGGTCGGAGATGTTGCGCGCCGGGTTGCGCGCGGGGTGCTGCGCATCGGCAAGCTTGGCGCGCATCTCGGCCTCGCGGAAATGTCCCTCGTCGACGAGCAGGAAATTGTCGATCAGGACTCCTTCCTCGACGATCGTACGGCTTTCGGGCGGCATCGATCCGGGCGCGATTCCGCCGATATCGGCATGGTGCCCGCGCGCGGCGACGAAGGCGCCCGGTTCGTCGGCCTCGTCATCGTAGAAGACGGGAACGATCACCGTGATATCGGGCAAGTGCGTGCCGCCGCGGAAAGGATCGTTGAGGACATAGGCATCGCCCCGTCGAAACCCGCGTCCATCGCGGCTTTTGCCCCGCACCTCGATCACCCGCGCGATGCTGTCACCCATGCTGCCGAGATGCACGGGAATGTGCGGCGCGTTGGCGATCAGCGCTCCGGAGGCATCGAACAGCGCGCAGGAGAAATCGAGCCGCTCCTTGATGTTCACGCTCGTTGCGGTCGAACGCAGGACGACGCCCATTTCCTCGGCGATCGCCATGAACAGGTTGTTGAAGATTTCGAGCCTGACAGGATCGACCGCGGTTCCCATCGCCTGCTCGCGCTGCAAGGGCACCCTGCGGGTGAGGACAAGGCTGCCCTCTTCGGCGAGGCGCGCCTGCCAGCCGGGTTCGATGACGGTGGTGGAGCCCGGATCGATCACCAGAGCGGGGCCGTCCACTGCCTCTCCTCCAGCCATTTCGGCGCCCATCGCGGCTCGTTCCACCGTGCGCCAGTCGCCCGAAGCCTCGCCCGAAACGGCAAGCGGTTCGGCCTGCGCCGCGCCAAGCCCGCCACTGGTCCCGCTCGCTTCGACGCTCAACGCATCGACGATGATCGCGGCAGCGTCGTCCGAATAGCCGTAGAGCTTCGCGTGCAGCGCGCGGAATTCGGCGGCCATGTCCGCAGGTTCCCCGACCGGAACGGTCAGCTTGCTGTCGCTCCCTGCAAACCGCAGGCGGGCGCGGCGTTCGACGTGGATAGCCTCTTGGGCGATGTCCTGCGCGATCAGCGTTCCGCGCGCTTGCTCGACCAGTTCCCCGAGCGGCCCGGACACATCCGCGCCCAGTTCCTCGCCGAAACTCACTTCCCGGATCGCCTTTACCGGCGCAAGGCCGATGCCATAGGCGGACAATATCCCCGCAAGCGGGTGGACCAGCACCGTCTCGATCCCGAGCCGGTCCGCCACCCGCACGGCGTGCTGACCGCCCGCCCCGCCGAAACAGGCGAGCGCATAGGTCGTAACGTCATGACCGCGCGCGACCGATATCTTGCGGATCGCGTTCGCCATGTTGTCGACCGCAATGTCGAGGAAGCCCTCGGCAATGTCCTCGAGGCTCCTTGGTTCGGGCAGGCGCTCCGCCACCTCCTCCAGCCGGTGCCGCGCCGCTCCCCGGTCGAGCGGTTCGTCGCCGCCGGGTCCGAAGACGCGCGGGAAAAAGGCGGGATCGAGCCTCCCGAGGAAGAGATTGCAGTCTGTGACGGTAAGTGGCCCGCCCTTGCGGTAGCAGGCGGGGCCGGGGTCCGCACCCGCGCTGTCCGGACCGACGCGGAAACGCGATCCATCGAAGGAGCAGATCGACCCGCCTCCCGCCGCAACGGTATGGATCTGCATCATGGGCGCGGCGACCCGCACGCCTGCGACGACATTGTCGCCGGTGAGTTCATATTCGCCTGCGTAGTGCGCGACATCGGTGCTGGTCCCACCCATGTCGAAACCGATGAGTTTCCCATTGCCGAGCGGTGCGCTCGCCGCGACCATGCCAACGACGCCGCCTGCGGGCCCGGACAGGATCGCGTCCTTGCCCCGGAACGCGCCGACCTCGGCCAACCCGCCATTGGACTGCATGAAGCGAAGCCGTCCGGCGTTGGGTAATTCGGCCTGCAATCCGTCGGTGTAGCGTTTCAGAACCGGCGAGAGATAGGCATCGACCACGCTGGTATCCCCGCGCGCAACGATGCCGATGAGCGGAGCGACCTCGTGGCTTGCGCTGACCTGCGCGAAGCCGATCTCGCGCGCGATTTCCGCCAGCCGTTTCTCATGATCGCGGAAATGCCAGCCATGCATGAGGACGATGGCGAGCGCATCACAGCCCTCGCCCCGCAGCGCCTCGAGTCGCTGCCGGGCTGCCTCTTCATCGAGCGGCGTCAGCACCTTCCCGGCTGCGCTAACGCGCTCGTCCACCTCGACCACCCAGCGCGGCAATTGTTCGGGCAGGACGATGTGCCGCGCGAAGATTTCGGGCCGCGCCTGCGTGCCGATCCTGAGCACGTCGGCAAAGCCGCGCGTCGTCACCAGCGCAAGGGGTTCGCCCTTGCGTTCGAGCAGCGCATTGGTCGCAACCGTAGTGCCGATGCGCAGTTCCGCGACCGGCGCGTCCGGGCCATGAGCCTCCATCAGCCGCCTGATCGCTTCGCTCGCCGCGTCGGCATAATGGCCGGGCTTTTCGGACAGCAGCTTGTCGGTGACCAACCGCCCATCCGGCGTCACCGCGACTACATCGGTGAAGGTGCCGCCCCGGTCGATCGCGAAGCGCCACGCCATTGTTAAAGGGCCGTCCTGCATGGCCTCGGGCTACACAGGATGCGGAGGCTCAATGCAAGCCTTGCGACTTTCCTCAGGCCGCCCACGGACCCATGATCGCGAGCGTCGCGGTCGGTGAATAGACGTTGACGAACAGCCACCTGCCATCGGGCGAAAAGCACGCCCCGGCAAGCTCGGTCTGGGTCCGTAGACGCGCGAAATCATAGGCGCGCCCAGCGGGCGTGATCCCGCGCAGATGGTTGTCGACGACCTCGGTATACTGGTCCTCGCACACGATCAGGTGGCCGTTGGGCGCCACGCACAGATTGTCGCCGTAATTGAACTGCTCCTCAGTCTCGCTTTCGAAGAACAGCTCAAACCGGTCGCTTGCGCCGCGGCGTCCGGGCACGAGGCGGAAGACCTGGCCGAGCCCCTTCGCCCCGCCGCTGGTCGCGCAGGCGAACATTTCGCCCGCGCCCATGTGCAGCCCCTCCCCCCGCGCGATCAGCGCCGCACCCGCGGCCGCGGCGCGCCGGCGCAGGTCGTCGGCGGGCGCCTCCACGTCGGAAAGGTCGATCCAGCGCACGTCGTAACCGCGCCCTACCGGCATCGCGCTGCCTGCCCAGTTGCGCGTGTCGGCCAGTCCTTCGAGCGCCATCGCCTGCAAGCGGCCACCCTTCACCAGGTCGCCCGACATCCGGGGCACGAAGCGATAGAGGACGCTGTCGTCGCGGTCCTCGGTCATGTAGATGAAGCCGGTTTCTGGATCGACGCAGGCCGCTTCGTGGTTGAAACGCCCCATCGCGGTGAGCGGGACCGGATCGACCAGCCCGTTCGCGGTAGCGGGAACCTCGAACACCCAGCCGTGATTGCGCGCTAGGCCGTCGCCATATTTCTGGCCCGGCCCGGTCGGCGCTTCCTCGCAGGAGAGCCAGGTGCCCCACGGCGTCGTCCCGCCCGCGCAATTGCGGATCGTCCCGCCGAGCGAGCGGAACTGGCGTTTCACGGCCAGTGTGCCGGCATCGAGCACGATCGTCGTCGTCCCGCCGGGCACGAATTCACCGTTCCGCGTCCCGAAGCCCTGGGCGATCGGTCCGCCCGCATCATGCTGCGGCTGAAGTTCGTGATTGCGGACGAGCGCGATCTCGCCATTGCCGATGTCGAACGCGCCCATGCCATCGCCGCGGTCGGGCACGGTGCCGCCGTCGTCCATCGCATCGCCGAGACGGGAAAGCACGCGGTAGGAAAACCCTTCGGGCAAGTCGAGCAGGCCCTGCGGATCGGACCGCAGCGGGCCATATCCGGCGAACGCTCCGTTCGCACCCGGCATTCCGTCGCGGCCCGCGGTGCGGATCATGCAGCCGCTCAGGGCGAGCGCGGCAAAGGCGGTGCCGGTGGCGGAAAGGAAGTGGCGGCGGTCGGAATGGAAAACTGGCATGGGGGATCTCGTCAGATGGATCGATGCGGCGTCATATAGGGCAGCCGGACGGCATTGTAATGAACGGGACGCTCATTCCCCGACGCGGCAGAAACGCCCGCGAAAGAAGCCGAGCGGTGCAGCGTTGTCGGAGGCCTCGGGCGCGTCCATCGCGGTCACTTCGCCCAGGATCATGGTGTGGTCGCCCGCGGGATGGCTTGCCCAGTGGCGGCACTCGATCCGCGCGAGCGCGCCCTTGACCACGGGCAATCCGTTCTCGCTCCAATCGAAATCGGACTCGATCAGCCCGCTCGAGGCGCGTGCGGCATAGCGGCGGGCGACCGCCTGCTGGCTCTCGGCGAGGATCGAGATCGCGAACCGCTCCGTCTCCAGCCAGCCCGAAAACTGGCTCGAGGCGTTCTGCAGGCTCCAGCACACCAGCATCGGGTCGAGCGAGACCGAGACGAAAGAATTGACCGTCATCCCCATGATCCCGCCATTCTCCGCGTGGTCGGCAGAGGGGGCGGAGACGACGCACACGCCAGTCGCGAACAGGCTCATCAGCCTGCGAAACTCGGCAGTCAGGGCCGGGTCTGCAGGGGCGGCATCGGGCAAGGGGGATTCTCCGGGTGAAGGCATGGGAGGGTTCGGGCGGATCGCGGATTACCCGATAGAGGCTGCGCGCGACAAATCAAATCCCGAGGCGCATCTCGGTGCCGCAAGTTTCGGCGGGGCCGTTTCGCAAAAGGGGGAGGTTGACCCTCGCGCCGGCTGTAGGAATGAGGCCTGCAGCACCAATCGGCCGATGGCCGAGAAAACGGGATCAGACCAAACATGCCGACACGAACCGCGCCCGCCACCCACCAGGTCGAGGTAGGGGGCGTGCGCCTCACCCATTTCGACTGGCTTGGCAAACCGAGCAATTCCGAGCCGCCGCTGATCTTCGCCCATGCGACCGGCTTCCACGCGCGGGTGTGGGACGCGGTGATCGAACATTTCCCCGACAGGCGATGCATCGCGCTCGATCTGCGCGGACATGGGCGCTCCGCAGGCGAGCCGATCGACGACTGGCGGATCGTCGCCGAGGACGTGAAGACGGTACTCGACCGGCTGGGTATCCGCCGAGCCGTGGGTGTGGGCCATTCGATGGGCGGGCATGTCCTAGCGCAATGCGCTGCCGACAAACCCAAAGCCTTCAGCAGGCTCGTCCTGTTCGATCCCGTCATCTGCGCCCCCGATTTCTACGCCCCCGACGCGGCGCTCTACACCGGCGATGCTCCCCATCCAGCGATCCGGCGCAAGCGCGACTTCGCCTCGCCAGAAGCGATGATCGAGCGATTCCGCGAACGCGATCCCTATTGCCTGTTCGAGCCTCGCGTGTTCGAGGATTACTGCCGCCATGGCCTGCTGCCGAAGGAAAGCGGAGAAGGATACGAACTCGCCTGTTCGCCGGAAGTCGAAGCGAGCGTCTATGCCTCCAGCCGCTCCAATGCGGGCATTCTTGAAGCGGTGAAGCGGATCGAGGCGCCGACGCTGGTCGTTCGCGCGAAGCAGACCGACTTCACCGATTTCAAGAGCTCGCCGACCTGGCCGCAGCTCGCCTCGACCATCCCCGGAGGCGAAGATCTGCACCGCCCCGACCGGACCCATTTCCACCCTTTCGAAGACCCGGCAGACGCCGCGCGAATCATCGCGGGCTGGATCGGCTGAAACGGCGGATCAGCTAGCCTCCGCCGCTTCGAGCAGGTCGGCGAAATCGCAGCGTACCTGCGCGATCTCTTCGGGCACGGCGCGTACCATGTTGCGCCGGATAAGGCTCGCCAGCCCGCCATAGAACTGCACAAGCGCCTCGTGCAGCGGGTTGGCTGGATCGACAGAGCGGCCGAGCCAGAGCGCGATCCCGTGCGCCCGGGCAAGCGCCTCGCGCGGGGCCACGCCGGGATTGCGCTCGATCGCGAGTAGGGCCTGTCCGAGCGCGGTCACCACCTCCTCAAGGCAGATCCGGGTCAGCTCGCCGCCGCGAGCCGCCTCGATTCGGGCATCGACTTCGACCCGGCGATAGGCGGCGGCAGGGTTGCGGGAGAGCAGCGCAGTCATCTCAATTGCCCCTCACCTCGAATTGCTGGCGCAGGAAACTCGAGCACGACGCCGTAGGCCGCGCCTTCCTCGCCCTTGATGAACAGCTGCGGGCCGCCCTCCCCTTCCGCGACATAAGCGTTGAGCGCCCCCGCTCGACCCGCTGATGCGGCTGGCAAGATCGGCGAGCGTGTCGTCCGGCCCGACCATGATGGCAAGCGGGGTGCGGTCCGTGTCCTCTGTGAAGCTGGTGCCTAAGACCGTGCCGAAACGGATCGTGAGCGTTTCTTCGCCGACGAGGTCATAGCCGCTGGAATCAGTCGGAGAGACCAGCGTCTGGGCGGCGGCTTGCTGAGTCACTTCGAGCGAGAAGCTGACCGAGGGCGCGACGCCCGGAGTGGTTGCGATACGCGCGAAAGAAGGGCCGCCGATCGAAGCGCGCGGTGCAAGTCGCCGCTGTGGATGCGGTCGCCCAGCGCGTTCGAAAACCCGGAAAGCGAAGAGCGGATCAGCGCGGCGGCAGAAATGCACGCCTCGAGCTGCTCGGCCTGACGCTGGAGCTGGACGCGCTGGAGAGCGAAGGTCGCCGCCGAGAGGTCATTGGCAAGCAGGATGAAATTTTCGCCGCTGCCGCCATTTAGTGCCGAATGGATGTATGCGCCGGGATTGTCCATGCCCCCCAGAACGGCCCGCGCCCCGCGTCCTTAAGCCCGTCTGGTCTCAAGCGCTGCCCGGCACGCTTTCGGAGGTCGAGGACTGGGTGCGCCGCTTCTCCCCATGGTCCACCACGCAGAGTGGCATGTCCATGGCATGGGGCGCGAAGGGCTTGAGATCGAGGACCTCGTCCAGACGGGCGTCATGGCCCTGACGGTATGCGCGCGCCGACATGCGGGCCCGAGGGAGGACGGCTTTGCCGCCTTTGCCAAGATCCGCGTGCGCGGCGCGATGCTCGACCATATCCGGCGGCAATTGAACGACACCCGCAATGCCAGGAAACGCCGCGCCGCCTATGAACGCGCTCTTGAACGCCTTCGCATGGAAACGGGCCGCGAACCGAGCCGGGCGGAAATCGCCGCCGCGCTCCACATCAGCGACGGCGAACTCGTCCAGATCGAGGCGAGCGCGGTCACCGTCTCCTCGATCAGCGAGGAAGATGACAACAGCAACACCGCCTTCGCGAGCGAGGATCCAGACCTGTTCGAGGCGCTGTGCGCGTTGGAGGACCGCGAACGTCTGGCCGAGGCGCTGGGCGAGCTTCCCGACCGGCTGAAACTGGTGCTGCAACTCTTCTGCGTCGAAGAATTGAACCTGACCGAAATCGCCGCCGTGCTGTACGTGAGCGTCCCGCGCGTCCACCAGTTGCGGGCCAAGGCGCTGAAGGACCTCAAGACAATGATGGAGGCGAATGACTGAGGGCGCGGGGCGCGCGCGAATTGACTTTCCCGCCCGCATCGTATCTGCTCCATATTTCGGGCCGCGTTCCTGGGGGAAGGAACGTACCATCGCACTTGACCAGAAACCGCCGCGCGTCGTGGGGCTGACCGGCGCCATCCTGATGAATCTAAACGCGGTCATCGGGTCGGGTATCTTCGCCCTGCCCGCGCTGCTGTTCGCCGCGGCGGGGACGTTCTCCCCGCTCGCGATCCTCACCTTCGCCGTGCTCTATGCGAGCCTCATGGCGGTGGTGGCCAAGCTCACAACCGTGTTCCGGCAATCGGGCGGGCACCAGCTTTTCGCAGAACACGCTTTCGGCAAGGCGGTTGGTTTCCAGGCAGGCTGGCTGTCGGTGTTGGCGAACATGGCGGGCGCTTCGGCCAATTTCCATGTCCTCGTCTCCTATCTCGCCGCGATCTTTCCGTTCTTCGCCGATCCGCTCATGCGGCTCGCCAGCATCGCCGTTCTGATCGCCACCTTCACCGCGATCAGCATGAGCGGAACGGCGCGCGCGGTGCGGCTGATCGGGATCGGGACCGTGCTCAAGCTCTCCCCGCTGGCGCTGCTGTGCGTGGTCGGCTTCGCCACCAACGGCTTTCCTACCGAGGTGGAACTGCCGCGCTTTTCCGAGTTCGAATCGATCGCGCTGCTGCTCGCCTTCGCCTTTTCGGGCGCGGACCTCGCCATTGCGGCGGCGGGCGAGATGAAGAACCCGCGCAGGATGATGCGCCGCGCGATCTTCACCACGCTCGGCGGAGTGGCGGTGTTCTATGCGCTCATCCAGTGGGCCTATATCGCGATCGCGCCCGACCCGGGCGAGGTCGACGCCCCGCTCGCCGCCGCCGCGCAGGTGGTGATGGGCGATTGGGGCGCGCTGATGATCAGCTGTGCCGCGATAATCTCGGTCACGGTGTTCCAGCTCAACGTCTTCGTCGCGATCCCGCGCATCTTCTACGGCATGGCGCGGCGCGGCCTGCTGCCGAGCCCGATCGCCTTCGTCTCGCCGCGCTTCCAGACCCCGGTCGCCGCGATCGGGATGTATGGCGGCATCATCGCCCTGCTCGCCCTGTCGGGCAGTTTCGAGGCGCTCGCCGTGCTGCTCGTGAGCGTCGAGCAGACCCTGTTCGCCATGAGCATCACCGCGCTCGTCGTGATGTGGCAGCGCAACGATGCCGGGCTGAGACGGGCGATGGACGCACGCTGGCTTTTCATTTTGCCGTTTGCGAGCGGGGTGGTGCTGTGGCTCTTGAGCAAGGTGTCGTGGGACGCGGCGCTCTCGACCGCGCTCTACGTCGGAGTCGGCTTCGTCCTCTACGTCATCTCGCGCCGCAGCGGAGTGGAGCACGAAGGCATCGACCTGCCCGAAGCGCGCGCCTAGCCGACCATCCCCTGCATTTGCTTCTTTCGGGGCCCGAGATAGCCGAACAGATACGCTCCCACCTTGCGCATCTGGATCTCTTCCGACCCTTCCGTGATCCGATAGCGGCGGTGGTGGCGATAGATGTGTTCGAAAGGCGTGTGCCGCGAATAGCCGATGCCGCCATGGACCTGCATCGCCCGGTCCGCCGCCTCGCAGCACAGCCGGTTCGCGTAGTAATTGCACATCGAGACCTTGTCGGAGATCGTCCGTTCGATCTCTTCATGGGCCATGTTGTCCATCTCCCACGCGGTCTTGAAGATGAGGAGGCGCAGCATTTCCGCCTGCGTCGCCAGTTCCACCAGCGGGAACTGGATCGCCTGGTTGCGCGCGAGTTCCTGCCCGAAGGGCTTGCGCGCCCGCGCGTATTTCACGCTTTCGTCGATGCAGAACAGCGCCGCCCCGCAGCTCGACGCGGCCTGCCGGATGCGGTTCTGGTGGACGAAGCTCTGCGCCAGAGCGAGGCCGCGCCCCTCGACGCCGAGGATCGAACTGTTCGGCACCCACACGTCCCTGACCGACAGGCGCGGGTGGTCGGTCGGCATGTTGAAGGTCCACAGCCATTCCTCGATTTCGAGGCCGAGTGTCGGGTTCGGCACGAGGAAACAGGTGATCCCGCTCGCATCGCCTGCCTCGCCGGAGGTGCGGGCGAACATGGCGCAATGGGTCGCGACGTGCATCCCGGTGATCCACATCTTCTCACCGTTGATGAGCCAGCCGTCCACGCCATCGCGCGTCTCGCGCACGGCGCGGGTTTCCATGTGGGTCGCATCCGATCCGTGATCGGGTTCGGTCAGGCCGAAGGCGACGCGGCGTTTGCGCTCGAAGCCGCCGGTGATGAATTCGGCTTTCTGTTCCTCGGTCCCCCATTGTTCGAACATGGCGACGAAGGGGAAATTGCCGACAATGCTGTGCTCGTTCTGGAGGTCGTTGTGAAGGCCGAGGCCCTTCCTCGCGAAATGCTCGCGGATGACCGCCATCCAGAGGTTCGAGCCGTCCTTGCCGCCGTATTCCTTCGGCGCGGAGAAACGCCAGTGGCCCGCCGCATCGGCGCGGCGGGTGGCCTCTTTCAGCAATTCCTCCCATTCCTCGCGTGGCAGGCCGTCCTTGTCCCAATCGGTGCGCGCATGTTCGCGGCGGTGGTCGAAGAAGCGGATGTTGTCGTCCTGTTGCTCCAGCGGCTTGATCTCGGCTGCGATAAAGGCGTCCAGTTCATCGAGGTAAGCCTGCAGGTCCGCAGGGATAGCGAAGTCCATCAATCCTCTCCCACCCATTTTGCCCACGCCGCTTCGAGCGCGGGATATTTCGGCACGTCGGCGGCGAGCTTTTCGAGCGCCGCAGTCTTGAGTTCGGCCAGCAGGCCCGGCTCGTCCAGCCCGACCCCGCCGCCGAGAATTTCCTGCGCCAGGTCCGCATCCTCCAGCATCGGCACGATCGCATCGTCGCGCGCGATCATGCCCAACGCATTGCGCGCCACGGCAAGCTGGAAACGGTCGTGGCCTTCGACCTTGTCCTTGAGCGTGGCCAGCCATTCGGACACGGCGAGAGCGATCTCGCCCGAGGTCGCCTCACCGGTCGGCGCTGGCGCCTCGATGTCGGGATCGGCGCTCGCCCGGCGCTCCGCCTCCGGGGCATCCTCCTCCAGCAGCATCAGCAGGTCGAGTTCCTGCTCGCTCGTCCGGCGCGAAATAACCACGCGTTCGAGCATCCGGTCGGAGCCGTCGCGCCAGACCTTCGCGCATCTGAGGCACCCCATCGCCCACCAGACGGTGCGGTGGACCAGCCAGTAACGGAACCGCTCGCGGTCGACGCGGCGCCCGCTTTCCGCCTCGTAGGCGGCGAAATAGTCCTCGAGGCTGCCGAGGCCGAGGGCGGGCCGGTCGTAGCGGCCAAAGCGCCACACCGCCATGCAGCCGAAAGCGAGGTCCTCGTGCGGGTCGCCGAAATGGGAGAGTTCCCAGTCGAGCACGCCGGTCAATTGCGAGTCTTGGGCGAGTATATTGCCCATGCGGTAATCGCCGTGATTGAGGACCGGCTCGCAGGCCTCCGGGCAATTGTCCTTCATCCACTTGAGGCCCAATGCGATGATCGGCCGGTCGCCGCCCGCTTCGATGAATTGCGCGCGCAGATCGGCGATGGCCTCGCGGTAGTCCATCACCGGCACGTCTTCGGGCAGGTCCGCGGGGCGCAGGGAATGGATGCGCGCAAGGTCACGCGCGACCTGCCGCAGCAGGCACGCGGGGTCCTCCATCGCGAAGATGTCCTTCGGGTTCGGCGTGCCCGGCAGCGCGCGCATGACGAAGCCCGATCCGATGCCGTCTTCGGGCGCGAGTTCGACCACCACCTCGGGAGCCGTAACCCCGGCGGCCCGCGCGGCGCGGATGACGGCGGCCTCGGTGGCGTGGCCGAAGGGGCGGTCCGCCATGAATTCGAGGCTGGGCGCGCGGCGCAGGACGAAATCCTCAGCTCCCGAAGAGAACCGCCAGCTCTCCATGGTCGCCCCGCCGGTAAGGCGGCGGAGCCCGTCCGGAGCCTCCATCCCGGCCCTTGCGAGGGCCTTCGCGAGGCCTTCCGAAAGCGTCTCGGCGTCGATCATCAAAGCGCCTCTTGAGCCGGGTTTCCTACCCGAAAACCGCGAGCTAGCTTCGCATCGGGTCTTTTCACGTCAAAACCGCGCATCGAGCCCGTCAGGCACGCCCGCCGGGCATCCTCCTGTCTGCACGACGCGAACTATCTCTCCAACAGCGCCGCGAATCGGGGCCTTGCGGCTCCCGAAACGCGGTGCGCGGGTTGGAGAGGGGCGGCAGGGGTCAGGCCGGGACGTTGTCCTTCTTGACCGTGATGACCTGCGGATAGGTGAATTCCTTGAGGCCTTCCTTGCCGTATTCCGCGCCGAAGCCCGACTGCTTGTGCCCGCCGAACGGAGCAAAGGGCGAGAGGTGGAGGAATTCGTTGACCCAGACGGTCCCGGTCTCGAGCTGTTCGGCGATCTCGACGCCCTTGTCCGGGTTCGCCGTCCACACCGCGCCGGCAAGGCCGTATTCGGAATTGTTGGCCTTGGCGATGACCTCTTCCTCGGTCTTGAACTTCATCAGCGGCATGACGGGGCCGAACTGTTCCTCGGCGACGATCCGCGCGTCTTCGGGCGGGTTGTCGAGGATGGTGAGGGGGACGAAATAGCCGGTGCCCGACGGGTCCTTGTCGCCGCCGAGCAGGAACTTGTAGCCCTTGTCCTTGGCGTCCTCGATCAGTTCGAGCACGCGTTCGTACTGCTTCTTGTTCTGGATCGGACCGACCCCGGTGCCCTGCTGGGCGCCGTCGCCGACCTTCACGTTCTTGGCGTATTCGACGATCGCGGCGGACAGCTCGTCATAAATGTCCTCGTGGATGTAGACGCGCTTAGCCGCGATGCAGATCTGGCCGGCATTGGAGAAGCTCGACCAGAAAAGCTGTTCGGCGACCTTCTTGGGATCGGCATCGGGCAGCACGATCGAGGCGTCATTGCCGCCCAGTTCCAGCGTGATGCGCTTGAGGTCGGCGCTGGCGCCTTCCATGATCTTCTTGCCCGTCGCGGTCGATCCGGTGAAGGTGATCTTGTCGATGTCCGGGTGCGCGGTGATCATCGGGCCGAGGTCATCCTCGCCGGTGATGATGTTGACGACGCCGGCCGGCACCTTGTCTGCGATCAGTTCGGCGATGCGCAGCGTGGTGAGCGGGGTGAAGGGGCTGGGCTTGAGGATGATGGTGCAGCCCGACAGCATGGCCGGCACGATCTTCTGGATCGCCATCATGACGGGGAAGTTCCACGGCACGATCCCGCCGACCACGCCCACCGGCACGCGGCGGGTGCGTGACAGGCGCGCATCGCTGTCCTCGTTGATCTCGTCCTCGAGGCTGAGCGTCGACTGGGCCGCGCTCATCGCCGCCGCGCCGTAGATTTCCTGCTGCGCCTGGTTGTGGGGCTTGCCCTGTTCGCTGGTGAGCAGGCGGAACAGCTCGTCCGCATTTTCCTTGATCGCGCCCGAGATCGCCATGATCGCCGCCCGGCGTTCGTCGATCGGGGTCTTGCGCCAGGTCTTGAAAGCGGCGCGCGCGGCGGCCACGGCCTTGTCGAGCTCGTCCTGGCCGCAGGCGGGGACCTGGCCGATCACTTCCTCGTTCGCCGGGTTGACGACGTCGAGCCATTCCCCGGTCTCGATCATCTCGCCGTTGATCAGGTTCCTGTACTGCTTCGCCATGGTGTTTCCTCTCTCTGTCGCTAGTCCCAGTCCGACGCCTCGCGGAGGAGTCGGTGCGCAGGCGAAAGTGACGTGTTGCAACTCAAAACGCAATTCCCGTTTGGGCGGGGAGACTAATCGCGGCGGCGGGCGGGCGCGCCTATCGATTGCGCTATCGCGGCAAGGCTCTATGCACGCGAAGCCGAACTGAGGAGACCGACCCGCATGAACGACAATGACCGCCCCGATCTCGTCATCTATGGCAGCCCCGTTTCCCCCTTCGTTCGCAAGGTCGCCGGGGTGGCGATCGAAAAGGACGTTCCCTTCGAGATCGAGGAGGTCAACGTCTTCAATCCCCCGCAATGGTTCCGCGACATCTCGCCGATGAAGCGCATTCCCGTCCTGCGCGACCGCTCCGTCGCCGAGGAAGGACCGGAAGGGACCATCGCCGACAGTTCCGCCATCTGCGCGATGATCGAGGCGAAGCATCCCGAACCGGCGCTCTACCCGGCGGATCCCCATGCCCGCGGCCGCGCAATCTGGATCGAGGAATATGCCGACACCGCGCTCGCCCCGGCGGGCGGGCTCGGCATCTTCCGTCCGATCTTCTTTGCCGTATCCAAGGGCGAGGAGCCGGACGTCGAGCGGGCGCGCGCGACATGGGCCGAACAGATGCCGCCGGTGTTCGACTATCTCGAAAGCGCGCTCGGCGGGCGGGACTTCTTCGCCGGGGACGCGCTTTCCATCGCCGACATTTCGGTGACGACGATCCTCATGCAGATCGCGCTCGTCGCCCATGTGCCGCTCGACATCTGGCCTGCCCTCGCCGCGCATTACGAGGCGATGCAGAAGCGCCCGTCGATCGCCGGGCCTTACGCGCAGGCTGACCGCGCGATCCGCAAGGCCTTGCCCGAGCGCTTCGACCTGACCTAAGGCTCTGGACCCAATCGGGGTTCAACGGAAAGACGCGGTCAGCATGGCAAGCGAATGGTGCATCGGGATCATCGGCGGGTCCGGGCTCTACAACATTGATGGGCTCGAAGACGCGCAGTGGATCGCGATCGACACGCCCTGGGGCGAGCCTTCGGACGAGATCCTGTGCGGGCGGATCGGCAAGGTGAAGCTACGTTTTCTCCCTCGCCACGGACGCGGGCACCCGATTTCCCCGACCGAGCTCAACGGGCGTGCCAATATCGACGCGCTGAAACGCGCGGGCTGCACCGACATCCTCGCCCTGTCGGCGGTCGGCTCCCTGCGCGAGGAGATCGAGCCGGGCCGCTTCGCCGTGGTCGAGCAATTCATCGACCGCACGTTCAATCGCCCCTCGACCTTCTTCACCAGCGGCTTCGTCACGCACGTGTCGATGGCCGATCCGACCTGCCCGCGCCTTTCGACCATGATGGCGAAGGCGATCAGCGCGGCAAAGGGCAAGGTCGCGGTCGGCGCGACCTATCTCGCCATGGAAGGCCCGCAATTCTCGACCCGCGCGGAAAGCCGGATGTATCGCCAGTGGGGCGCCGACATCATCGGCATGACCGCTTTGCCCGAGGCCAAGCTCGCCCGTGAGGCGGAGCTGCCCTATGCGCTCGTCGGCATGGTCACCGATTACGATTGCTGGCGCGAAGGCGAAGCGGTCGGAGTTGCCGAGGTCGTCGCGCAGATGCAGGCCAACGGCAAGCTCGCGCGCGAGGCGGTGCGGCGCTTCGTCGAGGCGCTGCCCGGCAAGCGCGAGCCATCCCCGATCGACACTGCATTGGACGATGCCGTCATCACCGCGCCGGACGAACACGATCCCGATTTGCTGACGAAGCTCGACGCGGTCGCCGGGCGGCTGTTCGCGGAAGGCTAGTTCCGGGCGATTTGCGCGAAATGCTCCTTCGCCTCGGCCAGGCGCACGACATCACCGTATTTCGCGTTCATGTCGAACAGGTTGGCGCGGTGGACGCCCTCGTGGCGGTCCCCGACGGCTTCCTCGACCACCAGCGGAATGAAGCCGTGCTGGCAGGCATCGACGCAGCTTGCGCGGATGCAGCCGCTGGTGGACACTCCGGCCAGCAGGACGCTGTCATGCCCGCCCGCGGTCAGGGTCGAGGCGAGCGAGGTGCCGAAGAAGGCGCTTGCATATTGCTTGGAGACGACGAGTTCGTCCTCGGCCGGCTCCAGCCCCTTGGCCCATGCTCCCATGGCGTTTCCGCGCACGAAATTGGCGAGCGCGCCGACCTTCTGGGCAAAGCGGCCCCCGTCGCGCATCGAGGGGTGAAAGACGACATTGGTGTAGATCACCGGGACGCCCGCTGCCCTTGCCGCCGCGCGCAGTTCGATCGCGGCTGCAAGGGTGTCTTCGACCCCGGCGTGGAGGGGGCTGCCGGGGTCGAAATAGGCTTCGACCATGTCGATGATGATGAGAGCGGGACGCTCCCCGAAACCGATCCGGCCTTCGAAGACACCGGCATAATTGCTCTTTGCGTCTTCCTTTTCACCCACCCGAAGGGCTCCTTTCGCATGCTCGGCCGGATCGGGCCGCTTACCGTCAGAAGTTGTAGCCGAGCTCCACCCCGAACCGGCGCAGGCCGCCGGGCGACAGGAACGAGCCGCCGAATTCGACCGCCGGGATGACCTCGTTGAGATAGCGCTCATTGGTGAGGTTCTCGGCAAAGGCGGTGACGCGGAAACTGCCGGTCTCGATCCCGACGCGCAGGTCGAGAATGCCGAATTCGTCGCGCTCGGTGACCGAATATTCGGCATCGCCGACCTCGGCCGGAAGCTGCAGGGCCGATCCCGGCAGCAAACCGCTGAACAGGGTCGGGTTGGCATCGTCCTGAACCGTATGGAACCACGTCGGACCCGTCAGGCGATAATCGGCGCGGACCACGAAATCGATCGCGTCGGTGATCGGCTGCACAACCTGGGTGCCGATGTTGACAGTGTAATCGGCGGTGTAGGGGCTTTCATTGCCGATCGTGCTCGGGCGCGAGGAATTCGCCTTGATCTCGCTCTCGGTCACGTTGGCCGAACCGAAGATGTCCCAGCCGTCGATGATCTCGAAGGCAAGGTTCGCCTCGGCCCCGTAAAGCTCAACCTCGTCGATGTTCGAAACCACGCGCAGCAGGCCGAAACCGCCGACGAAGAATTCGAAGAACTGCATGTCGTCGACCTGGGTGTAATAGCCCGCGACATCGAAGGTCAGGCGGCCGCCGAGCGCGGACCCCTTGATCCCGGCCTCGAACGCGCTCGACACTTCCTTGTCATAGACGTCTTCGATCAGCACGTTGGTGCCGATGAACTGGTTGAACGCCTGGTCGACGATTGCGGCCGAGCCCTGGTTGTTGAACCCGCCCGATTTGAAGCCGATACCCCAGTTGGCGTAAAGGTTAACGTCGTCGCTGAGCTCATAGCGAAGCGAAACCTTGGGCTGGAACTGGCGGAAGGTTTCCTGCTGATCCGGGAGCGGCTGGACCACCCCGTTCACGACCTGCTGGCCGGGATTGATCGGCCCGCCGGTGAAGGGATCGAACACCGCCGGCACGAGGCTGGTCGCGCGCCGTTCCTCGATGTCGTAGCGCCCGGCAAGGCCGATCTCGAAGCGGTCGCTCACTTCGTAATCGAGCGAGGCGAAGGCGGCATAGACATCGGTGTCGAAAGCGTCGTTGTAGAGCTGACTGGTGGGATTGATCGTGTCCGGCCCGTTGTAGAGCTGCGGAATGACACCCTGGCCGAGATCGGCACCGATGCTGACCCCGACTTCGCGGTCGATGTGGAGATAATAGGCGCCGACCTGCCATTCGAGCGGTCCGTCGCCGTTCGAGGCAAGGCGGATTTCGCCCGAAATATCGCTCTGGTTGCGGACCTGCAGCTGGGTCCCGTCGCACGTCGTCGGGCTGAACGCGCCGAAGGTCGAACCGGTGGCGGGATCGAAGATGAACGGCACCGGCGTCTGGCCGATGAAAGTCGGCGCGTTGAGCGGGAAGCCGGTCAGTTCAGCCGTGCTGGCAAAGCACGCATTCGACGCCGCGACCGAGGCCGGGGTCGCGCCGGGGAAGGTGAAGCGCGCGAAGTCCGCCGAAGTCCCGTCGGCGACGAGGAACTGGTCGACATCGCTGTAGAGCGCCCAGGCCGTCAGCGTCGCGAAGTCGAATTCATGCTCGATCTTGGCCGAGACCTCGAAGGTCTCCTGCGTGTTGATCGGGCGGATATTGCCGTAGAAATCGAAGGGATGCTCGTTCACGTCCTCGTAGAAGGCGGGGTCCACGCCCGCGAAATTGGGCAAGTGGAACGAGGTGTTGTAGGCGATCGACGCGCCGTCGAGATCGGCATAGCGCGCCTTGATGTCGAGCTCGGTCCTGGGACCGAGATCGGCGACGAAGCGCCCGTCGACCGACCAGATTTCCTGGTTGTCGACGAAATCGCCGTCGAGGAAGCGATTGAAGAAGAACCCGTCGGTGTGGAAATAGCTGCCCGACAGGACGAGGCCCGCGCTCTCGCCGATCGGCGTCGAGATATAGCCGTTGGCGCGATAGGTGTTGTCCTCAGCCGCGCTGACCAGCACGCTGCCTTCGAGGATGTCGCCGGGCTTCACTGTCTGGATGACGATCGCGCCGGCCGCGGCGTTGCGCCCGTAAAGCGCGCCCTGCGGACCTTTCAGGATCTCGATCTGGCGCAGCGTGCCCTGGTCCTGGTTGAGCTGGGCGGTGTTGGTCTTGAGAATGCCGTCGACCACCAGCGCGACCGAGCTTTCCGCGTCGCGCGCGCCGTTGATGCCGCGGATGTTGATCTGGGTGTCGCCCGCCTCGGCCGTGCCGGTGACGATGGTCACGCCGGGGGTGAGCTGGACGAATTCGTCGGCCCGCTCGATCCCGGTGCGCTGCAGCGTTTCGGCGGTGAAGACGGTGACCGCGGCGGGCACTTCGGAAAGCGTTTCCGACTGGCGCCGCGCGGTGACGATGATCGCGCCCGGCTCCTCCGCCTCGGCGCGCTCGGCCTCGCTGTCCTGCGCCATGGCCGGAGCCGCGCACAGCAACGCGCCCCATGCGGCGCTCCCGGCGAGAATGGTCCTGAAATTCCTCATTTGCGACGACTCCCCTATAAGTCCGGGCGATTGCGGTCGCCCGGCGGGTACCGGCCGGCTGCCCGGCCCGGTGCTGCACGAGGGGGCGCGGCACGGCGCCCGACAAGCCCCGAACCATGCCGCCTCCCCCGGATTGGAGAGGCTTATTGTATACAATTTGCGCGCGTCAAGGAAAATTGGTAGCGCTGACACGTTGGTTCACGGGAAGGGCGCAAGTGATGATTTCGGGTAACACCTCGGCCGGGCCGGCCCGGTGACGCGCGCGTCGGACAGGGCCTATGCCAAGATCCGCGCCTTCCTTCTGGGCGGCGGCGCGCATCCGGGCGAACAGGTGACCGAGGAACGGCTCGCCGAGATCGCCGGGGTCAGCCGGACCCCGGTGCGCGAGGCGATGCGCCGGCTCGAGAACGAACTTCTGCTGGTGCGCAGCCCGTCCAAGCGGATCTTCGTCGCCGACTGGTCGCGCGACGACATCGACGAGATGTTCACGCTGCGCCAGATGCTGGAGGGCCACGCAGCAAAGCGCGCCGCAACGCGGCTCACCGCGCAGGAGATCGACCGGCTGGAAGCGGTCAACGGGTCCCTGCGCGAGGCGATCGCGGGCGAACCGCCCGACATCGTGCGCTTTCTCGAGGCCAACAGGCGTTTCCATGACATCATCACCGGGGCGGCGCGCTCGCCGCGGCTGGGACAGGTGCTTGCCATGCTGGTCGAACAGCCGGTGCTTGTGCGCACGGCGCGGCATTATTCAGTGCGCGACCTGCGCCAGTCCGCGCGCGACCACGACGAGCTGATTGCCGCCTTCCGGGCAGGCGATCCCGACTGGGCTCAGGCGGTGATGAAGAGCCACCTGCGCCGCGCCTTCCACACCTTCGCCGATGCGGCGGAGGCGGAAGGCGGGGCTGCGAAGGACGCGGCCGAATAGGGCCTATATGATCCCGCGTTCGGCAAGGTCGGACATGGCGCGGCTGTCCATGCCGAGCAGTTCGCCATAGACTTCTTCATTGTGCTGGCCGAGCTCTGGTCCGACCCATTCGATGCCGCCCGGCGTCGCCGAAAGTTTCGGGGCGACGTTCTGCATCCTGAAATTCTCGTATTTGGGATGCGGCACCTCGACGATCGCCTCGCGCGCGACAAAATGCGGGTCATCGAGCATTTCCGGAGCGCGGTAGATATTGCCCGCTGGAACGCCGTGTTCCTCACACAATTCAAGCACTTCCTTGCTGGTGCGCTGCTTCGTCCACTCGCCGATCATGTCGTCGAGTTCGGCCTGCCGCTCACCGCGCGCGACATGGCTGTTGTAGCGCGGATCATCGCCCAGTTCGGCCATGCCCATCATCGTCGCCATGCGCTTCCACACGCTGTCCTGGTTGCCCGCGACCAGAACGCTGCCGTCCTTGGTCGGATAGACGTTGGAGGGCGCGATCTTGGGCAGGATCGATCCGGTCCGCTCGCGGATGTGGCCGGTCACGGTGTATTCGGGCACGGTCGATTCCATCATCGCCAGAACCGCTTCGTAGATGGCCGAATCGACCACCTGCCCCTTGCCCGTCCTATGCCGGTGTTCGAGCGCCATCAGCGCACCGAGACAGGCATAGGTCGCGGCGAGCGAATCGCCGATGGAAAGTCCCGCGCGGCTCGGCGGGCGGTCGGGTTCGCCCGCGATGTAGCGCATCCCGCCCATCGCCTCGCCGATCCCGCCATAGCCCGCGCGCGAGGAATAGGGGCCGGTCTGGCCGTAGCCCGAGACGCGGATCATGATCAGCGCCTCGTTGATCGCGGAGAGTTCCTCCCAGCCGAGATTCCAGCGCTCCAGCGTGCCCGGGCGAAAATTCTCGAGCAGGAAATCGGCCTTGGCGGCGAGCTGCCTGACAATCGCCTGCCCTTCCTTTTCGCGCAGGTTGAGCGTGATCGACTTCTTGCCCCGCGCAACGACCGAGAACCACAGCGGGACGCCCTGTCCCCAATTGCGCATCGCATCGCCCACCTTCGGCGGTTCGACCTTGATCACCTCGGCCCCGTGATCGGCCATCAACTGGCCGCAGAAAGGTCCTGCGATAAGCTGGCCCATCTCGATCAAACGCAGTCCCGACAGAGCGCCCTCGGCCATGTGATCCCTTTCTTCTGGTGGCAAAGCATGTCGCGCCCGAAGACCCGGTGGCGGCCCCCGCGCTGAGATCGGGCCTATACAGAGCGAATTTGCATTTGTATACAATTTGCGTATCGAGCCAATGACCGATTCCAGCCGAGCGAGCGTGCAGCCTTCATGTCCGACCCCATCGAGATCCTCGAAGTAGGCCCGCGCGACGGGCTCCAGAACGAGGCGGAGATCGTCTCGACCGCTGACAAGCTCGCGCTGATCGGGGCGATGATCGGATATGGCGCGCGTCGGCTGGAAGTGGCCAGCTTCGTCCATCCGGGTCGCGTGCCGCAGATGGCCGATGCGGAAGACGTCATCGCCGCCCTGCCCGATCGCGAGGACGTGCAGTATATCGGCCTCACCCTCAACAAGCGCGGGATCATGCGCGCGCTCGCCACCCGCGAGGGCGGCCCCAAAGACGGAAAAGGGCGCGGCGTCGACCAGGCCGGCTGCGTGATCGTCGCAAGCGACACGTTCGGGCAGAAGAACCAGGGCCAGTCCATCGCCGAAGGCATCGCAGAAACACGCGACATGCTGCGCTTCGCCCGCGCCGAAGGGCTGTCGGCGCAGGTCACGATCTCCGCCGCATTCGGCTGTCCGTTCGAAGGCGAGGTGAAGCCTGAGACGGTTCTCGCCATTGCCGAGGAGCTCGCCGCCGAGGACCCGGCCGAAATCGCGCTCGCCGACACGGTGGGCGTGGGCGTTCCCGCGCAGGTCACGGACCTGTTCGGGCGGCTCGGTGAAATGCTCGCGGGGCGGATACCCATGCGCTGCCATTTCCACGACACGCGCGCGACCGGCATCGCCAATGCCTGGGCGGCATATGAGGCAGGCGTGCGCACCTTCGACGCCTCGCTGGGCGGGCTCGGCGGATGCCCCTTCGCCCCGCGCGCAACGGGCAATATCGCGACCGAGGATCTCGTCTACATGATGGACAATTCGCACATAGCCACGAATATCGATCTCGCAGCGGCGATCGCGGCCAACCGCGCCTTTGCCCAGGTGCTGGGGCGCGAATTGCCCTCGCGCGTGGCGCGGGCGGCCTAGGGGAACATTCCGGCCGCCGATGCGGCAACAGGGGAGATTGCATGACTTACAGGCTTGGCGTCGATGTCGGGGGGACCTTCACCGACCTGCTGCTGTTCAACGAGGACAGCGGGCGCTTCTGGCGGCACAAGACGCCCTCGACCCCGCACGACAGCTCCGAAGGGATCCTGAACGGCGTCAAGGCGATCACCGAACAGGCGGGCGTCTCGCTGAAGGACGTGGTCTATTTCCTCCACGGCACGACGGTCGCGACCAATGCCGTGCTCGAAGGCAAGGGCGCCAAGGTCGGGCTGATCACGACCGAGGGCTACCGCGACGTCATGCAGATCGCGCGCAGCTTCGTCCCCGGCGGGCTTGCGGCATGGATCGTGTGGCCCAAGCCGCAGCCGCTCGCCCATCTCGAGGACACGCTCGAAGTGCCCGGTCGGATGGACGCCGACGGCAACGAGGTGCGCCCGCTCGACGAAGACGCGGTGCGCGCTGTCCTGCAAAAGCTGAAAGGCCAGGGGATCGAGGCGCTGACGGTCAGCCTCATCAACGCCTATGTCAACGGCGCGCATGAAAAGCGGATCGGGGAGATCGCGGCCGAGGAACTGCCCGGCATTCCGGTTTCGCTCAGCCACGAGGTCCTGCCCGAAATGCAGGAATACGAACGCACGCTCTCGACCGTTGCCAACGCCGCGGTGCGCCCGGTGGTGAGCAGATATGTCTCGAACCTGCGGACCAAGCTTTCGGACGAAGGTTTCGGCGGCAGGCTCTCGCTGCTGCGTTCCGATGGCGGGCTGATGAGCAGCGAGAAGGCCGAGGAGCATCCGGTCAACATCCTTATGTCCGGCCCCGCGGGCGGCGTCACCGGCGCGCTGTGGGTGGCGAAGAATGCGGGGCTCAAGAACATCCTGACGCTCGATGTCGGCGGAACCTCGACCGACGTCGCGCTGATCGAGGGACTTGAGCCGCGGCGCGAGCGCACCACCGATGTCGGCCACCTGTCGGTGCGCGCCTCATCGCTCGACGTGAAGACCGTGGGCGCGGGCGGCGGCTCGATCGCGCACGTGCCCGAACTGACCAAGGCGCTGCGCGTCGGCCCGGAAAGCGCGGGCGCGGTGCCCGGACCGGTGGCATACGGCAAGGGCGGCGAAGTGCCGACCGTGACCGATGCCAACGTCGTGCTCGGTTACCTTCCCGAAGACCTTCTCGGCGGCAGCTTCCGGCTCGACCGCGAGGCGGCGAAGGTGGCGGTGCAGACCATTGCCGATGCGCTCGGCGTCAGCCTGATGGAGGCGGCGCGCGGCATCATCGACATCGTCAATGAAAACATGTTCGGCGCGCTGCGGATGATCAGCGTCCAGCAGGGTTACGATCCGCGCGAATTCGCGCTGATGGGCTTCGGCGGCGCCGGTCCGCTCCATGTCAACGCGGTCGCGCGGCTGATGGGTTCGTGGCCCGCGGTCTCGCCCGTTTCCCCCGGCGTGCTGTGCGCGCTGGGCGATGCGACGACGCGGATGCGCACCGAGACCGCGCGCAGCTTTTCGCGCCTCGCGAAGGACACGGCGATTTCCGATCTCCACGCGGTGCTCGATGAAATGGCCGCGCAGACCCGCGGCGAGCTGATCGCGGACGGGGTCGCGGAGGACCAGATAACCACCGAATTCGAAGTCGACATCCGCTATGCCGGGCAGGCCTTCGAGGTCCCGCTCACCATCGACAAGGTCGTGCTGGAGAAGGACGGGATCGAAGGCATCCTTGCCCGGTTCGACGAGGAGCACCTGCGCCTGTTCACCTTCAACATGGAAACGCCGCACGAGATCGTGAACCTGCGCGCCGTGGCGCTGGGCCAGCCCCCCTCCCTTCCAGCGGCCGAACTGCCCAAGGGCGACGGCGATCCGAGCGGTGCGAAGATCCGCGACCACAAGCTCTGGATGGACGGGCGCGAACAGTCGGCCGTGATCTACGACCGTTCGAAGCTCAGGCAGGGCGACCGCATCCCCGGCCCCGCCATCATCACCGAAATGGATTCGACCACGCTCGTCGAAAGCGGCTGCATTGCCACGATCGACGCGGTCGGTAACATCCTCATCAATCCGGAGGGCTGACATCATGCCTGCACGCATCGTCGAAACCAACGACACGCCGTTCAACAAGGTCGCGATCGACCCCGTCACGCTCGACATCATCGAGAACGCGCTGCGAAACGCCCGGATCGAGATGGACGCGACGCTGGTTCGCACCGCGATGAGCCCCGGCATCCGCGAACAGGGCGATGCCTTCCCGATGATCGCGGACCCTGCGGGCAAGATGATCGTCGGCCAGTTCGGCAGCTTCATCGACGGCTTCCTGAGAGGCTTCGACGATACGCTGGAGGATGGCGACCTCATCCTTCTGTCCGACCCCTATTCCTGCGAAGGGGCGATCAGCCATTCGAACGACTGGCTGGTCCTGCTCCCCGTGTTCAAGGACGGGCGGCTGATCGCCTATACCGCGATGTTCGGCCACCAGTCCGACATCGGCGGCATGGTCCCCGGCTCCATGCCAATCGGCGCGTCCTCGATCTTCGAGGAAGGCGTGCGCATCCCGCCGGTCAAGATCTGGAAGCAGGGCGAATACAACCACGACCTGATGAAGCTGGTGATGCACCAGACGAGGAAGCCCGACTGGTGCCAGGCCGATCTCAACGCGCTCATCGCCTCGTGCCGCGTCGCCAGCCGCCGGGTGATCGAGATGGCGGAGCGTTTCGGCGACGATGTCTATTATTCCGCCACGCAGGAACTGCTCGATCGCAACCACCGCGCGATGAAGGCGCTGATCTCCATGGCCGTGGCCGAGGAGCCGGTGAGCTTCGAGGATTACATCTGCGACGACGGCAAGGGTTTCGGCCCCTACCGGATCAAGTGCACGATGCGGCGCGAGGGCGACAAGGTCATCCTCGATTTCGACGGCACCGACCCGCAGAGCGCGGCCTCGATCAATTTCTACCTCAACGAGAACATGTTCAAGATGTTCTTCGGGATTTACATGATCATGGTCTTCGACCCGCAGATCATGTTCAATGACGGGTTCTACGACCTGATCGAAGTGCGCATCCCCGAAGGATCGCTGCTGAAGCCGAAATTCCCCGCCGCCCTGTCGGGCCGCACCCATGCGCTGGGCAGGATCTTCGACATATTGGGCGGGCTGCTCGGTCAGAAGACGCCCGAATTCCTCAATGCCGCCGGGTTCTCGTCCTCCCCGCACCTGTTCTATTCGGGATGGGACAATCGCAAGAACACGCGCGAGTGGTTCCAGCTTTTCCAGATCGGCTTCGGCGGCATTCCGGGCCGGCCGCTGGGCGACGGGCCGGACGGGCATTCACTGTGGCCGGGGTTCACGAACGTGCCCAACGAATTCCTAGAGCGGTACTTCCCGCTGCGGATCGAGCGCTATTCGACCGAGCCCGACAGCGGCGGGGCGGGGCTTCACCGGGGCGGCAACGGCATCCATATGACCTATCGCTTCCTCGCCGATGGCAATATCGCGATCCATGACGATCGCTGGTTCGTGCCGCCCTGGGGGGTCAATGGCGGCCATCCCGGCATGCGCGCGAAGAAGGTTCTCGAGCGTGTCGATGGGACGGCCGAGATCGTCGGCAACAAGGTCGAGGATGTCGAGGTGCGCGCCGGAGACCTCCTCCATTTCATCACCTGGGGCGGCGGAGGCTGGGGCGACCCGCTCGAACGCGATCCGGAACTCGTCGGCCTCGAAATCCGGCAGGGCCTCGTCACCAGCGACGGCGCGAAGGCCTATGGCGTCGTGGCGGACGACAAGGGCAATGTCGATGCGGACGCGACCACGAAGCTGCGCGAGGAAATGAAGGCCTCGCGCGGGGAATTGCCGCTGTTCGATTACGGCCCCGGCATCGAGAAACTGCGCGCCGCGTGCGAGACCGAAACCGGCCTTCCCGCGCCGCGCCAGCCCGAATGGGGCGATCTCGCGGAAGCTGCCGAATAGGCGCTATTGCGATGGCGGGGTGAAAAGGGCCGGGTCGACCGGCTCGTCCACCTTCGTCTCGGTCCACAGCACGATATTGCTCTTGATCCCGTCATAGAGCAGCGTCACCTCGCGCGCCTGCACCCAGCCATTGGGCAGCCTCACGAAATCGGCATAGAGCCGTTCGTGAAACCCGCGCGGCGTGTCGAAGGCGAGATAGGTGATGAAGCCGCTTTCCGCGTCGAACCCGAAGAGGGTTTCCGCGCCCTGCGGGTCGACGATCCGGACGAGGTCGGTCGGACGCCCCAGGATGTCGCGCGAAGGCGCGCGGTGGAGGGTAAAGCCTTCGCCCAGCGCCTGCCGCACCACGCCGAAGCCGAAATTGTTCGCCCAGTATTCGTCCGCCCGTTCCTTCGCCATGATGCCGCGCTCGGTCCATGTCGTCTCGCCGTCATAGCCGATCTCGAACAGCACCCGCTCGCCCGACTTCGCCACGATCCGCACCTTGCCCGACGCCTCGTGCGCGCTGGCCCGGTCGGGATCGAAGGCGCGCCACATCCGGTAATCGTCCGCGCGCGAGCGGACCGCGCCCGTCTCCCGGTCATAGAAGGTCGCCTCGCCCGACAGCGCAAGCGTACGCGGGGCGAGCCAGACATCGCCGCCATGCGCCTCCACCGCCCGTTCGAGAATGGCTCGCGGGGCAGGCTGCTCGGCCGCTGCGGGAAAGCCAATCGCTGCCGCGAGCAGCGCCAAACCGATTTCCAGAACCCGCCGCATCCTTGCACTCCCGATTTGTCCGGACATCTTTACCAAGCATGGCGCGCTGGGCTAGGCAAGCGGGATGATCAGGCAGGCCGCGCTCATCGTCCTTGTCGCCGCTGCCCCGGCGTTCGCCGAGGACCGGCTCGCGCCCGGCATCTGGACCAACACCGAGGACAGCTATTTCGCCGAGGAGGAAGGCCGCGAGCGCGCGTCGGACCTTGCCTTCGAAATTGCCGCCGATGGAAGCTGGCGTGCGCTGGACGCTTTCGGTGTGCCGCAGGGCGACTGGAGCGAAGGGCCCATACCCGGCCTCGAGCGCCGCGAAACCGGCTCGGGCTGGCAGGTCGAGGGCAGCGAGCTGCGGCGCGCGCGGATGTTCGCCTGCTGGCTTTCCGCCCGGAAATTCGCCGACAAGCCCGACGGCAGCGAAGACTGGACGTTCGCGCGCGCACTGAGCGTGTTCGACCAGGGCGGGCGCGTGATCGTCCCCGGCAAGGGCGCAGCGCCCGACATCACGCTGAGAATGCGCAACGTCACCTGGGCGAAAGGCAGTCGCAATCGACCCAGCCTCGTGCTCTATGTGCACAAGGACGACCCCGAGCGGGCCGAGAGCTATGCCTGGGCCTCGCCCGATGCGAGCCTTGTCGGCATCAACCTGCGCTGGGTGCAGGCAAGCTGTTCGCTCGACCAAGGAGAGGCACAGAGATGAAATCCACCCGCGCCGAAATCCGCAAACATGGCGGCCCCGAAGTCATTGCCTTCGTCGAAGAGGACGCCCCCGCGCCCGGCCCCGGCGAGGTTCTGATCGAACACGGGGCCGTCGGGCTCAATTTCATCGACACCTACCACCGCACCGGGCTCTATCCGGTCGAACTGCCGAGCGGCCTCGGGCTCGAGGCGGCGGGCCGGATCGTCGCGCTGGGCGAAGGCGTGACCGGTTATGCCGAGGGCGACCGTGTCGCCTATATGGGCCCCGGCCTCGGCGCCTATGCGACGCACAGGGTCATGCCCGCTTCCGCCCTGTTCAAGGTGCCGGACGGCATTTCGGACGAGATCGCCGCTGCCGCGATCCTCAAGGCCGCGACCACCGAAGGCCTCGTCGATCGCTGCGCAAAGGTGCAGGCGGGCGACACCGTACTGGTCCATGCCGCAGCGGGCGGGGTCGGGCTTATCATGGTGCAATGGCTGAAAGCGATCGGGGCGAGCGTGATCGGGACCGTCTCGACGGCGGCCAAGGCGGACATCGCGCGCGAAGCGGGCTGCGACCACGTGATCCGCTATGACGAGGAGGAAATCGCCTCGCGCGTGCGCGAGATCACCGATGGGGCGGGTGTTCCGACCGTCCTTGACGGGGTGGGCAAGGACACTTTCATGGCCTCGCTCGACAGCCTCGCCCCGCGCGGGCTGCTCGTCAGTTTCGGCAATGCGAGCGGACCGGTCGACGGGGTCAATCTCGGCGTGCTTGCGCAGAAGGGCTCGCTTTTCGTCACCCGTCCGACCCTGTTCCACTATTACGCGAGCGCGCAGGAGCGCGAGGCGGGCATGGGCCGGGTGTGGGAGATGATCGAAAGCGGCAAGGTCAAGGTCACGGTCGGCCAGACCTATCCGCTTGGCGAGGCCGCACAGGCGCACCGCGATCTCGAGGCGCGCAGGACCACCGGATCGACGGTGCTCGTCCCATGAGGTTGTCCCGCCTGCTCGCGCCGCTCGCCGCGCTCGCGCTTGTCTCCTGCGTGGGCATCGAACCGCCGGTCGCCGCCACCCCGACGAATGAACGCTCGAGCGCCGGGCTGATCGAGGCGGGGGCCCATTGGCAGGTGCTCTACGAAGCGGGCGAATGGGCCGAACTGCGCACGCTCTACGCCGACGACGCGGTCCTGATGACGCAGGGCCAGCCCAGGATCGAAGGGGCGGACGCGATCCTCGCCTTCCTGCAGCGACTGCCCGAAGCCGGTGCGCAGGTGGCATTCCGTTTCGAGCCGGAAGAGGCGGTGGTCGAAGGCGAAACGGGCTTCGTCACGGCGAAATACCGCATGGACATCGCCTTTCCGGGCAAGCAGCCCAGCGTGGTCGTGGGGCGCAGCTTCCTCGTCTACAGATGGCAGGACGGCATGTGGAAGCTGTGGCGCGACATCGACAATCTCGCGCCCGACGTGACGCCGCAGGATTTCGCGCGCCAGGCTATTTCTTCCACGCAGCGCCGCCGACCCAGTCGCCCGCTACAGCCATGAATTCGTCCGCCCGGATCGCCTGCCACACCCCGGCGCGGAAATAGGGATCGGCTTCGAATATCGCGCGCGCGCCGACCTCGTCCTCGGCCTTGATCACCAGCAGCGAGCCGACCGTCGCGCCGTCCTGCCTGAGCGGACCGGCGACCGCGTAATCGCCGATATGCGCCTCCACATGGGAGAGATGGTCTTCGAGCAGGCGGCTGCGCAATGCCTCGCCCTGTTCCCCGTCGCGGCAATAGAAGGCGTAAAGTTTCATGCCCCCGTTTCTACGCATTCGACGAGCTCTCCGCCAGCGCCGATCGCTGTTGCCGCGCGGCGGCCTTCGTAGAGCGCCCCCTCGCGCGGGGATGGCGGGGCGAGCCATTCGGCGGTGCAGTCGTCGAGGTCCTCGACCGCCAGCGTGACCAGAGCATTGCCGGGCGGGAGCTTGCCGTCATGGCGCGCGCGCGGGGCCGCCTCGTCCGGGTAATCGTCGACTTCGACGATCGGCATGCGGCCATGGCTCACCATGGTGATCGTCGTCTGCGTGTCGGGCGCAAGGCCAAAGGCGTCGTTGATCATGCTGTAGGGAAGCGTGTAATCCTCACCCCGCCTGAGGGCGAGGCGATCGCAATACCACGCGATGCTGGCCTCGCGGTCGGGGGTCGCCAGCACCACGATGAAGATCCTGTCCACCCGCGATCCCGCGCGCGGCAGGTCGGTGTCGGGCAGGTCGCCAAGGACCTGATTCAGATAGACCATCTCGCGCCCCGGCCCCAGCGCCTGCATCGGGATGAAGGCGGGTTCTATGTTCTCGAGCACCTTGGGCGGGCCGACGATGGTGAAGAGGTCGGCGGGAAGCGCCTCGGGCCAGTGCCAGACATCCTCGACCGTGGTCTCGAACGCGGCCCAGCCATAGGTCGTGGTCGGCTTGAAATCGGGGTGGTTTGCCTGTTCGACCAGCCGGAACCAGCACGGCGCGCCGCTTTTCGGGCGCAGCACGGCATAGGGCGAACCGGCATTGCCGGGGCAGCCCCAGCTTGCGGCGAGCCCTTCGGGAAGCTCGCCGCGCTCGACGAGGTCGAGGCCGAGCGTATCGCGATAGGCGGCAAGGCCGCGTTCGAGATCGGGCAGGGTCGAAAGCCCGCCCATGATCGTGCCGTGAAGGATGGTCATTTGCCGAACTCCGGTTTGCGCTTCTCGACGAAGGCGCTGGTGCCTTCGAGGAAATCCGGGCCGGTGAAGGCCTCGGCGAAGATCCGCAGCGTGTCGGCATCGTCCTCGGCCTGCCCGTCAAGCACGCGGCGCACGAAACGCTTGGTCTCGCGGATCGAATGGGGGCTCGCGGCAAGCAATTGCTCGATAAGGGTCGCAGGGTCATGGGCGATCGTCTCGACCAGCCCGATCCGCAGCGCCTCCTCCGCCGACAGCAGCCCGCCGGTGTAGAGAATGCGCTTGGCCTGTCCCGGCCCGACCAGATCGGTCAGCAGTTTCACGTCGTGCAGCGGGTATACGAGGCCGAGCTTTGCAGGTGTGATGCCGAAACGCGCCCTGTCCGTCGCCACGCGCAGGTCGCAGGCTAGCGCGATGCCGCAGCCCCCGCCGATGCAGTCGCCCTCGATGAAGGCGAGAGTGGGCAGGGGGTGGCGGGCAAGTTCGTACTGCACCCGGTTGATAGCGCGCTGGTTCGCCGCGCGCCAACCGGCATCGTCCTTGTTCGCCAGAAGCTCGCGGATGTCCGCGCCCGCGCAGAACGCCCCGTCCGGCTCGGCCGCGCGCACCACGACAAGGCGCAGGTCCGGGTTCGCCGCCGCTTCATCGAGCAGGCCCGGCAGCGCCTCCCACATCGCCATGTCGAAGGCGTTGCGCTTGTCCGCACGGTCGATCAGCAGGTGGCCGACGCGCCCCTCGATTTCCAGCCGCACGTTCATGCCGGGTGGGTTTCCATGAAGTGATCCGCGATGGCCTTGCGCGTCGTCACCCACACGCCGTCATGCTTGCGGACATGGCGGAAGAATTCCTCCAGCGCCCAGACCCGCCCGGGGCGTCCGATGATCCGCAAATGCAGGCCGAGGCTCATCATCTTCGGGTTCCCTTCCTCGCCCTCGCGGTAGACCTGGTCGAAATTGGCCTTGGCATAATCGAGCCATTGATGCGGGGTGAGCGCGGGGTCGGTCCACATCTTCATGTCGTTGTTGTCGAGCTGGTAGGGGACGATGCACATGGGCCTTCCCGGCACCGTGTCGCGGTCCCAGTAGGGAACGTCGCCGCTGTAATCGTCCATGTGGTAGGTAAAGCCTTCCTCGCTCAGGAGCCGCCGCGTGTTGTCGGTCAGGAGATAGCGCGACAACCAGCCATGCGGACGCTGCCCGCAGGTTGTCTCGATGCTGGTCACGGCCTTGCGGATGAAATCGCGTTCCGCCTCCTCGTCCATCTTGAACTGGTGGACCCAGCGCCAGCCATGGCTGACCGGTTCGTGGCCGAGTTCGACGATGGCCTCCGCGATCTCCGGGTGGTTTTCAAGGGAGAGAGCGGCGACCGTCCAGCTTGCCATGATGTCATAGCGTTTCAGCAGCTTGACGATGCGCGGCGCGCCCGCCTTGATCCCGTAGAGGTAGTTCGATTCATTCGAATAGTTGCGCATCTTCGACTTCACGAAGACGCCCAGCTCGTCGACCGGCTCCATCCCGCGGTCGCCCCGCGCGATGGTCATCTCGCTGCCTTCCTCGACATTGACGACCACCGAAAGCGCCATCTTCGCGCCGGCGGGCCAGTCCATTCGTTCCTCGGTGAGCGGCATCAGTGCATCTCCTCCCCGCCGGAGACGTTGAGCGCCTCGCCCGTCACGTAGAAGGCATCCTCGCTCGCGAGCCACAGACAGGCCGCCGCCGTGTCCGAAGGAAGGCCCGGACGGCCCATCGGGTTCTTCGCGCTCATGTTGGCGAGGTAGGCCTCTACGGTCTCGAAGCCGAGCAGCTTCGAGAAGTATTCGTTCTGCTTGGCGCCGAGGCCTGTCGTGACATGGTTCGGGCACACCGCGTTCACCGTGATGCCGTGCGCGCCGAGTTCGACCGCGCTCGCCCGCGTCAGGCCGACCATGCCGTGCTTGGAAGAGACATAGGCGGGCAGGTGCGGGAAGCCCGATTTCGCCGCCTGGCTGGCAATGTTGATGATCCGCCCGCCTTGCCCGCGGTCGACCATGGCGCGCGCGGCGGCCTGCGTGCCGTAGAACGCGCCCGACAGGTTGACGGCGATGACCTTGTCCCATTCCTCCGCCGTGTCGACTTCGAGCAGGGGCTTCATCTTGAAGCCGATCCCGGCATTGTTGACGAAGACATCGACGCCGCCGAATTCGCTCACCGCCGCGGCGGCCAGCGCGCGGCATTGCCCTGCATCGGAGACGTCGCAGGCGACCGTCAGGACCTTGGCCCCGCGTCCCCGCAGTTCCTCGGCGACTTCCTCGGCCTCGGCGTCGATCGTCACGTCCGAGACGACGCAGTTCGCGCCCTCGTCGGCGAAGGCCTGCAATATGCCCTGCCCGAGCCCCTTGTGCTTGCCCGATCCGGTGACAACGACCGTTTTCCCGTCGAAGCGCGCCATTCTACAGGTCCTTGGTCAGGATGAATTGCGGCGCATCGGCAAAGCCTTGGAAGGGCGCGGCGGCGGCCTGGAAATCTTGCGTAGAGATATCGGCGACGAATACGTCCATGGAGGTCACGTCAATGATCTCGATATAGTCGAAATGCGGCCTCGCATTCTCGTCGCCGAACACGCCCACCGACTTGTGCACGGTAAAGCTCGTCACCGAGCCGAGGCGGTTCACCGTCGGCAGGTCGCGGGTCTTCGCCCATTCCTCGTATTCGGCGACGTCGACTCCGGGCTTCAGGTTGAACAGGCAGATGATGCGCATGGTTCAGGCTCCTTGCTTGGGCGGGCGGTATGCACCCATTTTCTGGTCGAGTGTGCGGGCGAGCGCGAACAGCCCCGCCTCCGCCCCTTCCGGCCCGACGATCTGCACGCCGACGGGCAGGCCGTTCTCGGTCCATCCGGCGGGCAGGCTGAGCGCGGGAAGCCCCGCGATATTGGCAAGGCAAGTGAAATCGGCCTGCGCGGCGGGTTCGCGTGTCGCACGGGGGAAAGGCGGGTTGGGCACGGTGGGGAGGATGAGGAAGCCGTGCTTTGCGACAATGTGGCGGACTTCGAACAGCGCCTGGTTGAGCACGTCCATGTCCTCCGCCAGCTTCTTCTCCGGCCGGTCGGGACCATAGGTGAGCAGCCTGGCGAGGTGATCGGAGACCGCCACCCCTTCGAGATGGACGGCCATCGCCCACGACACCCGGATGAAGCCTGCAAAACGGATGCGGCTGCACGGCTCGGAAAGGCTCTCGACCTCCGGCTCGGCGTCCATGTCGTGCACGACCTTGGCGAAAACCCGCAGAACCTCGCGGTCGATCTCGACGCCGTGCCCGGCGAGTGTCGCGCCGGGACCGTCTATAGCGCCTTCCCGGAAATCGCTCATGACCCGCGCGACCCGTTCGAGCGTGTCGAGATCGCGCGCCAACGGGCCGATCGCATCCAATGACAGGTCGGCCGGTTCGAGGCCCTGCTGGCTCACGCGGGCGGTGGCGGGCTTGAAACCATAGACCCCGCAATGCGCCGCCGGGATACGGACCGAACCCATCGTGTCGGTGCCGAGCGCGACATCGCACAGCCCGGCCGCGACCGCCGCGCCGCTGCCGCCCGACGATCCGCCGGGCGAAAAGCCGTGGCGGTGCGGGTTTTGGACAGGGCCGAAATGCGGGTTGTCGGTCTTCGCGCCAAGCGCGCCTTCCTCCATGTTGAGAATGCCGGTGATCGCCGCGCCCGCCTCGCGCAGCGCCTTCACCACTTCTGCATCCTCGCCCGCCACGCGGTCCTTCCAGGCGCCGATCCCGGCATGGAAAGGCATTCCCTTCACCGCGATGTTCGCTTTCACGCCCACGCTCATGCCCGAAAGCGGCCCCTCACCGCCGGTCGCGGTCTCGTCACGATAGAGGAAGGCGTTGTAGCGGTCGGACACGGCTCTAGAGCCCCCGCTCGTCGATCAGGCGCAGCGGTTTCTGGCGGGTGTCGATCTCGGTCGCCTTCGCCGTGCCGCCCGGTTCGACCAGCACCACATCGACCTCGACCCCCAGCCCGCGGCGCAATGTCTCCACGAGTTCGCCCCGGTCGCTCCCGCCCCGGCTTTCGAGGGTCACGGTCATCGTGTCCTTCTGGCTCGCATCGCGCCTCAAATGGCAGACATATTCGCCCGTCAGGTCGCTGCGGTTCTCGATGATCGCGCCGATCGCGTGGGGGAAGACATTGATGCCGCGCAGCTTGACCATGTTGTCGCTGCGGCCCTTGAAGCCCGCGATCCGCTTGAACACGATCTCGCCCCGGCCATCGAGTTCATGCGTCACGTCATGCGTGTTGAAGCGGATGCAGGGGGCGATGTCGTCCTTGTAGAGGCAGGTGACGACCATGTCCCCGGTCCCGCCCGGTCCCACCGGCTCGCCCGTGTCGACATCGAGCAGTTCGAGAAATTGCGCGTCCTCCCAGACATACATCCCGTCGCGTTCCGGCCCTTCGCCCGCGATGGTCCCGGTGTCGCCGACGCCGTACCAGTCATAGGCCTTCGCGCCGTGCCAGGCCGCCTCGGTCGACGCGCGGTCCTCGGTCCCGAGGTGGCCGATGATCATGCGGATGTCTATTTGATCGAACAGGCCCTCGGCCTCGGCGGTCTCGGCGAGCTTGCGGATGTAGTCGACGAAGCCGACGATGGTGGTGACCCCGAAATCGGCCATCAGGCGGACCTGGTTGACGCTGCGGGTCTCGATCCCCGTGCCGGCCGACAGGAACACCGAGTTCGTGAAATGCGTCACCGCCTCGCGGATGTAATGCCCGCCATTGATCATGCCGTGGCCATAGACCGAATGGACGACGTCGGACGGCTCGAGCCCCATCCAGCGATACATCCGCCCGACCAGCAGGTTGCCGACCTCGCGCCCCTTGGGACCGAACATGAGCGTCTGCGGCTTGCCGGTGGTGCCGGACGTGGTGTGGAAGATGGTGGGCGCGCGCGTCGCGGGATCGCCCATGCCGTGAAAGTCGCCATAGGGCGGGTACTCGGCGATCGAGGCCATCAGGTCGCTCTTGTCGTAAACGGGGAGTTTCCCGATGTCCGCAAGGCCCCGGATATCGCCCGGCTCGATGCCTTTTTCGCCCCACAGCCGGCGGTAGAACGGCACCTGCCAGCCGCGCTCCATCAGCCGCCGGAACTGCGCGTCCTGGATGGCGAAAAGCTCGTCGCGGCTCATGGCCCTGTAGCGCGCGGTGAAGGCATCGCCGATGGGGTAATCCTTCAGCAGCTGCCGGTGATCGAGCGCTTCGAAATAGGTCGGATAGGTCATGGCGTTCCCGTGGATTGGCCCGTGAAATAGGCGAGCGGATCATCGAAGATGCGCGGGTCGGCATCATGGGGCGCGAGGTCGCGGGCGAGGTCGCGCTTCGCTTGGCTCTGCGCGGGGGCAAGCGGATTGCCCGGACTGCCGAGCGTGTGGGCGATCTCGTGGCTCTCGCTGCGGCCATCGGTGAAGCTCACCGTGAGGCGCTGCGGAAAAAGCGCGTTGGGATCCTCGTTCGCATCCGGCACCAGCGCGATCCGGCGGGCGAGGTCGGCGAGGCGTTCGTCCGCCATGTGCTCCGGCGTGAAGCGGCGCGGGTCGATGACACCGTCGACCAGCATCAGCGCAGCCAGCCATTGCAAACAAAGCCTTGCATAGGCGGGGGTCATGTCGGGCTGGAACGGGCGCGCGACCAGCCTGCGGATCAGCGGCGGGCAGGCAAGCTCGATCCGCTCCACCGCGCCCGTATCGAGCGCGAGGTCCTGCAGCTTGCCGAGCGCGGCGTGGCTCGCCCGGCCCGAGGGGAAGGGTTTGACGCTGACTTCGCTGATGCGCCAGATCGTGCCGAGGTCCTTCGTATAGGTCGAAAGGTCACCGGAATCGAACAGGCGGAAATAGCCGAATTCGCCTTCCAGCGCGTCCTTGGGGCCGGGGAAGCCCGCTTTCGCAAGATCGCTCGCCGTCACCGCGGCGCGGGCGGCGTTGGCGATCTGGAAGGGCAGCGTCGCCAGCCCCTCGACATGGGGCTGCATCGTGCCCGCCGCGCTCGAATAGGCAAGGCCCAGCGTGTCGGCGAGCGGCGCGCGGTCGATCCGCGCGGCGGCGAGCGCGGCGCCGATCACCCCGGCGGTGGCGGGGCGGAAAAAGGTCAGCCCGCTCGTCGCCGCAAGGCCGAGGCCCGAGGCGATGTCCACGCCCACGGCAAGCGCTGCCAGCGCCTCGTCCGCCTCGCATCCCCCGCGCCGGTCGATCGCCGCGCCCAGTGCGGCGACCACCGTGCTCAGCGCATGGACCACGGCGGGTTCGTGCACCGCGTCCCATTCAAGGCAGTGGACGCGGTATCCATTGACGAAGGCGGCGGCGGGTGCGGGAAGGCGACCGGGCGATCCGATCAGCCGCGCGTCGCCGCCCGCGCCCATCGCTTCGGCGGCCTCGCGGATAGCCTCCGCGCCGGGAGCCATCGCTCCCGCCGCGCCGACCGCGAGCGTGTCGGCCAGCAGGCGCTCGGCATCGGCGCGGACCCGTTCGGGCAGGACGTGGTCCGCGCCCGCGAAGGCGATAAGGTCCAAGGTAGCGCTCACCGGATCCAGTCCTCGAGCATGGTGTCGATCGCCGCCGCGTCATCCCCTTCGAGCGCGAGATGCACCGCGCGCTCCGCCTCGCTTTCCGGCAGGCCGCCCCAGCGCGCGAGGCTGTGCATCTTGGCGATGATCCGCTCCTCGCTCACCGGCCTTTCGGGATCGCCGAGCGTATCGACCAGTTCGAGCCCGTTCACCCGCGCGCCGAAATGCGCCGGGTAGCGGGCGGTGAAATCCTCCCCCTCGGCCAACGTCACCTGCGCGCGCAGATCGGCGAGCGCGGCGATGGCCTCTTTCGTGAAATCCTGAGGCTCCGCCTCGCGCCCGTCGGCGACCACGGCGACCGCGTGCTGAAGCGAGAATTTCGCCTCCAGCTCGGTTTTCGGATCGGGCCTGTCGCAGAAGGTGAGCGCATCGCGAAAGGTCTCGACCGCAAAGGGCGGATCGAGCCTGCCGCGCGCGCGCAATTCCATCGCCGCGTCGATCGCCGGATGGGCGTGGCGACAGGCGGCGAAGGGCTTGAAACTGACCGTGTCGATCAGCCAGCCTTCGCCGTTGCGGGCAAGCTCGCCCGGTTCCTTCGTCATCGCGGCGAACAGCCCCTGCGGCCCTTCGAGCAAGCCTTGCGGACCCGTCGCCCCGTAATGCACGTGCAGCGCCGCATTGCGGCCCGTGCTTACCGCGTGGAAGATGTGCCATTGCTTCGTCAGCACGTCGTCGTGCCGCATGTGCCACAGCCCGCCCGCGACCGAACCCGCATTGCCCAGCGCATTGGCGTATTCGACCGGAGCGAAGCCGAGCAGCGAGCCGAAGGCGGCGCATGCGCCGAACACGCCCATCGTCGCGGTCGGGTGCCAGTGGGCGTAATGATGCGCATCGAAGGCCGCGCCGACCGCGATCATCGCCTCGTATCCGCGCACTGCGGCATCCAGCCGGGTTTCCATGTCCGCGGTCGAGAGGCTGAGCGCGGCAGGCCACACGACCGGGCCGGGATGGAGCAGGCTGGTGCGGTGCACGTCGTCCATCTCGAGCACGTTGCCGAGATAGGTCGCCTTTTCCCACCCGCGCGAGGAGATCGTCGCGCCCAGCGCCCCGGCCTCCTCCTGCCTCGCGCCCGCGACGCAGGCGAGCCAGTCGAGCAGGTGGAACCGCGCGCGCTCTCGCTCGCTTTTACCGGGAGGCCGCGCTAGTGTCGCGGCAAGCAAGGTCAGCAGCGGCTCGCTCATGACGCCGCCTGGCCGATGAAGGGTCGATGGAGCAGCACTTGGCAATCACTGCCACGGACAAGAAAGCCCGGCGCACGCCGCGCTACCTGCAATTGGCGGGGGAATTGCGCGAGGCGATCCTTGCGGGCGAGTTTTCGGGCGGCAAGCAGTTCCCGACCGAAACCGCGCTGTGCGCCCGATACGATGTCAGCCGCTTCACCGTGCGCGAGGCGCTGCGGCGCCTCGAGGCCGAAGGTCTGATCCAGCGCCGCCGCGGTTCGGGCACGACCGTCCAGCCGGCGGCCGCGCGCGGCGGGGCGCTGCACCAGCCGCTTTCGAACGTGGGCGAGCTGCTGCAATATGCCCGCGACAGCGAAGTGATCTATGAAGAGGTCGAATGCGGCGCGCTTCCGGCGGATGTCGCCGAACAGATCGGCGAAAGCGTCGAAGGCGACTGGATGTGCTTTCGCGGCACCCGGCGCCATTCCGAAGACGACCTTCCGATCGCGGTGACCGACGCCTATTTCCACGAATATCTGGGCGAAGCGCCCCGCGAGCTCGATCTTTCGGCGGGAACGCTGTTCAGCCAGATCGAGCGGCTCGCCGGCGTGCGCATCGGCAAGGTCACGCAGGACATCCAGGCGATCCCGGCGGACGAGGCGACGGCAAGCGCCCTCAAGATCGACGAGGCAAGCCCGGTCCTCAGGATCCTGCGCTGCTATTACGACCCCGACGGGCGCATCTTCGAGATTTCGGTGAGCCACCACCCCGGCGACCGCTTCGCCTACGCGATGCATATCGACGTCGAAGGGTAGCGCTTCTCTCATCCCGGATGTCCGCCTTTCGCGGGCACCGGGGCGGGTTTCCATACCTCGCCTGCAAAGCGGATCGGGGGCGCGATGTGCCGCCCGCCGCCTTCGGCCTCGACGATCAGGCCGCGTTCGGCAACATGCGGTTCGTCGAAGGCCTCGCGGAAATCGAGCACGGGGGAAAAGGCGACGTCCCTGTCTTCGAACCACTCGACCCATTCCCCGCGGGTCTTCGCGGCAAAGGTTTCGCGCAGGAAGGCGATGAGTTCGCCCTGTTCGCCCGCCGGTGCCTCGGCAAGCGGCAGCAGGTCCTCGCGACCCAGTGCCGTCAGCAGGTTCTTCGCGAACTTGATCTCGCGCCCGCCCAGCACGACATGGCGCCCGTCGGCGGTCTTGTAGACCTGGTAGAAGCCCGCCCCGCCGAGGCTGCGCTGCGAGGCGGATTTCGGGCTTTCTCCGCCTGCGATCGCGCTGCCGGCGGTGTGCGCGCACCACGGCAGCAGGCTGTCGAACATGGCGCAGTCGATATAGGCGCCTTCGCCCGTCCGCTCGCGCCCGACCAGCGCCATCAGGACGCCCGAAAGCGCGGTCAGCCCGGCGGCGAGATCGGCGCTCGGCGCTCCGGGCACAACGGGGGTCCCGTCCGGCCCGTCATTGACGCTGAGGAACCCGGCGAGCGCCTGGACCGCCATGTCGTGCGCGGGATGGTGCGCGAGCGCGCCCTCCTGCCCGAAAGCGGAGATCGAGCAATAGACGATTGCCGGATTGATCGCGCGCACCGCCTCGTAATCGAAACCGAGGCGCTTCATCACGCCCGGGCGGAAGCCCTCGACGAAGACGTCGGCCCCGCCGATCAGATCGCGCAGGGCGGCCTTGCCGTCCTCGCTCTTGAGATCGAGCACGACGCTGCTCTTGCCGCGATTGAGATTGGCGAACCAGACGGAGTGTTCGTTCCCGCCATAGCTGTCGAAGGGGGCCTGCACCCGCGCCGGATCGCCGGCTTCGGGTTCGACCTTGATCACCTCCGCGCCGTGATCGGCCATCATAACCGTCATCATCGGACCCGGGAGAAACTGCGTGAGGTCGACGACCCTGATCCCTGAAAGCTTGCCCATTTCCTCCCCTCTCGCCTGCGCTCAGACCACGCCGCGGGTCCGCAGGTCCGCGATTGCCTCGGGGTCATAGCCGAGATCGGCGAGGATGGAATCGTTGTCTGCTCCCAGCAGCGGAGCAGCGCGGTTCGGCGGTCGCTTGCCGTCGAATTTCAGCGGGCTCGCAAGGATCTGGAGATCGGGCTTGTCGGGATGCTCGATCTCCTCGCGCATGCCCACGGTTCGCAGCCACGGATTGTCGAGCGCATCGCCGAGCGTGTAGACCGGCGCGACCGGCACATGGCCCGCCAGCAGTTCCTGCCAATGGGCCATGGGCTGCCGTGCGAATTCCTCGTCGAGGATGCGGGTCAGATCCTCGCGGTTCGCCAGCCGGTCGGCATTGTCGGCGAAGCGCGGATCGTCCTTCAGATCGCCGCGTCCCATGCGGGTGACGAGGATGTCCCAGAATTTTGGCAGCTGGCACATCACGAACATCCAGCCATCGGCCGCCTTGAACATCTGGCTCGGCGTGGCGGTGGGATGCGCGCTTCTCGGCGTGCGCTGGGTCTCGTCGCCGTGGTTCATGTACCACAGGGCGGGATAGCTCGTCTGGTGGATCGCGGCGGCGAGAAGATCGGTGTCGACATCGCGCCCCTCGCCCGTGCGCTGCGCATCGACCAGCGCGCCGAGCAGGCCGATGCAGAAGATCGTGCCCGTCATGAAATCGACCATGGAAAGCCCCATGCGCTGCGGATCGCCGCCCGGCTCTCCGGTGATCTGGCAATAGCCCGCCTCGGCCTGCATCAGGTAATCGTAACCGGGCCATTTCGCGCGCTCGTTGTCGCGGCCGTAGGCGGACAGGTGCGCGCAGACGAGCGCGGGGTTCACGTCCTTCAATGAGGCATAGTCGAGCCCCAGCCGCGCGGGCAGGTCGCCGCGCATGTTGTTGGCGACGACATCGACCGAAGCGGCGAGCTTCCTCAGGATCGCCTGCCCTTCGTCGGTCCGCATGTCGAGCGTTAGCGAGCGCTTGTTGAGGTTGAAGCTCTGGAAATAGGTGCTTTCGCCCGGGCGCAGGAAATGCGGGCCGACCGCGCGCGCGGTATCGCCCCCGCCGCGGCGCTTGCCGTCGGGACCGGGCGTGCCGGGCGGTTCGATCTTGATGACCTCCGCCCCCATCTGGGCGAGGAACATCGTGCCATAGGGCCCTGCGCCATATTGCTCGGCGCTGATGACGCGAAAGCCCTTGAGGGGCAGGCGATCCGGGGGACAATGCACCGCGCCGACCCCGCTCAGATCTGGTTCTCTTTCAGGTGCTGCTTGGCGATGATGATGCGCTGCATCTCGTTCGTTCCCTCGCCGATGCACATCAGCATGGAATCACGATAGAAGCGTTCGATGTCGTATTCCTTGGAATAGGAATAGCCGCCGAAAATGCGCATCGCCTCCTGGCTGTTCTCGACCGCGGCTTCGGAGGCGAAATACTTGGCGATGCCCGCTTCCTTGTCGCAGCGTTCGCCCCGGTCATAGGCTTCCGACGCATCGAGCGTGAGGAGGCGCGCGGCGCGTGCCCGCGTCACCATCTCGCCGAGCTTCAATTGGATCGCCTGGTGCTGCGCGATCGGCTTGCCCATGGTTTCGCGCTGCTGGGAATATTCGGTGGCGAGCCTGAGGCTGCCCTCGGCAAGGCCAACCCCGCGCGCGGCGACATTGATGCGGCCCAGTTCGAGCCCGCCGGTCGCCTGGAAGAAGCCCTGCCCTTCCTCGCCGCCGATCAGCTGGTCGGCGGGGATACGGTAATCCTCCATCACGAGTTCGGCGCTGTCGATCGCCTTGTAGCCGAGCTTGTCGAACTTCTTGCCGGTGCTCAGGCCGTCGCGCTTGTCGGCGATGAACAGGCTCATCCCCTTGTAGCGCGGCTCGGCCTTGGGATCGGTCTTGGCGAGCAGGGCGAAGCACGACCCGTTGAGCGCGTTCGAGATCCAGGTCTTGGTGCCGTTGAGGATGTAGTCGCCGTTCTCGTCCTTCCGGGCGACCGTGCGGATCGCCTGCAGGTCGGTCCCCGCGTTCGGTTCGGTCAGGGCAAGCCCGCCGCGAATCTCGCCGGTGGCGAATTTGGGCAGCCATTTCGCCTTCTGCTGCGCCGTGCCGAAACGTTCGACCGCGGCGGCCATGATGAGGTGCGAATTGAAGATGCCGGTGATCGCCATCCAGTGGCTGGAAATCTTCATAACGATCTTGGCATAGGTCGTCGCCGGCAGGCCCAGCCCGCCATATTCCTGCCCGATGGTGGCGCCGAACAGGCCCATCTCGGCCATCTGCTCGACCAGTTCGGCGGGCCACAGGTCGTTGTGATCGTGGTGCTTTATGACCGGGATCACCTCGCGCTCCATCCAGCGGTCGATCGCATCCATGAAGGCGCGTTCTTCCTCGGGGTCGATCGTGCGGATCTGGTCGATCTTTGCGGCGGTGGCCATGACGGGTTCCTTGAAGGTTCGGGTGTTCAGTTGTCGAGATTGCCGTGCCCGCGCTTCCACACGAGCACGGTGCGCTTGTAATGCGCGACCACATCGCCGTGCTGGTTCATCGCGGTGGTCTTGAACGTGACGATGCCCTGTTCGGGCCGGCTCTTGCTCTCGCGCTTGTCGAGCACTTCGCTTTCGCAATAGATCGTGTCGCCGACGAACAGCGGCTTGACCATGCGCACCTCGTCCCAGCCGAGATTGGCGATCGCCTTGCCGCTGGTGTCGGACACGCTCATGCCCGTCATGATCGCGATGGTAAGCGGGCTTACCACGAGCGGCTTGCCGAATTCGGTGTCCTTCGACAGTTCGTAGTCGAAATGCGCCGGATGGGTGTTCATGGTCAGCAGGGTGAACCAGACATTGTCGGCATCGGTGATCGTGCGCCCGGGGCGATGTTCATAGACATGGCCGACCACGAAATCGTCGAAATAGCGCCCCTGGACCTCGCGGAAGCGGCCCGGCGATACCTCGATATAGCTGTCACGCATTCGTCTGCTCCTCATGCCGCGCCAGCACCGCGCGGTATTTCTTGATGAAGGGCGCCTCCAGCATGCGGCCCTTGAACCGGATCGCGCGCCCGCCGCCCGCCTCGTAGGCGTCCAGCGCCTCGCGAGCCTCGGCGACGTCGGCGGCGCTGGGGGCGAAGGCGCCCTTGATCGCGGGCACCTGGCGCGGGTGGATCGCGGCCTTGGCCGAAAAGCCCAGGCGGCGCGCGCGGCCGCATTCATCGGCAAGCCCCGTCTCGTCGTCGAGCGAGATGTATGGCACGTCGATCGCGGGCTTGCGCGCCTCGGCGCAGGCCAGGATGACGTGGTGGCGCGCGGCAAGCAGCGGTTCCCAGGCGAGATCGACGCCGAGTTCGCCGGAAAAATCGCCGCCGCCGAACATCACCGCCGCAACCCGCGCATGCGCGGCGATCTCGAGCGCATGGCGAAGCCCGCGCGGGGTTTCGATCAGGGGGACGAGATCGGGGCAGTCATCGCCCAGCGCGCCCGCGACCACGTCGAGCTCGGCGGCGGTCTCGACCATCGGCACGAGCACGGTTTCGGGCAGGGTCCCGCATTCGCTGAGCGCGGCAAGGTCGCGCACGCCGAATGCCGTCGCGACGCCGTTGATGCGCACCGCCCATCCCGCCGGGCCTTCCGCGACCTGCGCCAGCGCGGCGCCGCGCGCGCTGGCCTTGTCCTCGGCCGCGACAGCATCCTCCAGATCGATGACGGTGAGGTCCGCCCCGCCCGCCTTCGCCTTGGCGAAACGGTCGGGCCGCGAACCGGGCACGAACAGGAGGCTGGCGGCGACGAACATGGCGAAAAGGGATGTCCCGGTTGCGGCCCGGCGGACGGGCAATTTGAGGCTTCACAATTTGTCCGGACAAATCTAAAGTCAAGGACGAATTGCGGAATTGTCCGGACAATCGCGCCGGCCTATCCGTAGAGCGGACAACAGCGCGGGAGGTCAAGTTCATGAAATCGATGAAGTCGCTTTTGGTTGCAGCCAGCATGCTTGCGGGCACGATCGGGCTCGCCGGGATGGCGGGGGCCGCCCCCGCTTCGGCGCAGATGCTCGACCCCGATGATCCGCAGGACGCGCTCGAGATTTCGAAGCGCCTGCAATGCGGCATCTCGGCCGACGAGCCGGCGGTCTATCACTGGTCGGGCAATATCTATGGCCGCTCGCCCGGCGTGCGCGACACGCTGCTGTTCAAGGGCGAGGGCATGAACATCCGCCGCTGCGTCGAGGTCGAGGATCCGACGCGCGGCAAGGGCTGGCGGCTCATCAGCCGCGAGGTCATGCTGATGCTCGACCCGGAAACGGGCGAGGTGCTCGACAGCTGGGAAAATCCCTATACCGGCCAGACGGTCGAGGTGATGCACATCCACAATGATCCGGTGAACGGCCGCCCCAATTTCGCGGTTGGCGCAGATGGGGAACCCTATCGCCTGTCCTCGATGCGGATCGCGGGCGATTACGTCTTCATGCCGTTCGAGGCGCCGCTGTTCTATCCCAACCCGCTTGCGGGCGAGTATCAGCAATATGTCGGCAACATGTATCACGCCATGGAGATCTTCGATTTCGCCGCGCTCAAGGACGAGCTCTTCGACGCCTCGACGCCGACCGCCTATCCGATGATCAGCTGGGTGCGAATTTCGCCCTGGGCGCCGTGGATGGAAATGGGCGGGCGGCCCGGGCAGATGGTCTTCAACGCGATGGGGCGGAAATTGCCGGGCGGGTTCGAGGAACTGCCCGACGTGCTCAAGGACGAGATCCGCGAGAACTACCCGATCTACGAAAGCGCTCCGCCCAAGGACGACATGCGCCGCAATGAAACGACCTGGACCAAGTTCCGCAAGCTCACCGAAGCCAAGCGCGGCGAAGGCGCAGCTGCGGGCATGGCCGAAGGCGAGTAGACCCGACCGAAACGAAAAGGGGGCGGGAAGCGATGCGCTTCCCGCCCCCTTTTCGTGAATGATCGCGAAAAATCAGAACCCGGCGGACAGCACGATGCCGAGCCGGCGGCCCGGACGCAGGCCCCCGATGAAGCTGCGGCGCAGATCGTTGTTCGCATCGGCATAGCGGATGATCTGCTGGATCGCGTCCTCGTCGAACAGGTTGTTGGCGTAGAGCATGACCCGGAACTGGTCGTTCTCTATCCCCATGCGAACATCGACCTCGGTCGCATCGCCGGTCCGGGCGAGATTGTGGACCTGCGCGAAGCTCGAGGATGTGTATGTGATGTTGCCGCCCGCGAAGAAGTCCCACGTCCCCCCGCCAATGCCGGTCGAGGAACGGTAGTCGAGATCGGCGAAGGCACGGTGGCGCGGGGCGCGCGGGATCGACTGCCCGGCGATCGATCCGAACAGGCTCTGGCAGCCGGAAATGTCGGGAAACTGGTCCCCGGTCGAACAATTGACGAGGCCATCGTCGGCGACATCGTTGAGCACGCCCTGGTTCTCGTCCACCCCGCTGGTGAACTCGGTATCGGCAAGCGCGTAGTTCGCCGTCAGCGTCAGCCCGCGCGAGAGTTCGCCGACCAGCTCGGCCTCGATCCCCCAGATCTCCGCCTCGCCCGCATTGGTGACGACGCTGATCTGGTTGGGCGGCACCGACACGTTCTGGGTCAGCTGATAGCCGTCGATCTCGGTGTAATAGGCCGCGAGGTTGAAGATCACCGCGCCGTCCAAAAAGCTGTTCTTGAAACCGATTTCGTACGACTTGTTCTCTTCCTCGGCGAAGGTCTCGATCCCCAGATTGGGATCGATCGCATTGGCGGTGATGGCCAGCGCACCGTTGAACCCGCCCGGCTTCTGCCCCTCGGCATAGATCGCGTAGAACATGTTGTCGGGCGTGAACTGCCAGTCGAGCGTCACGCGCGGGGTGAAGGCCTTGAACGTCGCATCGGCGAGGACAGGCGCGGGTCGCGCATCGCCCTCGGCGAAGCTGAAGACGGTCTGGTCGATCGATTCCTCAGCATAGCGTCCCTCGATCCCGAGATTGAGCGTATCGGTGATGTGCCAGTTGATCGCGCCGTAGACGGCGACGTTTTGGATATCGAGCAGGTTCTCGCTGCGATCGTTCGGCGTCGACGGTCCGAACAGCGGGAAAGTGGTGCCGCAGATCGGGTTCGCCGCGCAGCGCGCCTGTTCCTGCGCAAGCCGGGCGCCGAAGCTGGCCCCGGCAAGCGCGGCCGCATTGGCAGGCACGTCGCGGATCACGAAATTGTCGTCGCTCTGGTCGAAGTAATAGCCGCCCACGATGAGGTCGAAGGCGTCGCTTTCGTAGAGCAGCTTCAGTTCCTGCGACCAGTCCTGCGTTTCGCGCAGATTGGCGAAGGAGAAATCAATGGTCGAGCCGACGAAGCCGAACGGGAAGATCGGACCGGCCGGACCGAACCCGATCGGCGCCCCTGCCGGGAAACGCGCGAAGACCGCGGTCTGAAAGCTATTCGGGCTGTAATCGCCATCGGTCAGCTGCGTCTCGGAGCGATCGTTGAAACCGGTCAGCGAGACGAGCGTGAGATTGTCGCCAAGTTCGTATTCCATGCGCAGCGAGACGTTGTAGGTGTCCGCCTCGATCCCGACCATGTCGGCATCGCCGAACTGGACGGTGTAGTCCGAATTGACCTCGCCCGGCTCGATCACGCCGCAGAAATACCGCCCGCGCCCGGCATAGAGCGATCCGTCGTCGAACAGGCAGTTGTTCTGGTTGGCGTTCTGGTGGAAAATCGCGGGCTGGCCGTCATCCGTGCGGTTGTAATAACCGCGCAGGGTGGCCGTGAAGGGTCCGCCATTGTCCCAGTCGAGCACGCCGGAAGCCGACCAGGAGGATTGCTTTCCGATCTTGGTCCCGTCGAACTGGTTGGTGAATTCGCCCCCGAAATCGTAGAAACGCCCGTTCACGCCGAGCGAGAGGCCTTCGCTGATCGGTCCGCGAATGCCGGCGGTAAGCTCGTAGCGGTCATGTTCGGCGATGTCGGCGGTGACCCGGCCTTCCCAGGTGTCGCCCGGCATCTTGGAGATGATGTTGATCGCGCCCGAATAGGTGTTGCGTCCGTAAAGCGCGCTCTGCGGCCCCTTGACCACCTCGATCCGTTCGATCGTGTCGACGTCGTAATCGGCGAGGCTGCCGGTGTAGTAGATCCCGTCGATGAAGAAGGCGACGCCGCTTTCGCCAAGGATGTTCGCCTGGCCGCGGATCACCGGGCGATTGCCGTTGCGCCCGAAGCTTTCATCGAAAATGAGCCCCGGCGTCGTGTTGGCGATGTCGGTCAGGTTGTTGAGGTTCAATCGCTGGATCGTCTCGGAGGTGGCGACCGCGACGCTGGTGGGAACCGACTGGAGCGATTCCTCGCGCTTGCGCGCGGTGACGATGATGGTCTGGCCGACCCCCGCCACTTCCTGCATTTCCTCTTCGCTTTCGTCGATCTCCTGCGCAGCGAGCGCGCTCGGCGTGAGCATGGTCGCGGCCAGCAGTGCCGAACTGACAAGCTTTCTCATCGATACCCTCCCGTTGGATGCGCGGGCCGCAGCGCAGCCGGCGCGAAACTCTTCTTACCGTCCCTGCTCCCCATTCCTGCCAATCGGCCGAAATTTGTCCAGACAAATTTTGCGGGAGGCCGGCAAGACCCCGGCATGTGAGGAATCAGGGCAACGGTTTCACGTTGCCGAGGAACGCGGTGACCAGCAGCAGGAGATAGACCGTCCACACCCAGATCCTGGTGCGGTCCATCGTGCGCCTGAGCGGGATTTCGGTCGCATCGCTCGACCCTTCCTGCATAACCGCCGCAAGCTGCGCGCCGACCGGCTTGAAGGTCACGTCGATCATGATGGCGGCAACGAAGATGAGCCCGAACATCAGCGCCTTCCACGCCAGCCAGTCCGGCGCGAGCGGCGCGCCCAGCACCAGGCTCTGCCCGCCGAGCCAGAGGTAGAACCCCCCGATCAGCCAGCGCAAGATGCCTTCGATCCGGCGATTGCGCGCCGCGCGCGGGGTCTGGTCGTGCATGTGCGAATCCCACACCAGCGCGAGCCAGAAAAGGCCGACCAGCCACGCGCCCGCCAGCAGCCAGGTCGGCACGTCCCACCAGCCGCCCGTGTCCACGACCGAAAGCGAAAGCGGCACCATCAGCGCCCAGGCGCTGCGCGGGACCATGTCGATCTCGACCAGAAGGGTGAGGAGGGCGATCCTCTGGTCGAGCGACCATTTGTCGCGCTTCCTGAAATGCTGGCCGAGCACGAACACCCCGACATCCGCGCCGAGCCACAGCACGAACAGCAGCAGGTGGACATAAACCAGAACCGGATAGGCAAATTCGGACATGAGGCCCCTTCCAGCGAACCCTCGCAGCAAAACTCTCGCGGCGACATCCGCCCCGCAAAACTGTTGCTCAAACGGCACGCATGTTGACAGATTCGGACAATTTGTCCGGACAATTTGCACTTCCGCGCTTGACAAGCAAGAGTTTGTCCGGACAACTTTCCCCCGCAGGTTGGGAACAACAGACTGGCGGGAGGCCGGCATCACCCTTTGCCCACGCCCTTGCCCACGGAGGAAATCCGCATGACTTCTCGCAACACGAAGAAGCTCGCGCTGCTCGGCATGACTTCATGTCTCGCCCTTGCCGCGTTTCCCGCCACCGCCCACGCGCAGGACCCGGACCAGGAGGTCGCCGAGGAAGAGCCCCAGCGCGGCGTGTCCTCGATCATCGTCACCGCCCAGCGCCGCGAGGAAAGCGTTCAGGACGTGCCGATCGCGATCTCGGCCTTCGATCAGCAGGAACTCCAGACCCGCGGCGCGTTCACCGCGCTCGACGTCGCGCAGTTCGTGCCCAACCTCGTCGGGCTCAACAACACCGGGATCGGCACCGCGAATTCCTATTACCTGCGCGGGATCGGCAATTCGGAAAGCATCGCGACCTTCGACCCGCCGATCGGCACCTATGTCGACGACATCTACCTCTCGCGCCAGAACGCCAACAACCTGTCGCTGTTCGATGTCGAGCGGATCGAGGTGCTGCGCGGGCCGCAGGGCACGCTGTTCGGACGCAACACGACGGGCGGCGCGATCAACGTCTTCCTTTCGGAGCCGGGCGACGAGATCGGCGGCTATGCCGAGATCGGATACGGCTCCTACGACATGAAACTGGGGCGCGCGTCGATCGACCTTCCCCTGTCGGACAGCTTTGCGGTCAAGGTGTCGGGTTACTGGCAGGACGACGATGGCTGGGCGATCAACAATCTCACCGGCGAACGCACCAATGAAAGCGACAGCTGGGGCGTGCGTCTTGGCATGCGCGGCGAATTGTCGGACAGCGTGCGCTGGACGGGGTCGTACATCCACACCGTCTCCGAGGCGGTAAACCTGCTCAATTTCGATTGCGACCCCACCAATCCGACCAATTGCGACGGACGCTTCACCGCGACCGGGCTGACGCAGGGCGGCAATTTCATCAGCCCCGCCTTCGGTCCGCTGGTCGCGGGCGACAAGGCCAATCAGGGGCTCGGCAACCGGGCGCGGATGGATTTCATCTCATCCAATCTCGAAGTCGAGCTGTCGCCCGACTGGACGGTCAATTTCATCACCGGCTTCGTCGATCTGGGGCAGCAATTCGCGCTCGATTTTGCCGATGGCCGCGCTTTGCCGACCGCCGCCAACCCGGTCCCGCCGGTTGTGGGATGGACCTATGGCGGCTTCAGCATCGTCAATGACGGCGACCACACCCAGTTCACGCAGGAAGTGAAGTTCACCGGCTCGATCGCCGACGGCCTGCTCGACGTGGTGGGCGGCGTGTTCTACTTCCACGAGGACAACACGACCGATGTCGCCGACATCTTCACGCTTCCCTTCGCGCCGCCGCCTGACGGTTTCCCGTTCCTGCTGGCCGATCGCACACTCACCAACACGGCGGAAGCCTGGGCGGGCTATCTCCAGGCCGACCTCAACATCACCGACCAGCTGACGCTGACGGCGGGCGTCCGCTACACCGACGAGACCAAGACGTTCTCGATCCGCGACAATCGCGGCCGCGTGGGCGCGAGCAATCTGTGCATCGCGGCCAACCAGTTCGGCCCCACGCCCTGCATCGAGGACGCCAATCTCGTCGCGGGCAACGGGACGCCGATCCCGACCGAGCAATCGGTCGACCTGTGGACCCCGCGCTTTGCCATCAATTACGCGCCGACCGACGAGATCCTGCTCTTCGCGAGCGCGACGCGCGGCTTCAAGTCGGGCGGCTGGAACGCGCGCGGCACGACGCCGAGCCTGCTTTTCCCGTTCGGCCCGGAAACCGCGTGGAGCTATGAAGCGGGCGCCAAGACCGAATTGTTCGACAATCTCGTGCGCTTCAACGTCACGGGCTTCTGGCTCGACGTGGCGGACCTGCAGACCCCGTCGGCCTTCGTCGCGCCAGACGGGTCGCTGACCTTCATCACCCGCAACTTCGCCGATTATGAAAACAAGGGCGTCGAGGTCGAGATCACCACGGTGCCTGTCGAAGGGCTCAACCTGTTCGCCGCGATCGGGTACCAGGACGATGAATACAACATCGATCCCAATGCCGCCGCGCTCGACGAATTCGGCGTGCAATCGGTCGCCGCGCAGCAGCAGGACTGCCTTGCCCAGCTCGCCGCCGGACTGCTGCCCAATGTCGGCGGCGGCGCGGACGAGGCGGGCGCGTGCGGGGTCGGCATCGTCTCGCCCGACGGTTCGATCTCGACCCCGGTCCGCACGCCGGACTGGACGGTCTCGATCGGCGGCAGCTACGAAATCGGCCTCGGCAGCGATTTCTCGCTGATCCCGGCGGTCAACGCCAACTGGCGCAGCGACAGCGAAGTCGGGACGAGCGAGGTGACCTTCTTCGACGAACCGGTGACGGGCAATTCGGGCACGGTCTATCCGACCAACACGCTCGGCCTCGGCGATCCGATCGACCCGGCGACCGGATCGTTCAGCCCGGCGCGCTGGATCGTCAACGGCACGCTCACGCTGCGCAGCGTTGCCGGCTGGGCGCTGGTCGCGGAATGCCGCAACTGTTTCGACGAGGAAGCGGTCGAAAGCAGCCTTGCGAACTACGCCTATCTCAACCCTCCGCGCACCTGGATGGTCAGGGCCAGGTACGATTTCTGATGCTTCGACAAACGGCGGCGGCGGCGGTCCTTGCCGTCGCCGCCGCATTTCTCCCTTTCCCGCCGCTCGCCGCCCAGCCCGCTGCCGATGACGGCGTGGGCCCGTGGAGCGAGGCTATCGTCAGCGTCACCGACCTCGATGAAAGCGCGGGCTGGCTGGTCGATCACGGCGGCTGGCGCGAAGTGGCGCGCGGCCCGCTCGACCCCTCCGAAATCGCATACTGGAACCTCCCCGAAAGCGTTTCCGGCGCCTTCCTGAAAATCTGCGCGCCCGGGGCCGAGGAAGGCTGCATCCGCTATGTCCGCTTCGACGGCGCCGGCGACCGGCGCCCGATCCGCCTTGCCGCGCGGCCATGGGATACCGGCGGCATCTTCTCGATCATGCTGCGGACCGAGGACGCGCAGGAAGCCTTCGACGCGGCGATCGCGCGCGGATGGTGGGCGGAAAGCCAGCCCTATGCCTTCACGTTCGGGGATTCGGATCTCGTCAATGTCGTGGTGCGCGGCCCGCACGGCGTGGGCTATGCGCTCTACGAACGCAAGGCGCCGCCTTTCGATGCCTTCCCGGTCGGCCCACTGAGCCGGGCTTTCAACGCCATGCGCATGGTCAGGGACCAGCCGGCGAGTGTTTCCTTCTACCGCGACCTGCTCGGTTTCGGCGTGCTGTTCGATGCGCCCTTCACCGATCCCGAGCCGCGGGCGAACAATTTCTCCGTCCCCGCCAATCTCGCGACCTCGCTGGTGCGCCGTGCCGCCGCGCTTCAACCGGTCCAGCCGGGCGAGACGGGGCGCGTGGAAGTGATGGAATTCGAGGGCTTTTCAGGCCGCGACTTTTCGCAGCACGCCTCGCCGCCCAATCTCGGCATCGTCTCGCTGCGCTATCCGGTGGCGGATCTCGGCACCTATCTCGAGGCACTGGCCGCGCGCGGGCTGGAACCCGAACTTGAACGCAAGGCCGTGGCGATCGCGGGCATCGGGACCGTGGCGATCGCCGCCTTCCGCGATCCCGACGGCAATCTGACCGAATTCTACGATGCGCCCTAGCCTCGTCGCCCTTTCGCTCGCGGTTCTCGCCGTGCCGCTCGCGGCCGAAGACGATCCGCTGTTCGAGAGGCGCTGGCAAAGCGTGCTTGCCGGCGGATACGAACCGCTCACCATCCCCGTCGACTGGTACGATCCGGTGGCCGAGGTCGAGGGCGCGCCCAGCCCAGTCGCGACCGTGACACCGCAGGAGGCCGGCATCGCCCCGACCGCGCTCGCGGCGGCGGCGGTCTGGGCCGAGGCGCAGAATTCGACCGCGCTGCTGGTGGCGCGCGACGGGAATCTGGTGTTCGAACGCTATTGGCAGGGCTCGGGCCGCGACACGCGTTTCAACCCGCAGAGCATGTCCAAGACCGTGCTCGCACTCCTCATGGGCATCGCGATCGAGCGCGGCGAGGTAACCTCGGTCGACGATCCGGTCTCGGATTACCTCACCGAATGGGCGGGCGAGAAGCGCGGCGCGATCACGCTCAGGCAGATGCTGCACATGGCCTCGGGGCTCGAACAGGGCGACGACGGCTATGGCTATGAGGTCACCCCCGAAAACCCGGTGGTGCGCCACAGCCTGGGGAGCGATTACACCCGGCTGCCGCTTTCGCTGGAGCCGGTGGCCGCGCCGGGCGAGACCTTCGATTACAACAACAACGTCAACCAGCTGCTCGGCATCGTGCTCGAACGCGCGGGCGGCGCGGATTACGAGGCGCTGCTTTCCGAACGGTTATGGAAGCCGCTCGGTCTTGCCGATGCCGCCATGCCGCTGGACCGCGAAGGCGGAATGGCCATCACGAGCTGCTGCATCCTCTCGCGCGCGGTCGACTGGCTCAGGATCGGGGAATTGTTCGTGAACCGCGGCCGGCATGACGGCAAGCAGGTCGTGCCGGAGGACTGGATCGAGGAAATGCTCGAACCCTCGCCCGGCTATCCCGGATACGGCTACCAGGTGTGGACCGGCAATCAGCAGATCGGCGGCGAACGCCCGCCGCGCGTCCCGCTGGTGCCGTGGCAGAGCGAGGCGTTCGCAGCCGAGCGGGTCGTGCTTCTCCACGGCCATGGCGGCCAGCGCGTCTATGCCATGCCGGACAAGCGGCTGGTCATTGTGCGAGCAGCGCGCCAATGGCCCGAAAGCTGGGACGACGCGCTGCTGCCAAACGTGATATGGCGGGGCACGTCCGCCAAGGGAGAGACCTGAGTGAGTTCCAGCCCCGCGCCAGACGCCGCCACAAGCGGCGAGTTCTCGAAAGGCTGGACGGTCCTTTTCGCCGGCGTGATCGGGGTGATGTGCGGCGCATCGCCCATCCCCTACAACGTGATAGGTTTCACCGCCGAGCCGCTCAAGGCCGAATTCGGCTGGAGCCAGACGCAGGTTCTCGTGCCGATCACCCTGTTCGGCGTCATCGCGAGCTTCCTTGCCCCTGTCTTCGGCTGGATGGCGGATCGTTACGGGGTAAGGCCCGTCGCGCTGTGGTCACTGGCCGCCTTCGCGTTCGCCTTCGCCGCGATTGCGCTGACCCCGACCGCGAACGAGCCGGAAACGCTCTACATCTATTACGGCTTCTGGGTCGTGGTCGGGCTGGTCGGGATCGGATCGACCCCGGTGACGTGGAGCCGCGCGATCAACCTGTGGTTCTTCAAGCATCGCGGGCTCGCGCTCGGCATCTTGTTGGTGGGGACCAGCATTGCGGCGATGGTCGTACCGAAATTCGCGGTCTTCGTGATCGAGACCTATGGCTGGCGCTCGATGTTCGCGGCCGTCGCCCTGTTCCCCGCGGTCGCGCTGGTTGTCGCCTTCTTCCTGTTCCGCGAACCGCGCCCCGAGGAACGGCCCAGCGCGATCGAGAGCGCGAGCGGGCGGCTGACCGGGGTGACGCTGGGATCGGCGCTCACCAATTACCGCTTCTGGGTGATCTGGGTTTCGATCGGGCTGATCGCGGCGGCGTTCGGCGGGGCCTTCATCAACATGCCGACAATGCTGCGCCTGCGCGGTGTCGAGGCGCAGACAGCCGCGACCGTGATGGGCATTCTCGGCATCGGCATCTTCGTCGGCCGTCTGGCGACGGGCGCGCTGCTCGACCGGTTCTGGCAGGGCTTCGTCGCCTTCCCGCTCCTTTGCCTGCCGGCGATTTCGGCGTGGCTGCTGCTCGGCGACAGCCTTGCCTTTCCGGCTGCGGCGCTGGCCGGTTTCCTGCTCGGTTTCGCGGCCGGGGCGGAAAGCGATCTCATCGCCTACCTGACGGGGCGCTATTTCGGGATGGCGAATTACGGCAAGATCTACGGGATGCTCTACATGCCCTTCGGCCTGTTCAGCGCCGCCTCGCCCGTGATCTACGCGCAGGTCTATGACCGCACGGGAAGCTACGACCCGATCCTCGAGATCTCGATCTTCATGTTCATCGCCGGCGGCGCGCTGCTGCTGCTGCTCGGGCGCTATCCGACCGATTTTCCCGAAGCCGAAGACGACACCCCCGGAGCCACTATGGAGCCCGCCTGATGGCAACGCTCGCCTCAGACAATCCGCTCGCCCCGGTCCGCAAGGCGGTCGGCGACGAGGCGCTGCTGACCGATAGAGAAAGCCTCGCGCTCTACAGCCATGACGTGCTGTCGAAGGGCGCCGAACCGCTCGCCGTGTTCCGCCCCGAAAGCGTCGATCAGCTCGCCGCCGGGATCGGTGCGGCGACGGCGGCGGGCATCGCGATCGTCCCGCGCGGGGGCGGCATGAGCTATACCAGCGGATACCTCTACAAAGGCGGGCCGTTCCTGCTGGTCGACACCGCCTCGCTCGACCGCGTGATCGAGGTGAACGAGACCGACATGACCGTAACGGTCGAGGCCGGGATCAGCTGGGACGCGCTCCACCGCACCCTCGCACCCAAGGGCCTGCGCGTCCTTGCATGGGGCACGCTGTCGGGCATCCGCGCCAGCGTCGGCGGGGGGATGAGCCAGAACGGCGTGTTCTGGGGCGCAAGGAACGGGACCGCGGTGGACAGCGCGGTGAGCTTCGACGTGGTGCTGGCGGACGGGACGGTGCTTTCGACGGGCTCCGATTTCTTCCGCCCCTATGGCCCCGACCTCACCAGCCTGTTCGCCGCCGATTGCGGCGCCTTCGGGGTCAAGGCGCGCGTGACCTTGAAACTGGTGCGCGAGGCGAACGCGTTCGCCTATGGCTCGTTCAGCTTCGCCGACCACGCTGCGCTGCTCGGCGCGATGAGCGAGATCGCGCGGGCCGAACTCGCAAGCGAAAGCTTCGCCTTCGATCCCTTCCTCCAGGCCCAGCGGATGAAGCGCGACACGCTCACCAAGGACGCGAAACAGCTCGGCAACATGATGATGTCGCAGGCGAAATCGGGCGGGGTGCTGAAGGCCCTGAAGGAAGGCGCGAAGGTCGCGCTGGCGGGGCGCTCCTTCCTCGACGACGTGCCTTTCAGCCTCCACTGCATCGCCGAAGGGCGGCACCAGCCGGGCGTCGATGCCGACATGAAGCGCATCACCGAAATCGTGCGCGACCAGGGCGGCGAGCCGGTCGAGAACTCGATACCCAAGATCCTGCGCGCCAATCCCTTCCCCCCGCCCAATTCCATGCTCGGCCCCGAAGGCGAGCGCTGGGTTCCGGTCCACGGCTTCCTGCCGCATTCGAAACTGGTCGCGGCGTGGGAGCGGTTGCAGGACCTGTGGGCGGCGAATGCGGGCGAGATGGAACGGCTCGGCGTCGAGACCGGCGCGCTGATCGCGGCGACGGGGCGCACCTCCTGCCTGATCGAACCGGTGTTCTTCTGGCCGGGCGAGCACAATCCGCTTCACCGCCACGCGGTCGAGCCGGACCACCTCGCCAAACTCAGCCCCGCGCCGCACAGTCCGGAGGCGAACGCGCTGGTCGACAGGCTCAAGGGCGAAGTGATCGCGATCTTCCGCGAAATGGGCGCGATCCACCTGCAGGTGGCGCGGACCTATCCGCTCAAGGCGAGCCATTCGCCAGAAGGCTGGGCGATCCTCGAGGCGCTGAAGCAGCAGGTCGATCCCAGGGGCATGATGAACCCGGGTTCGCTCGAACTTTAGGAATGGGGCCCGACCTCGACCGCAGGCGGGCATTGGCCGCAGGATTGTGCGCAGGCGTGGCAGCGGCCATGCCGTTCGGGGCAGCAGAAGGACACGAAGTGACTGAGACCGGCACCTATACGGCCATGGCGATGCAATTGACCGCGCGCTCGCTCGAACGGCTCGGCAGCGACGATGCGCGCGCCGCGATCCTCGACCATATCGCCGAGATCGAGGGGCAGATCAGGACCAGCGCTATCTTCGTCGCGGGCTATGCCGGAAAGCCGGTGAAGCTGGTCGTGCTGCCCGAATATCTCTTCACCTCCTATCCGGTTCGGATTTCCATCCCCGATTTCGCGGCCAAGGTCGGCTTTGCCGCAGGTGGCCCCGAATACGAGGCGCTGGGCGGCGTGGCGGAGCGGCTCGGCGTCTTCCTTGCGGGCAATTCCTACGAGACCGACGAGGCTTTCCCGGATTTCTATTTCCAGACCTCGTTCATCGTCGCCCCCAATGGCGAGGTGGTGCTGCGCTATCGCCGCCTGCTCTCGATGTTCGCGCCCAGCCCGCACGACGTATGGGAGGCCTATCTCGACAAGTATGGATTGGAGGGCGTTTTCCCCGTCGCCCGCACCGAGATCGGCAACCTTGCCGCCATCGCGTCGGAGGAAATCCTCTATCCCGAAATCGCCCGCGCGCTCGCCCTGCGCGGGGCGGAAGTGTTCTGCCATTGCTCGTCGGAAATCGGCTCCCCGCTCGCGACCAACAAGGACATCGCCAAACGGGCGCGCGCCTTCGAGAACCTCGCTTTTGTCGTCAGCGCCAACACGGCGGGAATTTCGGGCACGGCGATGCCGCTGTCGAGCGCTGAAGGGAACAGCCAGGTGGTCGACTGGAAGGGCCGCGTGGTCGCGCAATCGGGCGACGGGGAAACCTTCACCGCCTTCGCGCCGATCGACCTCGGTTCCCTGCGAGATGCCCGCCGCACGCCCGCGATGACGAATTACCTCGCCCGCCAGCGCCCCGCGCTCTTCGCCGCCGCCTACGCCGCCGCCGCCGAACCCTTTCAGGGGCCGGACGGCATGATCGAGGACGGCAAACCGGCGATCCCGAACCGCGACTATTTCGCCCGCGCGCAGGAAGAGGTGATCGAGCGGCTGATGAAGGCAGGAGTGATTTGATGAAGCACAGGAACGTTCGCGGGCGGATCAGCTACACCTCGACCAAGCCCGAATGGCAGGGCAAGGAACGCGGGCGCGAATGGTTCAATTTCTCGCACCATTCGGACGGCTCGATCATCATGAGCGCGCAATGCGAGATCGAGGAGCCCGATCCCACGGTCCTGCGCAACATCACCTATCATATCGGCCCCGGCATGGTGCCGCAGAACCTGCTGGTGCACCTGACGCTGGGCGATGAATTCCTCGGCTCGGGCTGGATGCGGCACGATGCGCAGGCGGGCACGATTTCCTGCGAAAGCTACGGCCCTTCGATCGGGCGCAATTCGGAAGTGCGCGAGGATGTGGGCGAATTCGACGGCTTCGGCACGCACCCGGTCGTGGGCGACGGGTTCCTGACCAAGATCATGGATGTCTCGAAAGGCCCCCACAAGCGCCGCTTGCGCGTCTTTCTCCCCTCACCCGACCATCGCGGGGCGACCCCGCCGCAGATTTCCGAGGTGTTCATCACGCTCGAATATGTCGGCGAGGAGGAGAAGACCGTCGCCGCCGGGACCTTCGCCTGCCGCCATTTCCGCTTCATCGACGATGCGCCCGACGGAATGGGCGGCAAAACCCACCCCGATTACGACATGTGGGTCACCGCGGACGAGGACAACGTGCTCGTCTACGGCTCGATCGACGGTTACATGATGAACCGTTATGAACTGGTCGAGCTGGAGCGTTAGACCCGCACCATGACCTTGCCCATGTGAGCGCCCGCTTCGAGGTGGCGATAGGCGGCGGGCGCGTCCTCGAACGCGAAATCGGCATCCACCAGCGTTTCGACGCCGTGTTCGGCCATGGCCGCAAGCGCCGCCTCGAACATGCCGCGATGGCCGCTGGTGATGCCCTTGATCGTGATGTTCTTTCCCAGAATCGGCCCTTGCGCGAAATCGGCCTTGTCCTGCGGCGATCCCGACAATGCGCCCAATGTCCCGATCCGCCCCTCGGGCGCGGTCGCGGCAAGCGTCTGTTCGAACGCGCCGAAGCCGAGCGTGTCGACCACGATATCCGCCCCGCGCCCGCCGGTCGCCTCGGTCAGCGCCGCGCCCCAATCGGGCCTCTCGCGGTAATTGACGGTGTAATCCGCGCCCATTTCGCGCGCGCGGGCGAGCTTGTCGTCGCTCGACGAGGTGATTGCGAATTCGGCCCCCAGCGCCTTTGCCAGCTGGAGCGCGAAGACCGCGACCCCGCCCGTGCCCTGCGCGAGGACGAGCTTGCCCGTTAGGTCGGCTGACCCGGCGTTCCCGAAGGCGATCATCGCGTGCCACACGGTCCCCGCGACCACCGCAAGCGTCGCGGCGGTCGTGTCGGACACGGCATCGGGCAGCTTCACCATCGCCTTGGCCGGGAGGACGATTTTTTCCGCGAGCCAGCCGTCCATCGTCACGCCGATATCGCGCCCGAAGATGTGGAAGCCGAAACCCGTTTCGGGATCCCAGTCGACGAAATTCGCCGCGACGACCCGGTCGCCGGGCGCGAAGCCCTCGACGCCTTCGCCGAGCGCCTCGACCACGCCGACCCCGTCGGTCAGGGGAATGCGCGTTTCGGGCAGGTCGGAGCCATAGTGTCCGCGCAGGATCATCAGGTCGCGGTAATTGAGCCCGGCGGCGGTCACGCGGACCAGCAGCTCGCCCGGCCCGGCGACCGGATCGGCGCGGTCGACCATTCGCAGACTGCCGACGCCTCCACGCGGTCCGATTTCCCAGGCCTTCATCTCAAGCGCCCCGGATCGGCGCGAAGACGCGGTCGATGAATTCCTTCGCCTTCGCGTCTCGATCCACCGTCTCGCCCGATTTCGCTTCCTCGAGCGCGAGCAGGCGTTCCTCCTGCACCCAGACCTCCTGCGCGAGGTTCATCACCACCGCGACGAAGCGGTCCATCGCCGGATCGGCGAAGAAGCGCGGGTTGCCGTGCTCGTCATAAAGGCTCGGCGGGGCATCCTCGGGGCGGAGTTGTTCGTCGCTCACTTCTTGAACGCTCCGAAACCGTACCACATCACCCCTTCGGCAAGCCGCCCGGTGGTCTGCTGGCCGACGCCCTCCGCGCGGTCGCCCTTCGCCGCATCGGTGACCGCCTGTTCGCCATAGATGCCGATCGAGGGCACGACGAATTCGAAGAAGTCCTCCTCGCCGAACCCGGCGCGGGTGCACAAGTCGCGCGGGACCTCGTCGCGGTAGCCCTTGTAATAGGGCTCGTTGTTGTAATAGCTGTCCCAGTCGAGATAGAATCCCTCGAACGCGCCCATCTGTTCGTTCGGCGGCAATTCCATGTGGATCATCAGTCCGCCGGGCCTGAGCACGCGATAGGCTTCGTCAAAGCACTTTGCGCGGCTCTTCTTCGACAATTCGTGCAGGAACATGCTTGACCACACCACGTCGAAGCTTTCGTCCTCGAAAGCGAGATCGTCGGCGCACATCTGCTGGAAATGCACTTCCTGGCCCTGCATCCTGGCCCGCGCTGAACCATAGGCGAGCGGGCCGGGCGCGGCGTCGATCGCGATCACTTGCGCCTCGGGATAGGCCTGTTTCCACGGCAGGGTGTTGTGGCCGATCGTGCAGCCGGTATCGAGGATGCGCGAGGGCGCGAAATCGGGAAAGCGCTGCTGCACATACCGGCTCATCGAAAGGCCGATATCGTCGAGATTGGCCCCCATCAGCCCCATCGAGAACACGGCAAGCCCGCGGTCGTATACCGCGCCCGCCTCTAGGCTGTCCTCGCCCCGGACATAGCTTCCCGGCATGAGGTGGACGTCGATCGCGTGGACGTTCCTGGGAACCTCGAGCGTGGGATCGAGCGTGAGCGAGCCCGGCCCCTCTGCCTTGCGCGCCTCCTCGGCGAGCCGCTCCGCCTCGCGCTCGACGCTGTCGGCGACGCTTGCCCAGACCATCTTCTGCGCCTGCACCCGCATAGCCGAATAGATGTTGAAGGCCGGATCGCCGCGCAGCGCCTCGTGCGCCTCACGGCTGGTTTCGGGATCGCGCCCGTGCGCCTTTCGGAACGCGGGGGCGGCGCGGCGTTCATAGGCCGCGCCCATGTCGGCGGCGAGGTCGTTCAATATGAGGCTGCGCATCCCCGACACGAAGCGCCCGCGCGCGATCTCGTCCGGCGTCGATTGCGCCTTCATCGGGTGCTGGAGTTCGACACTCATTCGCTGTCTCCTCTTGCTTCCGGCCCGACCACGGGCTCATCCACCTGCTCGATTTCGGCGCCCGAGAAATCGGCGGTGAAACGGTTGTCGCCCACGCGTCCTACCATATCCTCGCGCAGCGGCGCCTCGGCATAGATGGTGACGGTGTAATCGCCCGCCGGGGGATCCTGTCGGATCGGCAGGATATCCTCGCGATAGGCGCGGCTGTTCCAGAAGGCCCGCGCATTCTCGATGCAGGGAAAGCGCACGGTCAGATTGACGTAGTCCGGCGCGACCTCGCCCTCGAACACCTCCAGCGGGCGCGGCACGGTGACGTAATAGCCGCCGAGCTGTTCGTAGAGCCGGCTTTCGGCAATCGCACGGCCATAGGCGATCATGCGTGTCCGATCGAGCGTGCGGCCTTCGACCACCATGTAGACGGGCGCATCGCATGTCGATGCGGGCGGAGGCGGGGCAGCGCCCGCATCGACGCCCGCCTCGACCGGGGCGGATTGCAGGATGAGAAGGAAGGCGGCGGCGATCATGGGGCGGGGATCCTTTCCTCGTCGCACAGCGTGCGTTTCCACGGGGCGCCATCGCGGAACCATTGCCAGGTCCGCGCGCGGCTCTGTCCGTCCGGGGCGATGTTGATCATCTCGACATAACAGGCGCCCGGCACGTCCAGCCGGTCGAGCTTCAGCATCAGCGTGTCCTCGTCCGTCTGCCAGCCATGGCCCGAGAACCGGTCGGTCGCCCAGAACAATCGTTCGCCCTCCAGCCTGCCGCCGAATTCGTAGGTCGCCTGGCGCCCGTCCTCCCAGCTCAGCCAGTTGTGCTGGATGTAATGCCACTCGCCCGCATCGGGGAATTCGCAATGGGTCTTCACCTTGTGAGCGTCGATCAAGGCGCCGTCGGCGTCGTAATGGCGATACCAGCCGTCCCACCACCCTTCGTGGAGCATCATTGCGGGCATCGCCGCTTCGAGCGCCGCGCGGTTGCCCATCAGCCTTCCCCGCGCTCCGCATAGGCATCGATCGGCAGGGGATCGCCCATCTGGCGGATCAGCGCCCGTTCGCGCAGGAAGCGCAGCATGCCGGTGTCGCCCATGCGGCTCGGGCCGAGGCCGGAACACCCGCGCGACTGGTTGGTGGCATCGCCGACAAAGCTCGTCATCGCCCCGTCCTGAAGCGAGATCGCACCCGCATCGAGCCGCACGCCCACCGCCGTCGCCTCGTCGAGCGAACCCGCCAGCACCGCCGCCGAAAGGCCGTATTCGGTGTCGTTCGCCTGCGCGATCGCGTCCTCAATATCGTCATAGATCGTCACCGGGATCACCGGGCCGAACGTTTCCTCGCGCATGACCGTCATCTGCGGCGTGACATCGGCGAGCACGGTCGGGCGCAGATACTTGCCGCCGCCCAGCACCTCGACCTCGCCGCCGGTCAGCACCCGCGCGCCGTGATTGCGCGCATCGTCGATATGGGCCTGCACCTTGTCCGCCTGCGCGGCGAAGATGAAGGGGCCGAGATGGCCCTTCGCGGCATCGGGCCAGGTCAGTTCGACCCGTTCCGCCGCGGCGACCAGCGCTTTCAGGAAAGGTTCGGCGATTTCGCGGGCTACATAGACCCGCTCGATCGACTGGCAGGCCTGTCCTGTCGCGACGACGCTTGCCCGCAAAGCCACGCCTGCCGCCCAGTCCGGCTCGGCACTGGCGGTGATGATCATCGGGTCCTTGCCGCCGAGTTCGAGATTGGCCGGGATCAGCGCGCGCGCCGCGGCCTCGGCGACCTTGCGCCCGGTCGCGGTCGATCCGGTGAAGCAGACATAGTCCACCTCCTCGATCAATGCCTGCCCCACATCGGCTGCGCCCATGACATAGGCGAGCGGCAATTCGGGCACTTCGGCAAGGACCTTGCGCATCGGCTCGACAAAGCGCGGCGTAACCTCGGACGGTTTCACCAGCGCGGCGCAGCCCGCCATCAGAGCGGGCACGGCGTCGATATGGCTGAGGATCACCGGGAAATTCCACGGGGCGATCGCGCCGAACAGCGGGAAGGCGGAGTAATTGGTGACGATCTCCACGCCGGGGGTGGCCGAAGGATGCGCCTCGACATCGAGCCGGTCGAACAGCTCCGGCCCGCGCTGCGCCCAGCGGCGGATGTTCCCGGCACAGCCCTGCACCTCGATCATCGAGACAGTCCCGCGCCCGGTATCGACGGCGAGCGCGCCCGCGATTTCGGCGGCATGCGCGTCGATCGCATCGGCAAAGCGGGTGAGCACCACCGCGCGCCCGGCGGGGCCGATCGTATCCCATTCGCCCTGCGCCTCGCGCAGCCGGGCGGCGGTCGCGGCGATTTCCTCGCGCGAGCTTTCGAGGAAGTCGTAATCCTCCTCGCCGGTGCGCGGATTGCGGGCCTTCATTGCTGCTGCTCCCATGCCGACACGATATCCTCGCCCCGCGCAAACCATGCTTCTTCGCGTCCCGTCAGGTCGGCAAGCAGGCTTTCGAACGCATGGATGCGATAGGGCAGGCCCATGATGTAGGGCGTGAGGTGGATCGGCAGCATCCGCCCGCCGCCTTTCTCCTTCGCTTCCCGCGCGAGCCAGTCGAAGGCGTCGCGCATGCTTTCACCCCAGCTGTCGGCGCTTTTCTGCTGGACGGTGACGATCTGGCGGTCGGACAGTTCGTGGTTCAGCGGCAGGTCGATGAGGCCATTGGAAAAGCGATAGGGCATTTCGTCATTCACCCAATCGCAGCAATAGGTCAGCCCCTCGGCCTTGAGGATGTCGAGCGTATGGAAGCTCTGCTGGCGCGCAATGGAAAGCCAGCCCTTTGGCCTCGCACCGGTCGCTGTCTCCAGCCGCGTCATCGCATCGCCGATCAGCTCGCGCTCGGCCTTGTCGCCGAGACTCGCATCGATCGTGCCGTTCATGTCGGTCGAATGAGCGATGATCTCGTGCCCGCCGGCCTGCACCGCCTCGATGAGTTCGGGATAGCGTTCGGCAATCGCGGCATTGGTCGCGAAGCTCGCCTTCACGCCCGTTGTCTCGAACGCCTCGAGCATCCGCCATGCGCCCACGCGGTTGCCGTAATCGCGCGCGGTGTAGTGGCGGTAATCGGGATAGGGGGTGACCATGTGGCCGGGCGCCTTGAACGGGCCGCCGGGGACAATCGGAAACCATTCGAGACTGACGCAAAGCCACACCGCGACCGAGCCTTTGGGCCATTTGACCGGCGGGCGTTCATGCAGGTTCGACCATTCGTAAAGGTCGTGGTCATAGCCCTCGCGGCGCTTCGGGTATTGGGTGTAGCTTTCGGGCAAGGTGCTCATTGCTGGGCCCTCCCCATTTGTTCACGCCACGCATCGACGATCTCGCCCGCGGTGGCGAGCCATGCGCGGCCGTCCTTCGCGATGTGTTCCAGTGCCTCCTCGAACGGGCCGATCCGGTGCGGCTGGCCGATCAGGTAGGCGTGTAGCGGAATGCACATGACGGTGCCCGAATTCGCGCCTTCCTCCGCCAGCCTTTCGTACTGCTTGACCAGCGTCTCGGCATATTCGCGTCCGCTCATGTTGTAGACGAAGAAGCCGTAATGGTCGTTGACCTCGAGGCTGTAGGGGATCGAGGCCAAGAGGCCTTCAGCCACCTTCACCTCCTGCACCTGATCGTCGTGATAAAGGTCGCAGGTATAGTCGAATTCGTATTCGGCGAGTAGGTCGAGCGTGCGCGGCGTATGCGTCAGCGCCGGCGCGAGCCAGCCGCGGATGCGCTGGCCGGTCGCGGCCTCGACCGTCGCAATCGAATCCTCGATGATCGCGCGCTCCTGTTCCTCGGTCATGTCGTAGGAATAGCGCGTGTTGTAGATGCCGTGGCTGAAGAACTCCCAGCCGCGGGAGACTGCGTCGGCGACCACTTCAGGGTGATGCTGACACAAGGCGACCGAAAGGCTGACCGAGCCGGGAAAGCCGTGGCGGGTCATCACCTCGGCCATGCGCCAGTGGCTCACGCGGTTGGAATGGTCGCGGTGGGAATAGCCGACGACGCTGGGGGCAGGATGCGGCCAGGGATTGCGCTTGGGATGGATCGGCGGGTCGATCTCGTAATATTCGAGATTGGGCGCGACCCATACGGCGCAGGTCTTGCCGCCCGGCCACTCGATCTTGGGGCGGCCCTTGTTGGGGTGGTAATCGTAGAGCCCGGGATCGGGCGCGCCTTCCTGCATCAGCGCGCCTCCAGCCAGTCGATCACCGCCTGCACGGGCTCGACATCGGCGTATTTCAACTGGAGGTCGGTGAGATTGGCGAAGTGATAGCTTTCGTGCTTGTCGGCGCAGGTCTCGATCGGAACGATGGTTCGATATCCGTGGGAGAGCGCATCGACCGCGGTCGCCCGAACGCAGCCCGACGTGCTGCCGCCCGTCACCACTACGGTATCGACCTTGTGCCAGACGAGATAGCTGGCGAGCGGGGTTTCGAAGAACGCGCTCGGCATGCGCTTGGTATATTGCAGGTCGTGCCCGTCGATCTCGCAGCGCGGGTCGAACTGGTGGCGTTCGCTTTCGTACTTGATGTTCTGCAAGGAATCCTCGGTATCGGTGCGCGTGCCCCACACGCCCGCATCGCCCGCGTCCGCCTTGTAGGCGACGCGGCTCCAGATCACCGGCATGCCCTTTTCGCGGGCAAGGCGGCTGATCGTGTTGATGTATTCGATCTGATCGGGATCGGTCTCGTAGGCGGTCTTGAACAGGTCGGTGCGGGTATAGGCCTGCTGCACGTCGACATTGACGATGGCGAGCTTCTCTCCGAAGCCGAATTTCTTGCGCGCGGGGTTCGCCATCACCTCTTCGAAGATCGCGCGCGCCGTGCGCCCGTCCTCGACCATCTTGGTTCCCACGAGTTCCGTCATGAAGCTCCCCTCTGCGGTCAGTGCCTTGTCGGCGCGATAGGCGCGTATCCGACACGCGAACGAGGCTCGCCACGAACGTGTCCGACTGGCGGTTTTTACGCTTTGACAGCGCACAATAAAGCCGCGTAAGGCCATGTCGAGTGAAATTTGTCCGGACAACTTGAGCCCGCGAGCCGCGAGAGGGATTCCTTGCCCAGTCAGATCACCCGCCAGATCACCCGCCAGATCACCCGTCACGTCCTCACCATTCCTGCGCGCGGACCGAAACCGGCGCGAAAGGTGCATTATCGCCGCTGCGGCAGCGGCCCGGCGCTGCTGATGGTCCACCAGAGCCCGCGCTCATCGGCCGAATACGCCGAACTGATGCGCGAATGGGGCGCGCATTTCACCTGCATCGCGCCCGACACGCCCGGCTTCGGCCAGTCCGATCCGCTCCCCGGTAACCCCGAAATCGGCGACTTCGCCGATGCGATCATGGAGTTCGCCGACGCGCTCGGCATCGCGCCCTGCCCCGCTTACGGCTTCCATTCGGGCGGCATCATCCTCGTCACCGCGATCAAGCGCAGGCCGCAGGCGTTCCGCTGTCTCGCGGTCGGCGGCTATGCCATCTGGACGCCGGAGGAAATGCGCATCTTCGGGGAAAGCTACCTGCCCGAATTCGTGCCGCAACCCTATGGCGAACACCTGGCCTGGATCTGGAACCGCATTCTCGAACAGAGCTGGGTCTTCCCGTGGTTCGACACGCGCGAGGAAGCGCGCCTGCCGATCGCCCATGCCGATGTCGCGCAGGTGGCGCAGACGGTTTCGGAAATGCTCGACGCGGGCGAACATTACCGCGCGGGCTATGGCGCGGTGCTGCGCGCGCCGCGCGACATTCCGCCCGCAGGGGAAGACGTGCCGCCCTGCCTCATCAGCGCCTATGGCGGCGACCCGCTCCAGGCGCATATCGACCGGCTGGGCGAAATGCCCGCGAGCTGGAGCGCGCGGAAGGTCGCGACGCCGAAGGAACACCAGGACACGAGCCTCGCCTTCCTTCAGGAGCATGTCGGCGATGCACCCTGCGGCGCCCTGCCCGAGGACGCGGACGAAGGCTGGCTTCATCTGGATGACGGCCTCATCCACTGGAAAGGCAAGCGCGGCGGGCGGCTCCAGCTCCACGCTCCGGCGCGCGAACTGGCCGATCCGGGCGAAGGCGCGCTCGCCATCGATGTGCCCGGCCACGGCCAGTCGAGCGATTTCGCCGACATGCGCGCCGCCGTCAAAGCCGCCGCCGACGCGCTCGGCGCGCAGGGGATCGACTGGCCCGCACCGCCGCCGGGCGACCCCGAAGCCCTCTATCCCGACATGACGCCCGACCGGTTCGGCCTCTATCTCCAGCGGGCATGGCAGACCGCGCGGGCAGAGGCCTTTTTCGAACCATGGTACGAAGCGAATGCGACCCACGCGGTCCCGCTCAGCCCCGAAGCCATCGCCACCCCGGCGGTCCACGCCCGCTCCCTCGCCCGGGTCAGGGCCGGGGATGCCGCGCGCCGCTGGCACGACACACTTGCCCAAATCCAAGGAGAGACGTGAATGATCGACATGGCCAAGGAAATGCCGCTCCTCGCCCGCCACGAAGGGGTGTGGGACGGGACCTACACCTATTTCAACGCCGACAACGAAAAGGTGGACGAACACGCCAGCCGCCTGCTGTGCCGCATGACGGGCGACGACGAGATCCCCTATCACCAGACCAATTACTACACCTGGCCCGACGGCAGGACCGAAGTGCGCGATTTCCCCGCGTCCTATCGCGACGGGCGCATCTGGTGGGACAACGAACTGATCCAGGGCTGGGCCGCCGAAGTGCCGCTGGATGATAAGAACCGCACGATGATGCTCTACTGGCAGCGCACCGGCGATCCCTCGCTCTACCTTTACGAGCAGATCCAGATCAGCGACGACGGCAAGAATCGCTGCCGCACCTGGCACTGGATCCGCGACGGAAAGCTGGAGACGCGCACCGCGATCCAGGAGCATTTCGTGACGAAGGACTGGAAGACAATTGACGAGGAAATGAAGGCGAAACACGGCGCCTGAGGACAGTCATGGGACGCACCCTGTTCGATCACGTCTGGGACACGCATTTCGTCGCCGACACGGCGGGCGGAGCGGCGCTGGTCGCGATCGACCGGGTGTTCCTGCACGAACGCACCGGGGCCGCCGCGCTCGCCCGCATGGCCGAGATGGGGCGCACCGTGCGCGACCCCGCGCGGGTCTTCGCCGTGATGGACCACATCGTCGACACCCGCCCCGGGCGCGGCGACGGCACGCTGATGCCGGGCGGCGAGGGCTTCATCACCGAAACCCGCGCCGCCTGCCGCGCGGCTGGCATCACCCTGTTCGACGTCAATGACAGCGCGCAGGGCATCGTCCACGTGATCTCGCCCGAACAGGGGATCGTCCTGCCCGGCCTGACGCTCGTCGCGCCCGACAGCCACACCTGCACGCAAGGAGCCTTCGGCGCGCTGGCGTGGGGCATCGGATCGAGCGAGGCAGAACACGCGATGGTGACGGGCACGCTCCGCCTCGAAAAGCCGAAGACCATGCGCGTGACCTTCAAGGGCGCGCTTGCGCCCGGCGTGACGGCGAAGGACATGATCCTGACGTTGATCGCCCGCCACGGCGCGGGCGGGGGCGCGGGCCATGTCGTCGAATTCGCCGGGGAAGCGGTCGCCGCGCTCGACATGGAAGCGCGCATGACCCTGTGCAACATGGCGACCGAATTCAGCGCGATGACCGGCCTGATCGCGCCGGACGAGACGACTTTCGAATATCTCGCGGGGCGGCCCTATGCGCCGGACAATTTCGACGATCCCTATTGGCAGACGCTCCGCTCGGACGAGGACGCGACCTTCGACCGCGAGATCGTGATCGAGGCCGCCGACATCGCCCCGATGGTGAGCTGGGGGACGAGCCCCGAACATACCATCCCCGTCACCGCCGCCGTCCCGCAGGGCCCGGCGCGCGCGCATGATTATATCGGCCTTGAAGCGGGCAGAGCGCTCGCCGGGACGCCGGTGGATGCCGCCTTCATCGGCAGCTGCACCAATGCGCGCCTCAGCGACCTCAGGCGGGCCGCCGCCATCCTGAAGGGCCGCCATATCGCCCCCTCGATCAGGAAGGCGCTGGTCGTCCCCGGCTCGCTTTCGGTCAAGCGCGCGGCCGAGGCGGAGGGGCTCGACGCGATCTTCGCCGCGGCCGGGTTCGAATGGCGCATGAGCGGGTGTTCGCTGTGCTTCTATGCCGGCGGCGAGGGTTTCCCCGAAGGATCGCGCGTGATTTCAAGCACCAATCGCAATTTCGAAGGGCGTCAGGGCCCCGGCATCCGCACCCACATCGCCTCGCCCGAAACCGTCGCGGCGAGCGCGATTGCGGGCGTCATTGCGGACCCGCGCGAATATGCGCGCGCGAAGGAACCGGCATGACCGCCTTCCCCCAACCGCTGACGGGCATTGCCGCGCCGCTCCATCTCGACAGGCTCGCCGACAACCCCAATCACGTCGGCGGGCTCGCCGACAATGTCGACACCGACGCGGTCATTCCCAGCCGCGAAATGCGCTCGACCGGGCGCACCGGGCTGGCGGACGGGCTGTTCGCGCCGTGGCGTTACAGCGATGCCGATGCGCGCACGCCCGATCCCGATTTCGTCCTCAACCGCCCCGAATATTGCAACGCGACCATCCTCGTCGCAGGCAGCAATTTCGGCTGCGGGTCGAGCCGCGAACACGCGGTCTGGGCGCTTGCCGAATACGGTTTTCGCGCGGTTCTGGCCGAAAGCTTCGCGCCGATATTTCGCGGCAATTGCATCCGCAATTTCGTCCTCCCCGTCGCCCTCCCGCGCGAGGTGCTGGAGAGCATCGCGGGCCAAGTGGTCGAAATCGATCTCGCCGCGCAGGAAGTGCGCTGCCGGGGCGAGGTCCACCCCTTCGAGATCGACCCGGAAGCGAAGCGGATGCTGGCCGATGGGCTGGACGCGATCGACCTCACGCTGACGCAGGGCGCGGCGATAGATGCATGGACCGGGGCCGACCGCAAGGCGCGCCCGTGGGTATACCTGGAGAGAACGCAATGACCGACATCCTCGTATCCGAGGTCGGCCCGCGCGACGGGCTGCAATCGATCGACCGGGTGATGCCCCTGGAAGCCAAGAAACGCTGGATCGCGGCCGAAGCGGCGGCGGGCGTGAAGGAGATCGAGGTCGGCAGCTTCGTGCCGCCCAAGCTGCTCCCGCAGATGGCCGACACCGCCGAACTGGTCGCCTTTGCACGCGGCATCGAGGGGCTGAACGTCGTCGCGCTCGTCCCCAACGCCAAAGGTGCGAGCCGCGCCGCCGAGGCAGGGGTGCACGCCATGTCCATCCCCTTCTCGATGAGCGAGACGCACTCGATCAAGAACGTGCGCAAGGACCATCCCGCCATGATCGCGGAGATCGCGGCGGCGTCCGCCATCGCGCGCGAACATGACATCCATTTCGCGGTCGGCCTGTCCACCGCATTCGGCTGCACGATGGAGGGCGCGGTTGCCGAGGATCAGGTCGTGCGCCTCGCCGAAAAGGCGGTGGAAGCGGGGGCCGAGGAACTCTCCCTGTCCGACACGACCGGCTATGCCGACCCGGCGCAGGTCCGCAGGCTCACCCGCAAGGTGCGCGCGGCGGTGGGCGCGGACAGGCTGACAACGCTCCACCTCCACAACACCCGCGGGCTTGGCCTCGCGAACGTGGTGGCCGGGCTGGAGGAAGGGATCACCACCTTCGATGCCTCATTGGGCGGGCTCGGCGGCTGCCCGTTTGCGCCCGGTGCGAGCGGGAATCTCGTGACCGAGGACCTCGTCCTGATGCTCAATGCGATGGGGCTGAAGACCGGGATCGACCTCGAAAAACTGCTGGAGGTGCGCAGAATCGTCGAAGAGGCGCTGCCGGGCGAGCCGCTCTACGGCTTCACCCCCGATGCCGGGCCGATGCTCGATTACAAGCAGAGGGCCGCGGCATGAGCGCTCCCCAGCCGCTGAAGGGCATCAAGGTCGTCGAATTCACCCACATGGTGATGGGGCCGACGGTGGGGCACATCCTCGCAGGCCTCGGCGCCGAGATCGTGCGGATCGAGCCGATCGGAGGCGACCGCACGCGGCGGCTGAAGGGTTCGGGCGCGGGCTATTTCCCGATGTACAACCGGGGCAAGGCCTCGATCTGCCTCGACCTCAAGAGCGAGGAGGGCATCGCGGTGGCGAAGGACCTCGTCGCGGGGGCGGACGTGCTGGTCGAGAACTTCCGCCCCGGCGCGCTCGACCGGCTGGGCCTCGATTACGAAAGCTGCGCAAAGGCCAATCCGCGCCTGATCTATGCTTCCGAAAAGGGCTTCCTCCCCGGACCCTACGAACAGCGCACGGCGCTGGACGAGGTCGCGCAAATGATGGGCGGGCTCGCCTACATGACCGGCCCTCCCGGAAAGCCGCTGCGCGCCGGGGCGAGCGTGATCGACGTCACCGGCGGAATGTTCGGCGTCATCGGCATTCTCGCCGCATTGGAGGAACGCCACCGCACCGGACGCGGGCAGAAAGTCACCGCGAGCCTGTTCGAGACGACGATCTACCTCGTCGGCCAGCACATGGCGCAGTATGCCGTGACCGGCACGCCCGCCGCGCCCATGCCCGCGCGCGTTTCCGCCTGGGCGATCTACGACGTGTTCGAGACGAAGGACGAGCCCGTCTTCATCGGCGTCGTCACCGATGCGCTGTGGGAGAAGTTCTGCAAGCTGTTCGGCCTCGACGAATTGTGGGCGGACGAAAGCTTGCGCGAAAACAACGCGCGGGTCGATGCGCGCGACCGCATCCTGCCCGTCATCCGCGAGTTGGTCGCGACGATGACGCGCGAAGAGGTGATCGCGAAGCTCGACGGATCGGGCCTGCCCTTCGCGCCGATCGGCAAGCCTCAGGACATGTTCGACGATCCGCACCTTGCCCAAGGGGGCCTCGAGGACGTGACGCTCGACAACGGGACCGAGGTCCGCCTGCCGACCATCCCGCTCGAGATGGACGGCAAGAGGATCGGCGCCCCGCAGCACCTGCCCAAACCGGGGCGCGACGCGCGCGAGGTGCTGGCAGGCCTCGGCTATGACGAGGACAGGATCGCCGCGCTGATCGCGGGCGGCGCAGTGGGAGAGAGCGCATGAGGATGGTGGTGCTGGGCTGTGCCACGCTGCTGGCGGGATGCAGCGTCAATATCGGCAACGAAACGCCGCCGCCAGCCAGCGCCCCGCGCGCCGCCGGGGTGGAGGCTCCGCAAGAGCGCCTGCCGACCGATGTGCGCCGTGCGACGATCATCGTGCGCGACATGGAGAAATCGCTTCGCCTCTATCGCGACGTGATCGGGCTCGAGGTCAATTACGACACCACCGTCACCACCAGCGGCGTCGCCCTGCCCGCAGGTGAGCCGGGGGCGACCGCTCGGCTCGTCCTGCTGAACGCCAATGACCCGTGGGTCGGCTGGATCGGCCTGATGGAATGGACCAGCCCCCCCATCCCGGCGGACGATTACCCCAAGCGCATGGGGCCGGGCGATGTCGTGCTGGTGCTCAACACCGACGATGTCGAGGGGCGCTGCGCCGCGGCCAAGGACGTTCCCGGCGTCACCTTCACCGCCGAACCGCGCCTGCAGGTCTATCCGGGCCGCGACGGGGGTGCGGAGATCCGGGTGATGGGGTGCAATTTCTTCGACCCGGACGGCATCCTGATCGAGCTCAATCAGATACTGGACTGATATCCGGCCCGTCGATCAGCAGCACCTGCACGTCGGCGAGGCCCTCGCGCAGCTTCTTCGCCTCGGCGTATTCGGGCGAATTCCAGAACCGCCTGGCTGCCTCGCGATCGGGCCATTTCGAGATGACCATGCTCGCGCCCTCTCCGAAATCGCCCTCGAGGCATTCGGCGCCCGGCCCGCGCAGCAAATATTCACCGCCGAACTGCCCGATCAGCTCGGCCGCGCGCGCGCCATAGCCCGAGACGAAGGCCTCGCGGTCGCGGATCGAGGCGGTGACGATCATGTAGGCGGGCATTGCTCTCTCCTTCAGAAGGGCTTCACGGCCCCGAGGAAACACACCGAGGCGATGGTGATCCAGTAGACATAGGCCGACCACCGCGCGAGGCCGATCTCCTGCGCCAGCGCGGCCTCCTGCGCCGCGTCCGGACCGGCGGCGAGCACCCGGAACCTTTCGGTCCAGCGCCGCATGACAAGCCGCAGGAACAGCCCGATGACGAGCGCGAAGGCATAAAGCGCCATCTTAGCCGGATACCAGTCATTGCCCTCGCCCGACTGGATCGGCCCGGTCCCGGCAAAGGCCATCGCGGCGAAGATGAACAGGGCGGCGATCAGCGGGTAGCGCAGCAATTCCTCGGCGCGGGTGACCTTGATGCCGATATCGGTCTCGCGCTTGATGAAGGCGGTCCAGGTCATCGCCAGCCAGACGGCGAAGAACAGCCACATGAGCCACACGCCCGCCCCTTCGAGCAGCGGCACGAAGCCGTAGATCTTGCCCATGTGCAGCCCCAGCGGGAGCAGCAGGACGATGCCGGTGCGCGCGAGGATGTCGATGCGATAGGCGGTTTCCATGTGCCGCCGCCGCTCTTCCAGCGAAAGCGCGGGATTGGTGACGTGATAGCTCGTCTGGAACACGCCCCATTCCCCGCCCAGCCAGTAGACCATGGCGAGGATGTGGATCCACCTGAGGATGGACAGCTCATTGAGATACAGGAATTCCATGTCCCCCTCCCCAGGTGAACGATGAAAGAGCGGCCGGGCCGCGGGGGACTATTCGCGCGAAAGCTTCTCCACGATGTCCATGATCGGCGGGTCTGAGGCTTCCATCGCCTCGACCTCCTGCTGGAAACCGCGCATGATCCGCGCGACATAGGCGCGCGTTGCAAGGCCGCGCTCTTCGGCGGCGGTGCGGTCGGGCTCGTAGCGTTCGATGTCCGCGCGGCTGATCGTGCCCTTTTCATCGAGCAGGCGTTCGACCGTATCCTGCCTCTCGCGCAGGGCGGATACCTCTGCGGCGAGCGCGAAGACGGTGGAATAGAGCCGGTCGAGCGCGGGGTCGTCGAAATATTCGGGCCGCTTGCCCCTGGCCTTGCGCCCCGATGCCGCGACCCAGTCGAACGGCTCGCCGTCCTCGCTCACGCGGCCTGCTCCTGCGCGATCGGTTTCCACGCGCCATAGGCGTTCCAGATCGCGGCGCGGCCGAAATCCTCTTCCCCGTCATCGGGCGAGGGCGGGAAGATTTCCGGATCGACCACCGCGCGCACCCCGGCGGTGAATTGCGCATCGCGCGGGAAGCCGGCCTTCGCCATGACCTCCTTCAGATCCTGCCCGTGCATGGCGGACCAGAACGGCTCGTTGTTGTTGAAGGCGTCCCAGTCGCGCATGAACTGTTCGAACAGCGGCATGTCATCGGAATATTGCGGCTGCTCGATATGCAGGATCAGCCCGCCGGGCGCGAGCACGCGGTTCGCCTCTTCCATGATGCGCGGCATGGCCTTGGCCGAAAGCTCGTGCAGGAACATCGTCGTCTGGACCCAGTCGAAATGCCCGTCGGCCCAGCGCGACAGGTCCTCCCCCGAAGCCTGGACGAAACGGATGTTCTTCACCCCCAGCGCCGCCGCGCGCGCCGCGCCATAGCGCAAGCTCGCCGCCGCGGTGTCGATCGCGATGACTTCCGCCTCGGGGAAGGCCTGCGCGATCGGCACGGCATTGTGGCCGATCGTGCAGCCGATATCGAGAATGCGGCGCGGCTTCCAATCGGGCCGCTCGGCCTTGACCCAGTCGACCACGGCCTGACCGCCGCCATCGTTGAGCCCGCCCAATGCGCCGCCGACAGTCGCGAACAGGCCGACATCGTAATTCGCGCCGACCGCGACATCGCCCGCGCGCTCCCCGCCGTGATAGCCGCCGGGCTGGCAGTGGATGTCGACCGCGGTCTGGTAAGAGGGCTGCTCCACGCTCGCATCGAGTTCGAGCATCCCGGAATGTTCGTTGTACTGCCGCGCCATGGCATCGAGTTCGTCGAGCTGGCGCAGCACCACCTGCCGCCCGAAATGCTGGCGCATCTCCATCGAATTGCGCTTCAGCGCCGACCACATCCGGTGCCACTGATCCCGGTTCATGGCATCGCGGATTTCATAGCGATGGTCCGGATCGCGCCCGTGTTCGGCGCGAAAGGCGGGCAGGACGCGCTTTTCATAGGCGAGCTTGTTGCCGCTTCCGATGCTGCCCGAAAGGTAGCGATTGAAATGGGTGAGGAAATTGAACCGCGCCGCCTCGTCATGGGTCGTGCGCGGCATCATCTCGTGCCGGGTGAGCGCGGTATACGGGGGAGGAAGATCGCTGGCCATGATGTCACCCTTTGAATTTGTCCGGACAAATTTCGCCCGAAGCGCTGGCTTTGTCAATGATCGCCTGTCCGATGCCCGTATTCGCGATGCGGCTTGCCGGGGGCGCCCTATCAATGCGGGGCCTGCATCGCGCGTTCCGGTGCCGGAAACCTTGATCGCGCTCAAACGCTTCTCTTCCACAAAGCTTGATCGCGCCCCCGCCCCTATGCGATTTTGCTGTCAACACCGCGAATCTTCGCGAAATGAAGGATCCCCCACGACTTGACTACGCCCGACATCCCGCAAAGCACGACCCACATGCTCGACCGCGCCGAACTTCGCCGCGCCTATCGCGCCGAGGAAGAAGCCTGCATCGCCGAACGGCTCGAACAGGCCGCCCCCGCGCGCAAGCTGTCGGGCGAGGCAGCCGCGCTAGCGATCCGCCTGATCGAGGGCGCGCGCGCCCAGAGCGCGAGCGGGATCGACGCCTTCCTGCAGCAATACGGGCTCGACACGGATGAAGGCATCGCGCTGATGTGCCTGGCCGAAGCGCTGCTGCGCGTGCCCGACGCGCGCACCGCCGATGCGCTGATCCGCGACAAGATCGCCGAGATCGAATGGGGCGAGCGGCTCGGCGAAAGCTCGTCGACCTTCGTCAATGCCGCGACCTTCTCGCTGATGCTGACGGGCGAGGTGCTGGAGCGGCCCGAGGAACACCAGAAGGGCATGGGCCGCACGCTGAAAAGCGCGATGAACCGGCTCGGCGAACCCGTCATCCGCCGCGCCACCTTGCAGGCGATGCGCATTCTGGGCGGGCAATTCGTGTTCGGCCGCACGATCGAAGAAGCGCTGAAGCGCGCCGCGCCCGAACGCGCAAAGGGCCTCACCCACAGTTTCGACATGCTGGGCGAGGCGGCGATGACCTATGCCGATGCGGAACGTTACCGCGTCGCCTATGAACGCGCGATCGAACGCCTTGCGCGCGAAGCCACCGGCGCAATCGGCTCCTCTCCCGGCATTTCGGTCAAGCTGTCCGCGCTGCATCCCAAATACACCCATTTCCACAGGGAACAGGCGCGCGCCGAGATCACGCCGATCGTCAAGGCGCTGGCGATGAAGGCGCGCGATGCCAACATCCATTTCACCGTCGACGCCGAAGAGGCCGAACGGCTCGAAGTCTCGCTCGACATAATCGAGGCGCTGATTCGCGACGACGACATCTTCACGCGCGCCGACGGGAGCCGCTGGGAAGGCTTCGGCCTTGCCATCCAGGCATACCAGAAGCGGGGCGTGCCGCTGTGCGACTGGATCGCCAAGCTCGCCCGCCGCCATGGCCGCAAGCTGTTCGTGCGGCTGGTCAAGGGCGCCTATTGGGACAGCGAGATCAAGATCAGCCAGGTCGGCGGCTACGACGATTACCCCGTCTTCACCCGCAAGATCGCGACCGACGTGTCCTACCTCGCCTGCGCCGCGCGCCTGTTCGAACATGATGACGTGATCTACCCCGCCTTCGCGACCCACAACGCCTACACCGTGGCGGTGGTGAAGGAGCTGGCACAATCCAGACCCTTCGAATTCCAGCGTCTCCACGGCATGGGCGAGGAAGTGTTCGAGGCGCTCCACGAAGTCGAAGGCAATGCCCGGACCCCGGTGCGCATCTACGCCCCCGTGGGCGGGCACAAGGAACTGCTCGCCTATCTCGTGCGCCGCCTGCTGGAAAACGGGGCGAACACCAGCTTCGTCAACCGCATGGGCGATGCCGACGTGGCGGCCGAAGAGCTCGTCACCGATCCGGTCGCCGAACTCGCCGCGATGAAGCCGCGCCGCAATCCGGCGATCGCGCTGCCCAAGGACATTTTCGGCGCGGATCGCGGCGGCAGGCTCAACAGCGCGGGCACCGACCTGTCGGACCCGCTGGTGCTTGGCCCCCTGCAGGCCGAGATCGACCGGCTGGCGGACAGGCAATATTACGCCGGACCGACCTTCCCCGGCCCCGAAAGCGGCGAGATCGCCCCGATTACTATGCCGCATGACCTGACGGTCGAAGTGGGCAAGCGCCGCGATGCGACCCCGCAGGAAGTCGAGGACGCTTTCGCCCGGGCGAGCGCGATCCAGCCCGGCTGGGATTCGCTCGGCGGGGAAAGGCGCGCGCTCCTGCTCGAGGAAGCGGCCGACCTGTTCGAGGCGCATACGGCCGAATTCCTCAGCCTCGCCACGCGCGAGGCGGGCAAGACCCTGCTCGACGGCGTGCTCGAAGTGCGCGAGGCGGTCGATTTTCTGCGCTATTACGCATCCGAGGCGCGCCGCCAGTTCGGCCCGCCGATCCGCCTGCCGGGGCCTACGGGAGAGGAAAACACGCTCTCGCTTCACGGGCGCGGCGTGTTCGCGACGATTTCGCCGTGGAACTTCCCGCTCGCGATCTTCACCGGCATGGCCTCGGCCGCGCTGGCCGCGGGCAATGCGGTGATCGCCAAGCCCGCCGAACAGACCCCTCTGATCGCCGCACTCGCGGTGAAGCTGTGCCACGAGGCGGGCATCCCGCCCGAAGCGTTCCAGCTTCTCCCCGGCGCGGGCGAGGTCGGCCAGCTCATCACCGCCGATCCGCGGCTTGCGGGCGTCGCCTTCACCGGGTCGACCGAGACCGCGCGCGCGATCAACCGCACGCTCGCCGGGCGCGAAGGTCCGATCGCGACCTTCATCGCGGAGACCGGCGGGCAGAACGCGATGATCGTCGATTCCTCCGCGCTGCCCGAACAGGTCGTGCGCGATGTCGTCGCCTCCGCCTTCCAGAGCGCGGGTCAACGCTGTTCGGCGCTGCGCGTGCTCTATCTGCAGGAGGACGTGGCGGATTCGATGCTGGAGATGATCCGCGGCGGGTTCGAGGCGTTGAATGTCGGCGACCCCGCGCATCTCTCGACCGATGTCGGGCCCGTGATCGATCCCGACGCGCAGGCCGCGCTCGAACGGCACGTCGCGCGCAGCGAGGCGAGCGGGAGGCACGTCATGCGCTGTCCCATGCCCGACGATACGGCCAGGGGCTGTTTCGTCGCGCCGACCATCATCGAGGTGGATTCGATCCTAGAGCTCACCCGCGAGAATTTCGGTCCCGTGCTCCACGTCGCGCGATTCCGCTCGCAGGATCTCGGGCAGGTCATCGCGGACATCAACGCGACCGGATACGGCCTAACACTGGGCCTCCACAGCCGCATCGCCGCGACCCGGCGGTTCGTCGAGGCGCGCGTGCGCGTGGGCAATTTCTACGTCAACCGCAACCAGATCGGCGCGGTCGTGGAAAGCCAGCCTTTCGGCGGAGAGGGCCTGTCGGGAACCGGTCCCAAGGCGGGCGGCCCGCATTACCTCGCCCGTTTCGCGGTCGAGCGCGCGGTCTGTATCGACACGACGGCGGCGGGCGGCAATGCGACCCTGCTCCAGGCCTGACGGCGCTTGCCAGCCGCGCGAGAGGGGCGGTATGTCGCTTCCCATGCTGACGCGCCTCCCCCGTCTCGCGGTCCATTTCCTCGCGCTTTTCATGCTCGCCTAGAGCAGTGCGGCGCTTGCCGAGGTGCGGATCCATTTCCACAGCTTCGACGGCTCGGTCCTGTGGGGGCGTTATCCGCACACCTCAATCGTGCTCGAAGGCACGCTCGATGAGACGGGCGAGGCGGTGAACGAGAATTACGGCTTTTCCGCGCGCACGGTGACGCCCACGATCCTGTCCGGCCCGGTCGAACACATGGTGCTGGCCGAAACCGAACGCAACGTGAAGAACACCAACCGCCATTTCACCCTGACGCTGACCGACCGGCAATATCGCCGCATCGTCGCCGAGGTGCGCGCCTGGCAGAACGCGCCGGGCAAGTATAACGACCTGGAAAAGCGCAATTGCATCCACTTCGTCGGGCGGATGGCGGAAATCCTCGGCCTCAAGGTCGAATATCCCGGCGACATGCTGCGCCGGCCCAAGAAATGGCTCAACCGCGTCACCGTGCTCAATCCCGAGCTCGACGCGGAAATCATCGACTGAGAAGCGGCGTCTTCCGGAATGCCCGGCAGATCACGCCGGCAGGCCGAGATGCTTTGCGGCATAGACCGATTGCCAGCTTTCGATTTCGCCGACGATGATCTCGTCGACGGCACGCACGAGGTCGCTCGCGGACGAAAAGGTCAGGCGCTGCTCGTCGCCGGAAATCAGGAGGCCGGTCCGCTCCTCGACCGAGGAAAGCTTGCCCGAAGTCGCGCGCGAGATCGCGGCGAAGCGTTCGAAATCCCCGAAATAGCGCAGCCCGGCAAGGTTCGCGCCAAGCGTCGGGAAAGCAACGCCGAGAAAGGTGAACAGCTTGGCGGTCGCATCGGGCCATGACGCCGGGACCAGCCCGGCCGCCGCCGCCGCCGCGATGGCGAGCCAGATCGAGACCGAAACCACCGCGGCGAGGAAACAGCTCTCCGCCGCCCGGTCGATGCGGCGGTCGACCCGCGCGAGCTGCTTGGCCTTGGCTTCGTGATAGCGGCGCTGGCCGGTGATGTGCGGCAGGACGATCCCCTCGAGCGCGCGACGCAGGAAGGCACGGTCGATCCGGGCCTCGGGCAGCCCCGCATCGCGCAGCGCATCGCGGCTGAAGCGTTCGGGCCATTCGCCCCGCCCCCCGCGCGGCCAGCGGGCGACCGGACGGGCGACGCCCGTGATCGCGATGGCAGGCGCGAACCGCAGATATTCCGCCACGCGCCGCGTCTCGAACCAGCGGCGGTGCCATGCCCGTGCGTGCCCGACATAGGTGATCGCGAGAATGGCGAGCAGCAGTCCCAGCTCGATCAGCGCAAAGACCCATTTGAGCTCCGGCAGGCCGAGCGGCAGATAGGCGATGCCGATTATGATCGCGAGCGCGGAGAGCATGAAATTGACCGACATGCCGCTGCGATAGGCATCCGAAAGGCGGCTCGACACGCCATCGGCCCAGGCGAAGTTCGGCAGCAATTCGCGTTCGATCCGGGCGACGACGCGATCCTCCGGCCCGAGCGCGGCGCGCGCGACATCGAGCAATCCGGCGGCGCTTCCCGCGGCGATGCTGCCGGGCGCTTCGAAACGGGTCTGGATCGTGCCCGATTTCGCGGTGCGCCCGCCGAACAGCCATTCGATCCAGCGATAGATCCCGAAACCGAAAGACGATCTGGGCCGCCATTTTTCCCGCCGCATGCGCTCGACGCTGTGCGCCATGGGGGCGAGCGCGCCGGCGACGATCGCCTCGAGCCGGACAAGATCCGGGCCGGCCGCCGCGCCGGGGTCGAGATGGCCGAGCTCTTCGGGGCGCGTGAGGATCGTCCAGCTTTCGGGCCGCGCCGGGTCTATCACAAGGACCGGTGTCCCGGTCTCCAGCGCGGCAAGCACGGTGTGCCCCGTGCCGCCCGCAAGGTCGGTCCGCGTGCGATCCCAGACCGCGACGAGAAGGTCGATCCGTTCGATCATCACGCGCCCGGCAAGCTCGACATTGGCCGAACACAGCGCGTCCAGCCGCCGCGCGGCCTGGCCGTCCGCGGGATCGGCGAGACTGCATTCGAGCGCGGCGCGGATTTCCTCGTCGCGGTCGGCGATTTCGAACAGGTGCGCGCTGTCGGCGAGCGTGCGGATCGCCGCCGCGCGCGCTTCGACCTCGGGATCGGCCGCTTGTCCGCCGCTGCACAGCGCGGCCACGTCCCCGCGCGTCGCAGCGCCCGCATTGATCGCGCAATTGAGGCCCGCCCCGAACGGCAGAGGCGCGACCAGCGACCATCGCCTGGCAAGAGCGATGCGGGCGGCGGACTGGTCTATTCCCCCCGCCAGCAGGGTGAAGAGCCTGATCTCCCGCCCTTCGCCCGCCGCTTCGCAGGCCAGCCGGTCGATCGCCCCGAGAGCGTCTTCGAGTGCGCGCAGCACCGCCTCGCGATTGCCGGACAGGGCGGGATTGTCCGGCCGGTGGCCGGTGATCCCGATGGCGACGTGAGGTTTCCAGCCGGCAGCCGGGTCGTGGGCCGGGTCGTGGGCCATGTCCTGCGTCTTCCCCCAGCCTGCTGTTCGCGGCAGGGACAGCGCCCCCTGCACCGCGGACCTTAACCGCAAGGCAAAGACGGGCACAAGCACGGTTTGTGCGCCCAGGGCGGCACCGCCTCCCTTGACAGGGGGGTGCGAGTGGCAGAACCCTCCGCTCGCGAGGGAGGCGGGCGATGACACACCGGACCGTTGGGGCGATGGCCATGCTGGCGAGCCTCCTTGCCGCGGCCATGACCTGTCCCGCGGATCTGCGCGCGCAGGAACCGGAAATCCCGGCCGCCGACCACCCTGTCTACAAAACCTCCGGAACCCCGCGCGCGCCGCAGGACAAGCCGGCCGCCGAAATCGAGCGCGAAGCGGCGCGGTTCCGCATGCTCGAGGCCGCCTGCGACAGCGGCGATCGCGCGGCCTGCAGCGATCTGGGCGAAGCATACGAGCTTGGCCTCGGCACGCCGCAGAACCGCCCGATCGCCGCCATCCTCTACCGCGAAACCTGCGAGGCGGATGTGGCCCGGGGTTGCGAAGGGCTCGGCCGGGTGACGACCGCACTGCGCGACGAAAGCGCATCGGAACAGGCGGCAGCGCCTTTCGCGCGGGCGTGCGAACTCGGCTCGGCGGGGGGCTGCATCGCTTATGCGCGGCTCCTCCACAGGGGGGTCGGCGTGCCGCGCGACGAACAGCGCGCCGAGGCCCTGTGGCGCGAAACCTGCCGGTCAGGCGCCGGCGCGGCGTGCCGCGAGCTCGGCGCCGCGATGATTGCGACGCAGCCGACGGGCGAACGCATGGCCGAAGCCTTGGAACTGCTCACCGGGCAATGCGACGCGCTCGATACCGAGGCATGCGAGGAATTGCTGCGCCTCGAGGAAGGCACCGCCGGGAGGCCGTCGGAGGCAATCATCCTACACAATGCCTGCTCGGGCGGGAGCGACTGGAGCTGCAAGCAGCTCGGCGACCGCGCGTTTGTCGGCAATGGAACGGTTCAGGACCGCGATTACGCGTTCGCGCTCTACGACCGCGCCTGCGCGCTCGACGAGGTGCAATGCGAAACCGCCGCGATGCTGCGCGAATGGCCCGGCCTGACCGAAGGCTGCGAGAGCGGCGACATGGCCGCCTGCGCGAGGCTGGGGGAGATTCACGACAGCACCGCCACGCCCCTCGAAGACGCCAACAGGGCCCGCGAATTGCTGGCGGCTGCCTGTTTTGCCGGGATAAGCGATGCATGCGCGCGTGCCGGCGATCTTGCGCTCACGGTCGATCCCGCAAAGGCGGAGACCCTGCTCGTCACGGGCTGCGATGCGGGCGACCTTGCCGCGTGCAACCGGCTCGCCAGTGCGCTCGACCGGGGCGATGCGCTGGCGCAGGACATCGCGCGCGCCCAGGCGCTTTATGTGCGCCTGTGCGAAGCGGAATGGTGGTCCGCCTGCAAGACATTGCGCCAGAACCTTGCCACATATCCCGACCTGCCGCTCGCCGTGGCAGGCCGGAACTTCGTCCCGCCGATAGAGCCCGACGACCGGGAGACCCTGTTGTCCCATATCCCCGAGGCAAGCCGGGCCCAGATGGAATATTCGCCCTGTTCGACCAGCACGCTCGAATTTCGCGGCCAGCTCTACAGCGATCTGGTGTGCGATCCGGAGCGGCGGGTCTACAGGGGCTATCCGCTGGAACCCGGCCAGGCGCCGTGGCAGGCGCTGCTGTGGCGTCCGCGGACCCTGCCGAACGGTCTTGGTCCCCTGTCGGCCAAGCAGCGTGTCCTGTGCGGCGGAGCGCTGATCCGGCGCGGCTGGGTGCTGACGGCGGCGCATTGCCTCGTCGACAGGCTGGAGACGGGCGAAGAATTTCCGATCCGCAGCGCCGATTATCGCATCAGGCTGGGCGTCCACCGACCGGCGGGCGATGAGGGGATAAGCTACCCGATCCTCGAAGTCCACGAGCATCCGTTCTTCGATCTGGGCACCTACGCTTTCGACATCGCGCTCATCCGCTACGACCCGAGTCGCGGGCAGAGCGGCGCTGCGACCAATGCGATCAGGCTGATCGGCCTCGACGAGACACCGCTGCTGCGGCGCAGGATCGCCCCCGACATGGACGTCTACACCTATGGCTGGGGGCGCACCGAGGTCGAACGAGTGGTCATGCCGACCGTGCTGATGGGCGCGAAAATGCAGCTCGAAACGCTCGAGAAATGCACCGAGATTACCGGTTACACCGGCAACCTGCTCAATGCGGCGCTGTGCGCGGCGGGCAGCGAGGGGGAACAGGCGTGCTACGGGGACAGCGGCGGGCCGCTGATCTATTACGGCGATGCCGACAGGCGGGCGCGCGTGATCGGTGTGGTCAGTTCGGGCCGGAAATGCGGCACGACGGGCGAGGCGAGCCGTTACACCCGCGTCGCCCGGGCGCGCGAGTGGATCGAACGGACAATCGCCGCCGCGCGCTGAAACGACCCGGCCCGGCGCCCCCTCAAGGGTCCGCCGGGCTTCGCATCACGATTCGTCGGAAGCGGGCGCCATCGGGCCGATCGGATTGCCCGTGCCTTCGAGAGGATCGTCTTCCTCGGGGGTTTCGGTCATTTCCGCCTCGCCCGCCATGGCGCCGTCTTCCATGGCATCGTCTTCCATGGCGCCGTCTTCCATCGCGCCCTCTTCCATCGGGGCCTCGGCTCCGGTGGTTTCTTCGGCCGCTTCCTCGCCGCCATTGCAACCGACAAGCGCCAGAGCGCAGCCCGCCGCGAGCAGCGCCGTGAAATAGGTCTTCATCTCGATTTCCCCCACAGTGGAACGGTCGATTATCACGAGGACAGCCGCAATAGCAATCGTTCGAGCCGGGGCGAGGATCGCAGCGGGTCGAGCAGCGCATCGTTGCGCGCGAACAGCATCCCGGGATCGCGCATGTCATAGGCCCTCTCGAGGAGATCGAGCGCGCGGTCGGCATCGCCCCATTGCGCATGCACCTGCGCCTGCTGGTAGAGCCCGGCATCGCCATAGGTCCCGACCAATTCCGCCAGCGCCGCGCGCGCCCGCGCATCATCGCCGAGCCGCGCGAACGTGATCGCAAGCCCGACCTGGCTGAAAATCGGCACGCGTTCCTTTTCGAACGCCGCCTGCGCCCCTGCAAGATCGCCCTGCATCAGCCGGGCATTGCCGATCGCGAAATGGGCGCTGGCAAGCCCCGGATTGAGCTTGAGCGCCTGCATCATGCGGCTGATCGTGGCGGAATAATCGCGCGCGAAAAGCGCGATGAACCCGGCAGTGCGAAAGGCGAGGGGATTGAGCGGATCGAGTTCGAGCACGCGGTCGATCATCTGCATGGCGAGCGGCTGCTTATCGCCATAGGCATAAAAGATCGCGACCGAGGCCTGCACGTCGGCATCGCCCGGTGCAAGCTCCTGCGCGCGACGGTAATGCGGAGCGGCCCCGGCCCGGTTGAGCCGCCCGTTATTGAGCGCGAAGCCGAGCGCGAGATGGCCGCGAGCGAGCTCGGGCGCGAGCGCGATCGCGCGTTCGGCAGCGGCGATGGAAAGATCGTAGAAGCGCTCGACCTCCTCGGCGGACGCGCTCGCATTGGCGACCGCGGCCAGCATTCTCGCGCGCATCGCATGGGCCGCTGCAAAGGCAGGGTCGGATGCTATCGCCGCCTCGAACTGGGTCAGCGCGGCGCGATCGCTGTTGATCCCGGCAGAAAGAGTGGAAAGCGCCAGTCCGCGCAGATAGGCCTCGTAGGCGGCAGGATCCTCGGTCCCGCCCACGCCCCGCTGCTGCTCCACGCTCCGAAGCGCGCCTTCGCGTCCGGCAATCCGCGCGACCAGCGAAAGCGCAACGGTCTCGGCGATTTCGGACTGCATCGCGAACACGTCGGCAAAGGACCGGTCATAGCTTTCCGACCATCGCACGACACCGCCGTCGACCTCGACCAGTTCGACGAAGATGCGCACCATGTCGGCGGCGCGCTGGACCGATCCGCGCAGGATGTTCTCGACGCCGAGCCGTGAGGCAAGCGCGAATTCGTCGCCGTCCGCGGCCGCTGCCGAACTGGTCGGCGCCGACACCCTGAGGCGCGGATTGCGCGCGAGAGCCTGACGCAGTTCATTGGAAAGACCCGCGGAAAACCAGCCCTGCTCCTCGTCGCCGGTGAGATTGGCGAAGGGCAGGACAGCCATCGAAACCGCACCGCCTCCAGCGCCTCCGAAAAGGCCGGCCTGCCATGCGCCCAGCACGCCGACGCCCGCCAGCAGGGCCGCCCCGCCACCGATCGCCAGCCCGCGCCGGGAAACGCCGCCTGCAAGGGCGGCACGCGGCGATGGCGGCGCTGCCGGCGGCGCGGCCTGCGCGGGCATGGCCCGGCGGTCCGGGGGATCTCCATCGCCCGAGACCGTCCGCCTGACCGCCGCCAGCACCCGCGCCATTTCGGGCGCATCGGGCGTGCCGGACCAGCCGCTGATGTCGAGCAATTGGATCTGCCGGAAACCGAGCGGCGACATCGTGCCGTCGAGCGAAACCGGGACGAGACAACCGCGTTCGCGGCCGCGCTGCGCCTCGTCGCGGACCCATCCGGATTCGACCGCCTGCCGCGACCACAGCACGACGACGCAATCCGCTTCCTCCAACGCGGCCTCGGTCATGGGCAGGTAATTGACGCCGCCTTCGATCAGGCCGTCCCACCAGACATCGAACCCGGCCTCTTCGAGCACCGCGATGATCCGCTTCGCCGCTTCGGAATCGGTGCGGGTGTAACTGAGGAACAGCCGTGGAGCGGAGGCTTGGCGCTGGTCCGGTGGCTCGTGAGCGTTCGCCATGTCCTCTGCCATGTCCATCGCCCCTGAAGCGCCTGCGAGGCCGAACCTAGAGGGGTTCGCCCGGACTGGCTAGTGGCGTGTGCGTGGCGGGCCGGAAGGGCGAAAACGCCGGACGTTGCGGCGCCCGCCGCCGGCCTTTGCGGGCCCGATGGCGCAACAATCTTGCCGCCGCCCGAGCGAAAGATTCAGGCATTGATTCACATGATTCAATCACCAAATTTTTCTTCACAGATTCATTTTGCCCCTTGCGCGTTCCACGACTCAAGCTTGGTCCACGCGTCGCGCGGTCTCGCTGCGCTCCGAACATGCGCAAGGCGCCGTTTTAAGGGTTAATCGCCCGTTGACGCGGACCCGCGTGCGATTCATGATCTAGTGGTTAGGTCTGCGGCGGACCCCCCAGCCATGGTGAATCCCCCCTCCGGCCCTTCGGGTCGGGCATGGGTTCGGAGTCTCCGGCGAAGGGTCCCGGATGAACCTGGCAGGAGACCAGAAGAGCTGTATCCGGAGGACAGGCCTGTGGCCGGACCGGGGACAGCCTGTGGATGGGCCGGTAAAGAACAGAATTGGAACATTGGCCCTTGCGGCCATGGGGCGATTCGGGGGACAACGGGGTGACAATGGATTTCAAGACGAGCGACAGCGTGCCGAACGAAGTTATCGACGACACCGAAACCGGCACTGCGGAACACCCGCAGGCGAATAAACAGGCGAATGAAAAGGCCGTGAGCATGAAGAAAGCCGACACCGGCAGCGACGAACTGATCGCCGAAAAGGCGGGCGAAGCCATGGCCGGCGCCGTCGCCAATGCGATGAAGCAGGCCGCCAAACCCGACAGCAAGAGCGTCAATCCGCGCCGTTTCACGATCCGCACCGATCCAGCCCGCGATGCGAACCTAACCGCCTTCGGCAAGGAAACGCTGACCGACCGCTATCTCCTGCCCGGCGAAAGCTACCAGGACCTGTTCGCCCGCGTCGCCGATGCCTATGCCGACGACGAGGAACACGCCCAGCGGCTCTACGACTACATCTCGAACCTGTGGTTCATGCCCGCGACCCCGGTGCTGTCGAACGGCGGCACTGCGCGCGGCCTGCCGATTTCGTGCTATCTCAATTCCGTGTCCGACAGCCTCGACGGGATCGTCGGCACCTGGAACGAGAACGTCTGGCTCGCCTCCAAGGGCGGCGGCATCGGCACCTATTGGGGCAATGTCCGCGGCATCGGTGAGCCCGTGGGCCTCAACGGCAAGACCAGCGGCATCATCCCGTTCGTGCGGGTGATGGACAGCCTGACGCTCGCGATTTCGCAGGGGTCCCTGCGGCGCGGATCGGCGGCGTGCTATCTCGACATCAGCCACCCGGAGATCGAGGAATTCCTCGAAATCCGCAAACCTTCGGGCGACTTCAACCGCAAGGCATTGAACCTGCACCACGGCGTTCTCGTCACCGACGAATTCATGGAAGCGGTGCGCGCGGGCGACAAGTTCGACCTCAAGAGCCCCAAGACCGGCGAAGTGCGCGCCACCGTCGATGCGCGTTCGCTGTTCCAGAAGCTGGTAGAAACCCGCCTCGCGACGGGCGAGCCCTACATCGTCTTCAACGATACCGTGAACCGCATGATGCCCAAGCATCACCGCGATCTCGGCCTTAAGGTCTCGACCTCGAACCTGTGTTCGGAAATCACCCTGCCGACGGGCATCGACCATCTCGGCAACGATCGCACGGCGGTGTGCTGCCTGTCCTCGTTGAACCTTGAAAAGTGGGACGAGTGGAATTCCGACAAGCGTTTCATCGAGGACGTCATGCGCTTCCTCGACAACGTGCTGCAGGACTATATCGACCGCGCCCCCGAAGAGATGGCCCGCGCCAAGTATTCGGCCATGCGCGAACGTTCGGTCGGGCTCGGCGTGATGGGCTTCCACTCCTTCCTCCAGTCGAAGGGGCTCGGGTTCGAAAGCGCCATGGCCAAGGCGCACAATCTGAAGATGTTCCAGCACATTCAGGCCAAGGCATCCGAAGCCTCGATGCTGCTCGCGCAGGAGCGCGGACCCTGCCCCGACGCCGCCGAAATGGGCGCGATGGAGCGGTTTTCGTGCAAGATGGCGATCGCGCCGACCGCGTCGATCTCGATCATCTGCGGGGGGACAAGCGCGTGCATCGAACCGATCCCGGCGAACATCTACACCCACAAGACGCTTTCGGGCAGCTTCGTGGTGAAGAACCCCTATCTCGAAAAGCTGCTCGACCGGAAATCCAAGAATTCGAACAATGTCTGGAATTCGATCCTCGAGCGGGGCGGTTCGGTCCAGCATCTCGAATTCCTCACCGCTGAGGAAAAGGCGACGTTCAAGACCAGCTTCGAGATCGACCAGCGCTGGCTGCTCGAATTCGCCGCCGACCGTTCGCCCTATATCGACCAGGCGCAGTCGCTGAACCTGTTCATCCCGGCCGACGTCGACAAGTGGGACCTGATGATGCTGCATTTCCAGGCGTGGGAGAAGGGCATCAAGTCGCTCTATTACCTGCGGTCGAAGAGCGTGCAGCGCGCAGGCTTCGCCGGCGGGGTCGAAGCGGACAACACCGCCGAACTGTCGAAGTTCGAACTGAACGCGGCCGGCGAACAGACCGATTACGAGGAGTGCCTGAGCTGTCAATAGTAATGTTGTGCTGTGTCTCATTCTATGGAACAGGATGGGACTGCGGTCAATAAATAACTTGAAAAAGTGAGAGAGTGTGTCCTCATGAAGCGGGAAACCCCGTAACCCATGAGGACACACCGTCTTGCGTCTGGCTTTCGTCAATCCTGATCTTCTCGATCAATCGGTCGACGAGGCGCTCATGCCGGATGAGCTCGAACGGTTCTGGCATGATCGGGCCAGCCCGTTGGCGAAGTCACTCTACGCCAGGATCGGGATCACTGAACGAGTCCCCTTCGTCCTCGACCAGTATTCCAATCCTCCTCAAATCCATCCTCAGTCCTCCAGCGTCCTACGCAAGATGACCGAACAAGTGCCCGGGCGGACCACCATGCGGACCTATGGTCAGCACGTCCTCAGATTCGTCGCTACGCTAGCCGAGGATGGTGGAGATCTGGCGACTGTCGATCCGGGATACCTTTCCCAATACCGGGCTCGCCGCCTGGCGAGCGCAACGCCTCAGGGAAAGTCCCTGGATCCTGTTTCCTGGAACTCCGAGGCTGCCGCGCTGAAGACCATGTTCGATGCGGCCGTCCTCCTGCGTCTGCGTCCGGATAACCCGACAGAGCATCCGGCGTTGCAGTGGTCCTACAAGGGGGCCGGAGCCATGTTCGAAGAACCGAAGTTCATCACGCTCGACCGCTTCCGCATCTTCCGGGACGACGGTCTGATGGTGACCAGATCGCCGTTGCGCAACGCCGCTTTCGCCGAAACCATCCTGACGTCCGGCATGCGTCTCTACGAATGCAGCAGGATGCCTGCCACGGCTGTTCCTCCTCGCAACGATAACAATGGCGGTAGAGCTTTCACCTATCCGGTCCCTGCGATCGACGGGAAGGGCCACCGCGCCCGGAAAGTGCCAGTCGGCATCCACGCTTTCCGCCGTCTTCAAGCATATCAGCAACTCGAGCGACTGCCGGCGCTCGAACGCAAGGGGCTTTCGGCGTCCCTAACTCCGCTGTGGCTCAACCAATCCGGTGGCCTCATGGGGATCGGCGGCTGGGAGAAGGTCTTCGAGAACGCATCCGAACGATCGGGCGTCAAGGTGACGCCGCATACCCTCAGGCACACCTTCGCGGTCTACATGCTCTGTGCGCTCCTGCGTCGTCATCATGACAGCATGAAGATCAAGGACGACGTCAGGCGCCTCACAGAAGGCGGTCGCAGCGATGTCTACGCGACGATCTTCGGAGACCCCCTCCGCGCCCTCCAGCGTCTCCTGGGCCACAAGCACTACGAGACGACCTTCATCTACCTCGACATCCTCAGCGCCGACGATTTCGTCATCGACGAGGCGCTGCGGATCTTCGAGGACACCCTCGGATCGGAGGAGGACTACCTTGACCTCATCCGCTGACCACAGGAACGAAGCGTCCGATGACAGTCTCCCGCCGAGGCTCGGGCGGCCGCGACGAAAAGTCCCGACGCTCGACCGGGGTGGAGTCCTCCAGTTCCCCACCCGATCAAATCCAAGCGATTGGCGGCATCGCCATTTCGAACGGAAGAACCCACTGAACTGGGACTTCGCTTCGGTGCGTCCCGCCCTCGGCAGGGCCATGCTCGATGCGGTCCACAGGATGTCCGGACCCGGCAAGGCCATCGCCACCGGATCGACGGCCCTGGCCTACCAGACACAGAGCAAGCCCTTCTTCCTCTGGCTGGCAGAGACCGAAAAGGACGCGCGGGGTCAGGAGCCCGGCAAGGATGACACCATCCTCGGTCCCCAGATCGTCGAAGATTTCCGCATAGCCATGGACCTGCGTGCGACGCTGGGGGAAGTCACCGGCACCACCGCCTATGCCTACAAGGCCGCGCCGCTGCGGATCCTGCGACAGCTTTATCTCGAGGACCCGGCAGTATTCGGCCCGGGCTGGCGCGACGAGGACTTCCTTCCCGGCGAGCGGATTGACGATACGAAGCCCAACGCGCCCTATTCGCTCGCCGAATCGCAGCGCATCATCAGCGCCTGCGCGGCCATACTGCACCGAACCCACGATAGTGGTGACCCCGGGGACAGGGCGGTCATGGAGATCGCCGCCTTCGTCATCATCGGCCTAAAGCTCGGGATCGAACTAGAATGCCTTCCCGCGCTCACCCTTGCGAACCTCAAGACCGATGGGCGGCGCATCAAGGTGCGCTACATCAAGCGACGCGGCGGTGGCGGGAACGGTTTCCGCAAGAGCCGGACAACCAACCCGAGCGACGGAGGCCTCGACACCGAGGAGGAGGCCATCGCGGACGGGACCTCGTTTCGGGAAGCCGCTGGGGTCCTCGCTCTCCTACGGGATCGAGCCAGAGAGAGGCAGGCCGAGGATGGCGGAACCGACGACGCGACACCGCTGTTCACTTTCCACTGCGCCGCCGATGCCTTCAGGGCAATCAGCGACCATCTCAACGAAAGCGGCCTACGAGACGATCACGGCGGGCGATTGCCGATCGTTAGGAACAGGCTGCGCCCGACATGGCGCACCCAGCGCACGATCAGGCATGGAGGCCGACTGTCAATCGACAGGTCGGACAACTCGGCCGACGTGCGCGCCAAGCACTATCTCGACAACGACCGTATCCGACCCTTCCTCGAGAACGCGGTCCTGGACGCGCAGGCGCAGGCTTGGGACCATGCGCTTTCCAGGAGGGTCATCGATCTTCCGAACGACGCATCCGACGACCAGGTATCCGCAGCCGCACGGAAGGCCGAAGTCGCCGAGAACGACATCGCAACCGCGCTGTCCGGCGAGCAGGACCTGTGGCTCGCCAGCTGCCGCGACTTCACGAATTCCCCGTTCGACAAGCCGGGGACACCCTGCTCGAAGGCCTTCTTCGGCTGCGTGGTCTGTCCCAACGCTCTGATCACGCGTCGATCCCTGCCCGCGATCCTCGGCTTTCGGGCGCACGTGGAGCGGCGCCGCGACGAGATGGGGTCGCCCGAGTGGGAGGCCCTCTACGGCGCTGCGTGGCGTGAGATCACCCATGCCATCCTACCCCAGTTCGACAAACGCACCGTCGCAGAGGCGGAAACGATCGCCAAGGGTCTGGATATGCATCTTCCTCCCGAGATGCTGCAATGAACGCGCATTCCGGCCATATCCGGGCTCACGATGAGCGAGGCCAGCGGTCGCCCTACAGCGAATCGCCCATCCTCCTGCGTCGTCCCGACCTCACTGGTCGGTTCCAAGCGATGATCTGGGATCTGACGGAGACGGATCACCATTCCGGCCGTGCCGAATCGATCTGCCGGATCGACTGGAACGACGTCGGCGCGAACCACCCGGGCTGGCTCGCAATCTGCAAGGAACTGTGCTGGCACCGGCTGAACACGCCGTTGGCGACGCAGAAGACGATCGGCAGCTACCATGCCTCCCGCGAACAGCTGAGAATGAAGCGGTTCCTGCGTTGGCTGGACGTCAAGCATCCCGATGTCGCGGGTCCTCAGGACCTCCGCCAGCGGCACGTCCACGAATATCGGGTATGGTTGGAAAACCATGTACCGGAAGATGCGGTCCCCGCATCCGGCGCGAACGTGCGGACGGGTTCCTCCTGCAGTCCGCAGACCGTCTGGAGCTATCTCCTCCCGATCAAGGCGCTCGACGTCTTCCGTGAACGCCTGAGTTCCCCGCTGCCATTCTCTCCCTATGACGGCAACCTGACCGCAAAGATGCTCGGCGCCGGCGAGACCAGCGAGGAGAACACGACCGAACCCCTTCCGGACAAGGTCATCGCGACGCTCATCGACTGTGCGCGACGCTATCTCGAGCACTATGCCCCCACCGTCCTTGCGATGAGGATGGAGATGCACGCATTCTGGGATGATGGCAGAGCCGATTTTCCGGCTGGAAGACATCACCTGGCACCTGCCCTGAGACGGGCATCACCTGGATGCCGGACCGCAAGAAGGCGGCGCACCATCTCTACCGCGAGGAACTCGGCCATCTCGTCGCCGCCTGCCTCGTCGTGATCCTCTACCTATCCGGAATGAGGCCGGGGGAGGCCAGCAACCTCGGTTCCGACTGCCTCGACCGTCCAGTCGACAAGGCTACCGGCCTCCGCGACCGCTGGCGCATAAGCGGCATTCCGCTGAAGAAACGCGGCAAGGGCAAGGAGGGCAAGCCGCCACCCGTCGACTGGGTGGTCCCCGATATCGTCGCCCAGGCCGTGCAGATGCTGCAGAAGCTACTGGCGCCATACCGCACGATGCACGGGTCGGATCTGCTCATGCTGAGCAAGGATGCCCTACGCAAGCCCAAGCCGCGAGACAGGAAGCTGCTGCGTTCATCGAAGACCGGCTATCCACTGTCCGTCACGTCCATCGGAAGCCTGATCAACCTCTTCTACGAACGGGCGAGATGGCAGCGGGACGCGATCGCCCAGACAGACGCGAGCCTCACCCAGGCACCCGATTATCACATCAAGCCGAGCCAGTTCCGGCGCACGCTCGCGAGGTTCATCGCGAGGCAGCCCTTCGGCATCATCGCAGGGCGCCTCCACTATCATCATGTCTCCACGGCCGTCTTCGAAGGATACGCGGGCTCCATCTCCGACACCTTCGCGCTCGATGTCGAAGACGAGCGCATCCTCGCGGGCATCGACATTCTCGAGGAGATGAGGAGCGATGCCCAGGCAGGTTGGCGGGCCGGTCCGGGCGCCAGCCGCGTGCTGGCTGAATGGGAGGACGTGCGCGAAGTGGGGCTCGCTGCGGCCGTGGTTGACACGTCCTCGAAGGGGGCGGTTCTCGACAACAGCGTGCGCAAGCTCGTCCAGACGGTCCATGTCGGCAGCCTGAGCTACTGCGTGTTCAACGTGAGCAACGCGCTCTGCCTGACGGAACGGGCAAAGTCCTCACCGGGCGCATCCCCGGCGATAAGTATGTGCTCTCCGGATAAATGCGCCAACGCAGTGATCGCGCCCTGTCACGTTCCGAAGTGGCAGGGACTGCTGGAGGAGGTCCAGAGACTGTCAGGAACCGCCCGGAGCGGGCCGCAGAAACAGTCACTCAGGATCGCCATCGAAAGATACGAAGGGGTGATCGCCAAGGCACAGGGAGGTGAGAATGGAAAAGATTGACCAGACCTCCTTCGAGGACCTCAGGAAGGACAATGCGGACCGCCTTCACGAACTCGATGTCCTGGCGGGAGGAGGCGACCTTCGCGGAACGGAATCGACCGAAAGGACGATCCGGGCCGGCATCGATCGCTTCTGCCGCGGGACGACGCAGACGGACGGCTCCTGGACGGTCGTGAACTTGGTCGAGGAGACCGGCGTTCCCCGACCAACGCTTTATCGCTACAAGCGCGAACTCGAACTCTTCCAGAATCTTGGCGCATCGGCTCCGCACGGCGGCGCGCGCGAAGAGCTGAAACGCCTACGGAGCGAATTGGCAACAGAACGCGAAGCGGCGAAGGCGGAACGCGCGCGACACCGCAATACCGAAGCCGTCCTCGTGGAGCGCATCCATGCGCTATCCCTACTGGTGGCTTCGGCAATGGGAGAGGATTCGCTGCCGCGCATGATCGAGCTTAGAAAGCCTCCGGAATGAGACCGGATCGCAGGAGATGTCACGGGTAAAAGGTTAGGAGGAGGGAAAAGGCACCCCTGCAGCCTGACGTCAGTACCGAAGGGGTGCCGTGGGGAATCCAGACATAGAAGATTCCAGTTCATCGCCCTATATCCGTGATGAAGAACGCAACGTAGAAAAGAGGAGGCTCTCACATGGCGGATCAGAGTTTCAGCCAATCCGACAGGGCCAGGGAAAAGCAGGCCGCGCGCGACCTCGATGAACGCGATCTCGTCGCCGGACGCATCGATGTAGCTTCGCTCCAAGAGCGCAACGGTTTCATCCCTCGTAACCTCGCTCGGCGCGCAAGAGTCCGTCAATGGAATGAGATCGATTGATCGCCATGCCTGACGTCCTTCCACAGAGCATCGTGGAGAAGGTCATGGACCTGACCGCTCCCGTGGAGGGCGCGCTGCTGGTCGGAGGTCAGGCATTGAATTTCTGGGCCGAGCGCTACAGCGAGAAGGCTCCCGAACTGTCGGACTATGCTCCATTCGTTTCGAAGGATATCGATTTCTTCGGAACCGGGACCGTCGCGGCAAAGATCGCCGAAAGACTCGGTGGCCGCGTCCAGTATCCCAAGGAGAACGACCATACACCGAATGCAGCAGTCGTGCATGCAACAATCGAGGGTCACGAACTCGAGATCGACATCCTGTCGAACGTCATAGGTCCACCTGCCGACAAGCTACTCAAGCAGATGGTGATCATGGACTTTCCAATGCGGTCCGGCGGCGATGAGACCGCCATAGCCCTCGCAGTCATGCATCCTCTACACTGCCTCCAGAGCAGGGCTGCCAACGTGATTACCTTGGGAAGAAAATACGATGTCGCAAAACGCCAGCTGAATGCCGCACCAATCGTGCTTCGCGAATACATCTCCGAGGCCTTGGGCGATGGGTCGGACCCTAATCGAACGCGCGTTGCCACGTCGGTCCTGAAGTCCCTCGACGCATACCTCCAGACCGATATCGTAGGTCGCCGTCTACATATGCGGATGAAGAACAACCCGCTAGGTGTCATAAGGGCCTTTGAAGGCGATCCGAGGCTGGACGAACGCTATCGAGAAAATCAGCTCAAACGGATGATCACCGACATTTCCGCCCGTCAGGCAAGGGATCGCAACCAGATGGCAGCGGTCGCCATGGGGCAAGGCATTCCTCGATAACCATAAGTGCGAGATCGACGGCGGTCTCAGTTCCGGGCTGTCTGACCGCATAACACTCGCTTGAAAGTCGGCTCCGTATACTCTCCGCGAGGATCGGAGCGAACCGCCCCCAACAACACACATCGCGTCTTCCCGCGGAGGCCCTCGCCTCCGCGGTGCTTCGACGTGCCCACCTCGAAGTCCTCGATCAACCCGATCTGGCCGATATCGATGATGTGACCGTCGACGACATCACGACCGATGCCGACGGAAGAAGCGTTCTCTACCTTCGCTCTCGCCGGACTTCACTGCCGTTTCCCGACGAATTCCGGAGGGCGGAGTGAGACAGAGAAGCCATGATTTAACCTTGGAGAACTGGCGACCTTGTCCTAGAATCAGGATGAAAGTCATTCTCCGCCCAACCGATCGAATGACAGGAGAAAGATCAATGAACACCCCGTTGCACAAATGCACCCGGCAGGTGCGCAATTGCGCAGTGAGATACCCTCACATTCTAACTAAGAGCTGCCAGTAAGCATCGGGCAGTAGGCATTGCGCTCCTGCCCTCGGCAACCAAAACCCCGCCCGGCCCCGCATGGCCCGGCGGGGTTTTTGTTTACCATCACCTGCTAGGATCGCGCGCCATGAGAAACCGCCGTTCCCAGCGCGTTCCGACAAGCGCCACCGGCTCGTGCCGGACGGCGCGCGGGATGCAGTGGGACATCCACCTCGAAGACCTGTCCTGCGGCGGCTGCCGGGTGGAAGACCCGCGCGGCGGGATGGCTCTCGGGGAATTCGTCCGCCTGTTCATCGCCGGGACCGGGCCGCATATCGCCGAAGTCGCATGGCGACAGGGCAGCCGCGTGGGGCTGGAATTCCAGACCCCGCTGCCCGAACGGATCTTCGCCCTCCTCGCCGAGGGACGCTGGGACGATGCAAAGCACGCCCTCGCCGATCCGCGCCATTTCGGCTTCGCGCGGCGTTCCTGCCTTTAGGCCTGCCTCCAGGCCTGCCCTTACGCCTGCCTTTCCGGGATCACCGCGAAAAGGCGCGCAATTCGCGATGCGCCGCATGCACTCGCCAAGCCCTGCGGCCTGTGACATAGTTTCGCCGCCGCTGAAATTGCGCGGCGTGACAAAGGGGAAGGAATGCCATGGGTCTGCCGTTCTGGGCGGGTGTTTTCGGTGCTGTCGTCTCGATCGTTTTTCTCATCCGCGCATGGCTCGAACTGCGCCGGAACCGCGAAGGTCACCTGCGCAACGCGGCGATGATCCATGTCGGCATGGCGGGACTGTTCCTTCCCGCCTGCCTCGTCATCATTCTCGCCTACATGTGACCATGCGCGCCGCCCCCCGCCTGATCGCCGCCCTGGCGCTTGCACTCTTGGTGTCTGCCTGCGCGCGGCAGGTCGATGCGGGGGTCAGCGAAGCCGCCGGCACGCCCGGTTTCTGGTGGGGCCTGTGGCACGGCTTCATCTTCCCATGGGCGTGGATCGGCTCGCTGTTCTCGGACCAGATCGCGGTTTACGCCGTCCCCAACCGGGGCGGGTGGTACGATTTCGGCTTCTTCGTCGGCATCACCGTCCTTGGCGGGGGGAGCTTCTTCGGCTCCCGCTCCCGCAAGGACTAGATGCCTATTTCCCGCCGAGCGGGCGCGCCGCATCGGTGCGCACGCGGGTCGCGGGGTCGTCTTCGCTGTTGCCCAGGGCGACCGGATCGATCGCTCCGCCGACCGAACCGAAGCCCATTTCGGCCGCCGGGGCGTCGTCTGCGGCATCCTGTCGGTCGGGGTCTCCGTCGTCGCGGGCTTCCTGCCTGTATCCGGGCTTGTATTCGCCGGGCGCGAGATCGCCCATGACGCTGTCGGGCGCGCCCTCGCGGCGATAGCCCGGTTCGGCCGGACCGCTGCGCTCGGGCTCCATCGGATGGGTCGAAGGCGTCAGCGTGATGTTGCGCGAATCCCCATCCGGAAAGGGGCCGGTTACGGGATCGTTCTTCGCCATTGGTGTTCTCCTGTCGATGTGTTTGTCGTCGAATCAATCCGGCAGGGGAGGACGGCGTTCCGAGAAAGTCGCTTGCGATCATGGATATCGGCCATGAACGCGGCGCAAGTGCGCAGGCCCGGCGCATGGCCAGCGCATGGCCAGCGCATGGGCAGCGCCCGATCCGCGCCGATCCGACCGCTCACTTGCACGCCGCGCACCGCGCGATGATGCGTGCCCTGCATCGGACGAGGCGCACCGCTTTACCCGGACTCGATTCGACTCAGGAAATGCACGGCTTATCCCCACCGAATCATACGCGCTTGCCTTCGATTCCGTAGTTTGTTTCCCTACATAGGAAGCGCACTCAAACTCAGGGGACACAAGATGTCGTTGCTCGAAGCCCGCAAGACCTACAAGCCGTTCGAATATCCGTGGGCATACGACTTCTGGAAACGCCAGCAGCAGATCCACTGGATGCCCGAGGAAGTCCCTCTGGGTGAGGATTGCCGCGACTGGGCGCAGAAGATCACCGATCACGAGCGCAACCTGCTCACCCAGATCTTCCGCTTCTTCACCCAGGCCGACGTCGAGGTGCAGAACTGCTACCACGACCAGTACGGCCGCGTGTTCAAGCCGACCGAGGTCAAGATGATGCTCGCCGCCTTCTCCAACATGGAGACGGTGCACATCGCCGCCTATTCGCACCTGCTCGACACGATCGGGATGCCCGAAAGCGAATACAGCGCCTTCCTCGAATACGAGGAGATGAAGGACAAGCACGATTTCCTCCAGCAGTTCGGCGTCGACACCGACGAGGACATCGCCCGCACGCTCGCCGTGTTCGGCGGCTTCACCGAGGGGCTGCAGCTGTTCGCGTCCTTCGCCATGCTGATGAACTTCCCGCGCCACAACAAGATGAAGGGCATGGGCCAGATCGTCAGCTGGTCGGTCCGCGACGAATCGCTCCACTGCGAAGGCATCATCAAGCTTTTCCACGCCTTCTGCGAGGAACGCGGCTGCCTGACCAAGGCGGTGAAGGAGGACATCATCGACATCTGCCAGAAGACGGTGCGGCTGGAGGATGCCTTCATCGACCTCGCCTTCGAGATGGGCCCGGTCGACGGGATGAGCCCGAAAGAGATCAAGAAGTACATCCGCTACATCGCGGACTGGCGCCTGAACCAGCTCGGCCTGCCGCCGATCTACATGGTCGAGGACCACCCCCTGCCGTGGCTCGCGCCGCTGCTGAACGGGGTCGAGCACGCCAACTTCTTCGAAACGCGCGCGACCGAATATTCCAAGGGCGCGACGCGCGGCAACTGGAACGACGTGTGGTCGAGCTTCGACAAGCGCCAGAAGGCAAAGGCGGTCAACGAGGACGGCGTCGAGGGCGACGGCCCGGACATGTTCGGAGTTGAGGCTGCGGAGTAGGGCTTTGTATACAAAGCATTATATTGAATCAGACAGGGCAGCCCAAAGTTCATCTTTTCGGCTGAACCTCATTCCCCGGCCTTCCCGCTTTCGCGCGGATCACGTTGGTGGGAGCGGCACAGTCCTCCCTTCACGCGAGGAAGGGAGATTGCGGCACCATCCCACGCGCAACCATTCCTAAACCGCTTCGCCCGAAAATCCCGGCGATGGACCTCACCGCGCTGCTCACGCCGGCCAATATCCCCGTCGCCGTAGTGGCGGTGAACGTCCTCGCCTTCGCCGCCTTCGGGATCAACAAGGCGCCCGCCGGGCAGGGGATGCGGCGGATTTCCGAGGATACGCTGCTCCAGCTGGCCTTCCTCGGCGGGGTCGCGGGGGCCTATGCCGGGCGGGAGCTGTTCCGGCACAAAACGCGAAAGCAGCCGTTCAGCAACCAGCTTCACATGATCGCCGGGCTCCAGCTGTGCGCGGCGGCGTTCATGACCGTCTACCTGTGGTAGCGCTCAACACCACGCCCGCCACGCGCCAATCGCCTCAACGCATCGTCCAACCCACCCCGAAACCCTACACAGCCTCCTGTCGGACTCCCCGAGAGTCCAATCCAACCCGGCACCCCTCCCGCACGCGGCGCGGCCCGTACCACCCCCTTCGGCAGGGCGCATGACCGACGCGAACCAACGCCCAACAGCTCCGCCGCGCGGGGGCCTAGAACGCGCCTTCAGCACCATTCGCGCCGCGGGCCGCCCCAGCGCATGGCGAGGCCTTCGCGCACCAGCGCTTCGCCCAGGCTTTTGCCATCGCGCAGCACCACGCGAAGCGCGCGGCCATAACGGTCCGTCTCCCGGCCCGAGGGGCTGGGGGCGAGGGTGAATTCGCCCGCATTGAGCAATTCCTGCAGCCGCCGCGTCGCGCGCTCGCCCAGCGCCGCCTCGCGCGGGCAGGAGGGGCGGGAAACCTCGGGCGCGTCGATGTCGGCGATGCGGATCTTCGTGCCGCGATACCAGATCGTGTCCCCGTCGACGACGCAGGTGACGCGCCTCGATCCGGCGCAGATCGGGAAGAAGGCGCGCTCGGCCCCGCGGGCAGCACCGGGCATGCCCGCCGAAACCTGCGCCCCGGCATCGTTCGACCCGCCCGGGCCGGGGGCGAAGAAGAGGCCCAGGAACGCCGCTCCGGGAAGCGCCACCATCACCGCCCCGAACCAGCGCCCGCGAGGCTGCCTGTTCGAGGTCACGAGGCGCAGGTGGCTGCGCCGCGAACCTTTGCCGAATGATCCCATGTCCGACATGGCTTGGGTCTGGCCGCGAAATCCTCAAGATTGACTGAACGCGAAATGCGGGAGCATTCGCAAGGCGGATATTCGGCGCACCGGCTTGACCCATGTCAAAGACGCCCTGCCAGCCCCGGCATAGCATCCTCATCACCACCAATAGGGGAGAACACGCATGTCCGCTCACACGCCGCACGAACTCGCCGACGAATTTCCGCACGATGCCGACGTGCTCCACCGGCTCAAGCTGGGCGATGCGCATTTCAACAGCCTTGCCTCGCGCTATCACGCGGTAAACCGGGCGATCCACCGGGTCGAAAGCGAGATCGAACCGGCGAGCGATGAATACACCGAACAGCTCAAGCGCCGGCGCCTTGCCCTGCTCGACGAGATCGCGCTGATGGTCGAAAGGGCAGAGGGCAGGTTCGCCCCGGAAACCGCCCATGCCTAGCCTGCCTGGCCGTGCGCGCGGGCCGCTATCGGGCCTGAAACGCCGCATCCGCCGCCAGAACCGCCGCCGCGCGGCGATGATGGCGCTCGTCGGCAGCGCGATGCTGGCGCGCACGGTCATGAAACGCGCCCGCGCCTAGGCCCGCCGGGCGCGCGCGAAAGAACATCCCTTCCCCGTCGCCTTTGAAGAAACGGGGGGTCTGCACTCCGAAGATCCCACGGAGCGGCAGGCCTGTGGGCGGCGCATGAGGCGATGCGCCGCCCCATTTTCGTGCCCGCAATCCGCAGATTCCCCTTTCGCTCCCCCCTTGCGCTGCGTTACCCATTCGCGCGCAGCAAGGAGGATGCCGCCATGACTTATAATGCCCGCCCCGCCCTGACGCTCGTTCCCGCACTTGCGCTCGCGCTCGCCGCCTGCGCCGGGGAAGAAGAGGAACGCAATTACGAAGTCGATGCCGAGGACCTGTCGGGCGGCGAATTGCAGGTTCGCGAACCCGATCCGAACGAAGTCCCGGTCGATGTGCCCGAGGTCGAAATGACCAATGTCCCGCCCGAGGAAGCCGAGGCGATGGAACAGGGGGCGATGGAACAGGGAGCTTCGTACGAATAGACCGCCCGCATCCCCCTATGCGGGGGCCGCGGATCGGAACGGGCAGCGGCGAGGCGCGTAAGGTCATCGAAGGAGATGACGATGAACCACGCCCGCAACGATACCGAAACGAAGCGCGCTGCGCTCGTTCCCCTGGCGCTGGCCTCGATCCTGGCGCTCGCCGCCTGCGGTCCCGAAACCGAAGAGACCGCGCCGCTCGGTGAAAGCGCCGAGGCGGACATCGTCGGGTCCGAGCCGGTCGATGACCACGAGCAGGGCGAATCGCCCGAGGCGATCAACGATCCCACGAATGAGGGGCCGCCGCTCATCAACCAGACCGGTCCCGACCGCGACGACGGGATAGACGTGGAAATCGAATAGGCATATCCGGCTGGAGAGCGTCCCGCCTTCCCGGGCGCCGAAGGGGGGGATATGACACAGGACGCCGCAGCATTGCCCGGCCCGGCGCGCAGCACCGATGGGGTCGGGGCGATCATGGATGCCGCCATGCGGGGCGAACGGCCCCACCACCGCGCTTACGAACCGCTCGGCCAGGGGCCTAAGGACGTCTTCATCACCAGCTGGGCGAAAAGCGGCACCACGCTGATGCAGCAGATGTTCCACCAGTTGCGCACCGCGTCTGCGGGCGGGGACATGGATTTCGACGACATCAGCCGCGTCGTGCCGTGGGACGACACCGCCTATCTGCTCGATTTCGACATGACCGCGCCCCAGCGCGCCGCCCCCCGGGGATTCAAGTCGCACAGGGAATATGAACGCCTGCCCGCAGGCCAGCGTTACGTCGTCACCCTGCGCGATCCGAAAGAGACATTCGTCTCGCATTACCGTTTCCTCGATGGCTGGCATCTGGAACGCGGCGCGGTGACGATGGAGGATTTCATGCCGCTCTGGCTGGGCGGCGGGCCGGGCGGTTGCGACTGTTTCACGCACCTTTTGAGCTGGCATGCCCGTCTTGGCGAAGCGGATTCGCTGGTGATGACCTACCGCGCCGTGGTGCGGGACCGCGCGGCGGCGATCCGGCGGCTCGCGGATTTCTGCGACATCGCGATCGGGCCGACCGAGGAAGCGCTGGTGTACGAGCGGACCTCGCGCGAATTCATGGCGGCGCACCGCGACCGCTTCGACGACGGAATGATCTGCCGGATCCTCGAGGAAAAGGCGGGCGTTCCGGCGACAAGCGATTCAACGAAGGTGCAGGCGACGGGCAGCACTCTCGATGCGCTTCCGCCCGCCATCGCCGAGACGATCGACGCGATGTGGGCGGAACGGGTCGCGCCGGTCACAGGCCATGCCGACTTCGCCTCGCTCGCCGCCGAGGTCGATGCCGCTCACGGCTGACAGGCGGTCAGAACAGCAGCGTCGCCGGGTCCGGCATGGGTTCGCGCTTCTGCGCCTTGACGAGGCTGAGCACGCTGCGCACCCCGGCCCAGACGGCGATGACCGGGAATAGCAGGAATCCGATCAGAACGAAGCTGAGCAGGCCCGCGATCAGGCTCGCGATGAGGCCGAACCAGAAGGTGCGGATGAGATAGCCGAAATGCGAATCCGCCCATGCCTCGCGGTTGTCGCCGCGCCAGACATGGGCAAGCACGATGCCGATCAGCCCGGAGATACCGGTCGCGAAGCTGAGCAGGTAGAGCAGCGCGATGACGGTCGGCTGGTTGAAATCGAATCCCGATCCCTGGGGCGGGCCGCCGCTTGACGGTTCGGTCGGTTCGGTCGTGGTCATGCGCGGATCCCCCTGCTTTGTTGCGATGCAGGAGACATTAGGGACGGGCGGGCCTCAGGGGCAAGCCCGGTTGCGGTTTCAGGCGCACCAATCGGTCGGCGCTTCGCCCCATCCGTCGCGCGCTGCAAGACCCCGGGCGACCATCGCCTCGGCGAGGTTCTGCGTGGTGCCGTCGGGCGCCACCCGGCGCGCCCGGCGCAGTTCCCGGCCGAATCGGTCGCGCGGTGGCTCGGCACCGCCGTTCCATTCGAACGCACCCTCGGCGAGCCATTCGTGCAAAGCCCGCTTCGCCCGCAGCGCGGCCTTGCGCTCCGCCTGGCACGCACCGTCGAGTTCGGGCGCATCGAAGCCAGTGAGGCGGATGCGGCGCAGTGCGTCCCCGGCGCCGAAAAGAACGACGGTATCGCCATCGACCACGCAGCCAGTGCGGCCGCCCATATCGCCGCCGCCCCTATCGTCGCCACAAAGCGCAAACGTCGCGTCGATCGCGACCCAGCCGCGCTCCTCCAGCACCGGGCGAACGCCGAACCACCAGGCCGCCATGACGATGCCGAGCAGAGCGGGCACGCGCCACAGCATCCACCATGTCAGCATGCGGCCAGATGGGCCGGAAGGATCGCGGCGCAGCGGTGAGCGGAAGCGGGGCGGCATTTGGGAATACGGGCTAGCAAAGCGCGCCGGTTCCCGCCACTCGCGCCTCATCAGCGCTTTGCATCGGCCCCGCGAGCCGCTAAGCGGCGCGCTCGCAGGCAGGTTGAGAGGCGGCACGATGAGCGCGAATGGGGAAAATGGCGGGGACCTCGCCCGGGGCCTGTCCAAGGCCGAAGTGCTGATCGAAGCCCTGCCCTATTTCCAGCGCTATGCCGGGCGCACCTTCGTGGTGAAATATGGCGGCCACGCCATGGGCAACGCCGAGGCCGCGCGCGATTTCGCAGAGGACATCGTGCTCTTGAAGGCGGTCGGTATCAACCCGGTCGTGGTCCATGGCGGCGGGCCGCAGATCGGCGACATGCTGCGCCGGCTGGGGGTGGAAAGCACCTTCGTCGACGGGCTGCGCGTGACCGACGAGGCCACCGCCAAGATCGCGGAAATGGTCCTGTCGGGCGCGATCAACAAGGAACTGGTCGGCTGGCTCGCAGGCGCGGGCGGCAAGGCGATCGGCCTGTCGGGCAAGGATGGCGGCCTCGTCATCGCGCGCAAGGTCGAGCGCACCACCAAGGACCCGACCAGCCTAATCGAAAGCGTCGTCGATCTCGGTTTCGTCGGTGAACCCGAGGCGGTCGACACCAGCGTCATCGACACCGCGGTCGCCGCGGGGATGATCCCCGTGATCGCCCCGATCGCGCCCGGAGCGGACGGGGCGACCTACAACATCAATGCCGACACCATGGCCGGAGCGATCGCCGCCGCTTTGGGCGCGGCCCGGCTGTTCCTCCTCACCGACGTTCCGGGCGTGCTCGATGCGGAGGGTGAACTGCTGACCGATCTCACTCCCCCCGCCATAGCCCGGCTGCGCGACGACGGCGTGATCAGCGGCGGCATGGTGCCCAAGCTCGAGACCTGCGTCGCGGCGGTCGAATCCGGCTGCGAGGCAGCGGTGGTGCTCGACGGGCGGGTTCCGCATGCCATGCTGCTCGAATTCTTCACCGCACGCGGTGCGGGAACGCTGGTGCGCGCGGCGGGCAATCCCTAACTAGGAGATGCATCCCCCCTTTCGCGGGACTGGCGCAAGCTGTATTGCCCGTCTAACACGCCCCGAGGGACGACCATCCGCGCTGCGATGCGCGCCAAACGGATAACAGGCAGACCCATGCAAGGATTACTCGCAGTCTACGACATCATCTCGATCCTAACCAGCGCGCTGGTGATGCTGATCATCATCCAGTTCGTGATCGGACTGCTTTTCGCGTTCAACGTGGTGAGCCCGTCCAACCAGTTCCTGATGTCGTTCTACACCTCGATCAACAACCTGCTCGATCCGATCCTGCGGCCGATCCGGCGGATCATGCCCGATACCGGCACGATCGATTTCTCGCCGCTGGTGCTGATCATCCTGCTGCAGATCCTGCTGCGGGTGATCCAGGCCCTGATTCAAAGCGCATACTGACCCCGGCATGACGCAAGCTACCCGCATCGACGGCAAGGCCTTTGCCGCGCGCCTGCGCGAAAAGGTCGGCGAACATGCACATCGCTTCGCCGAAAGGACCGGGCGCAAGCCGGGGCTCGCCGTCGTGCTGGTGGGCGAGGATCCGGCGAGCCAGGTCTATGTCGGTAGCAAGGGCAAGGCGACCCTTGCCGCCAACATGGAAAGCTTCGAACATCGCCTGCCCGCCGACACGAGCGAGGCGGACCTCGTCGCGCTGGTCAAGACGCTCAACACGGATGACGCGGTCGACGGCATCCTTGTCCAGCTGCCGCTGCCCGATCACATCGACGAACAGGCCGTCATCGCCGCGATCGACCCGGACAAGGACGTCGACGGCTTTCACGTCATCAATGCCGGGCGTCTGAGTGTCGGGCAGGCGGGCTTCGTCCCCTGCACGCCGCTCGGCTGCATCATGCTGCTCAAGGACCTTCACGGCGACCTGTCGGGGATGGACGCGGTCGTCATCGGGCGCTCGAACATCGTCGGCAAACCGATGGCGCAGCTTCTCGTCGATGCGAACGCCACCGTCACCATCGCCCACAGCCGGACGAAGGATCTCGCCGAAACCGTGCGCCGCGCCGATATCGTGGTCGCAGCGGTCGGTCGGCCCGAGATCATACGGGGAGACTGGCTGAAGCCCGGTGCGACGGTGATCGACGTGGGCATCAATCGCCTCCCGCCCGAGCCGGGCCGGGAAAAGGGGCGGCTGGTCGGCGATGTCGCCTATGACGAGGCGGCAGAGGTCGCAGGGGCGATCACCCCGGTGCCGGGCGGGGTCGGGCCGATGACGATTGCCGTTCTCCTGCGCAACACGCTCGTCGCGGCGCATCGCAATGAAGGGCTCGCCCCGCCGGAGGGCCTGTGAGAAGGCGCACCGCCGCGGCACTGCTTCTCGCCACCGCCGCGCTCGCCGTGGCCGGCTGCGCATCGGGCCAGCGGCGCGGACCTTCGCCGGAGGTCATCAAGCGGGTGCTCACCGGTGCGCCGGGCGAAGCGCAGCCGAGCCTCGTCGTCGCGACCGAGGTCGCCTATGCGCGCGCCGCCCGCGAAAGAGGCCAATATACCGCAATGAGCGAATTCGCCGCCCCAACCGCGCTTCTCCATGGGCGCAACGGGCCGGTATCGTTCGCTGCCATCTCCGGTGCGCTCGAAGATCCTCCCAAGGCGGTGCAATGGGCCCCGCGCACGGTCGTCATCAGCTGCGACGGCGCGCTCGCCGTCAGTGCGGGCCGCTTCCGCGATCAGGAAGGCTTCGTCGGCAATTACGTCACGACTTGGGTCCGGCAATCCGACGGCGATTACAAATGGGCCTATGACGTCGCCGGGCGCGACGATCCGCAGCCGCCGCCGAAACCGGAGCCGGAGGAAGGCGACATCGTCGTCACCGCGATGGATTCGATCCTTGGCCTCGTCGCGAGCTGCCCGCCGAGGGGGCTCGAGGTGCCCGCGCCGCCCGCGGTGTCTATCGGCGAGGGCGCAGGCGATGCACGGCTGTCCTCCGACGGGACCCTGCGCTGGCGCTGGGAGCACGGCGCCGACGGCACCAAACAGGTCGCGGTCGATTATTTCTACGAAGGCGAATGGGTCACCGCGATCGAGGAAAGCCTTGCATCTCCGGCTCAGGAATGATGAGGGGCGGCTCGCCCGCCGCCTTCCTTCCCGATAGGTTCGAACCGACGTGATCTTTTCCGAACTCTTCATCTCGGCCTTCGTCACCCTGTTCGTGGTGATCGACCCGCCCGGCTGTGCGCCGATCTATGCCGGCCTGACCAAGCAGGCGAGCGCAGCGCAGTCGCGAAGCATGGCCCTGCGCGCGACCTTCATCGCCGCGATCATCCTCCTCATCTTCGCCTTTTTCGGCGAGCCGCTGCTTTCCGCGCTCCATATCGAGCTCGACAGCTTTCGCATCGCTGGCGGGCTGATGCTGTTCTGGATCGCGTTCGACATGGTGTTCGAGAAGCGCACCCAGCGCCGCGAGGAACGCGCCGAGAAGATCGCCGCGCAAAGCGGTTCCGGACCCGAGATCGAGGACGTGTCGGTCTTTCCGATGGCGATGCCGATGCTGGCGGGGCCGGGCGCGATCGCGGCGATCATGCTGCTGATGAACGAGGCGGAAAGCGCGGCGGAGCGGATCGAGGTATTTGTGGCATTGGGCGCGGTGCTGGCGATCACCGCGGCGGCGCTGGTCGCGGCCGGGCCGATCATCCGTCTGCTCGGCGACAAGGTCGAGGCGGTGATCACGCGGCTGCTTGGCGTGCTTCTAGCGGCACTGGCGGCGCAATACGTGATCGACGGTGTGAAGGGCAGCTTTGGCGGCTGAGTGACCACGGGCCGACATTTCCGTGACGACCCCCGAAGCGCGTCCGCCCGATATCCGTCCCTTGAGCGGACTATCGACCAAGTGCCCTCTGGAAGGCCAGACCGTCAGGGTTCGATCGGCGGTAACAGCGTAAGCGTGCGTGCCGCTACCTGGCGCCCCAGACGCTCACCCGCTTCGTTCGAAAACCGGAAGTGAGCCCCGCCCAATATGCGCGAGTAAGACACTTCTTCGACCCATTTGTCGAATGTCGGAAGGGTCTGCGTGGCAGCAAGCTCAAGGGAGCGCGAACCCACCTTCACACCGCCTTCCGGAGCATTGCCGACCTCGGCCTTGAACACTTCGGCGACGGCTGCAGTCCAGCTGCAATGGGCGCAAGGGTATTCCGGGTGATTGGGGGTGTTGAGCAATGGCTGCCAATCTGCGTCGATCTCGGTTCCCGGATTGTCGTCCCTGTCCGCATTGCGAATGGCGGTGATCGGTCGCCAGAAATTGTAGCGCAGCTTGGCCATCCCGGTGACAACCGATGTGTCCGCATCCGCAATGTTGATGAGCGCATAGAGCCGCGCATTGTCGACCGTACTGCGGCCGGGGCGATCGGCGATGCTGCGCAGGGCGGGAATGGTCACCGGGGTTATGCGATAGCGCGCCATCACCGTCTGCACCGGATCGCGGGCCGTGCTGTCTCGCGCTCCGAGCGATTTCACCTCATTGAAATCGCGCGCCCAGATCACGCTAGTGAGCGAGGGAGGGGGCGGCGGCATCAATTCCTCGAAATTGCCATAGGACAAGGTCACAAGGGTAGACATTTCGTCAGCGTAGGCTGGCAAGGCCCCGGGCACGTAGGTTCCCGGGGTCGTGACAGGTCGATATCGCACGAAAGTCGCGCCTTCGCGGGTAGCCGGCATGGCAATCGCCGCTTCTGCGGCTGCAATTCCGATTGCAGCGCCCGCTGATTTCCCGGCATCCGGCAAGGTGGCAAGCGCGAGCTCGTAACTGCGATCGATTTCCTGCTTGTGATCTGGGTAATAGGTCGAGAGCACTTCACGTGCCGCGGTCATGACGGCGGCCTCGACTGAGGCTTCGCCCGTTTCCCGATCAAGTGCGAGAAAGCTCTCGTATTTGTGATCGATCGCGTTGGCTGCCTCGAACATGGCAAGACCAAGGCGCACGTTGATATGGTGGCGTTCAACCGACCACGGGGTCCTGTCCACGGCGGCGATTTCCTGTGCCAGTCCGGCCCAGTCAGTCACGACCTCGGCCCGCACCGGCATCGCGAGAAAACATGACGCCAGCAGCGCACCTACGACCGTTTTCACCATTATGCCCCCCGGGTCCCGCTCTTTGATCGCTCGCACCATAGAGGCGCCCGATAGCGGCGCAAGACATCATGGGCAGTGGCAGCGTTGGAGAGTTATCGGCAGAATTCCCGATGTCGCCGATCGACCTACCGCCCGATCGCGCCCATTGTTATCCGCAGCCGGCCTCGGTCAGCCTCATCCTATTGCAGCGTCATGATCTCCTCGCCCCCGTCGCGGCGGCCGTAGAACTGCATCAGCTGGACCAGCAGCTCGCATCGCGCCGAAAGGTTCTCCGCCTCCAGCAGCGCCTGTTTCGAGGCCGGATCGAACGGGGCGATCTGGGATACGCCGTTGATCAGCGACTGGTCGTCGAGCCGCTCGACAGAATCCCAGTCGACTGAATAGCCCTGGCTGTCGGCGAAGTGGCGCGCCTCGCGCTCGAATCCGCCGCGCTGGGCGTGGGTCAGAGTTTCGTCCTCGTCGTCCTCGATCAATTCGCCCTCGACCTGGCGAAAGGCGGAGGTCACGTCGAGTTCGCGGATCAGGCGGAAGCGCGATTCGCCTTCGAGGATGAGGTTGTAGCGCCCGTCATCCATTGCCTCGATCTCGCCGATCCGCCCGACGCAGCCCACGGTGTAGAGGGGCGCACCCTCGAGCGGGCGCTGCGGCTGGATCATCGCGATCCGCCGGTCGCGCACCAGCGCATCGCCCACCAGCGCGCGGTAGCGCGGCTCGAAGATGTGGAGCGGCAATTGCAGCCCCGGGAAAAGGACCGCGCCAGGCAGGGGAAAGATGGAAAGGCGAAGGGGCATGCGCGCCTTACCCGAACAGGATTTTGGAAAGGCGGCGGCGGGTGGCGACGACCCATTGATCCTCTAGCCCGATCGCCTCGAACATCTTGAGAAGCTGCGTGCGCGCCGCGCCCTCGTTCCATTCGCGGTCCTTCTCCACCATGGCGAGCAGCGTGTCGGCGGCCTCGTCGCGGCGCCCCGCGGCGAAGGCCGCCTCGGCATAGGCGAGCTGGGCGTCCATGTCGTCCGGCGACGCCTCGGCCCTGGACTTGAGGTCGGCGAGTTCGCCCTCGTCCACCTTGGTGCCGGCCAGGTCGAGCGCGCTCCTGGCCGCGCCCATCGCCGGATCATTGGCGAGGCGCGGATCGTTCATCATCGCCTCGAACACCTGCCGCGCCTCGTCCACCTGGTCGAGCATGACAAGCGCCCGCACGAGCCCCGAGGCGGCCTGCGCATTGTCGGGCGCGAATTCGGTCACCTGCCCGAAAATCCCCGCCGCGCGCTGGGCATCGCCGCCGGTGAGCGCATCCTCGCCCATCTGGACGAACTGGGCGATTTCCTCGGCCGAAGGCCCCTGCTGCTGCCCGTCGGCGCCGTCCGCGCCGGCCTGCACCGGCAATTGCTGGAGCAGCTGGTCGAGCACCTGCTTCATCTGCGATTCGCTGCGCGCCTGCGTCAGGTCGGCGACCGGCTGGCCCTGGAACATCGCGTAGACGGTCGGGATCGAGCGAACCTGAAACTGGCTCGCGATGAACTGTTCCTCGTCGACATTGACCTTGGCGAGCACCACGCCCTTGTCGGCGTATTCGGCGGCGACCTTTTCGAGCATCGGCGCCAGCGCCTTGCACGGACCGCACCATTCGGCCCAGAAATCGAGAATGACGAGCTTCGACTGGGATGGTTCCACCACGTTCTTGCGGAAGCGGTCGACCGCCTTCTGTTCGTCGAGATTGAGACCCATGCTGGCCAAGTGATTGCTCCTGTCGTCTGGCTGGATCGTGGCTGTATGCCACAATGTGGGACGTTTTGGGGGATTGTGAAGCGCCCATTTGCGCTGGAGCCTCGCGCGCATGCGATCAAGTGCTAAATGCTCCATTTTTGGGCTTGCAGGCGCCGCACCTCGCTGCTAATCGCGCCGCCTCCACGGCAGAGAGGTTGCGGCACCGCCCTCCTGTCACGGCGCCAGTGAGCGGGCGTAGCTCAGGGGTAGAGCACAACCTTGCCAAGGTTGGGGTCGAGAGTTCGAATCTCTTCGCCCGCTCCAGTTTTCAAGAAGTTGCCCAGATTACCGCCTTGTGCGGCGCGTGGCTGTCGCAATTGTGCCGCACTCGGCCAGCCAAAATCCTGCGCGCCATGCTTTGGCCCTTGCATCCAACATAATGGCTGCTAGCTGCGTGAGACGTTATCTCATATAATATACGGAAGACTCCATGATCTCTCACACCTCGCGCATCGCGCCCTCCCATATCGCCCTTGCCGCCGCGCTCGGCTTGGCCGTCACGGCGACCCCTGCCATTGCCGAAGGCAATGCCGACGAAGCGGCCGAGGACGCAGCCCAGCCCACCGGTGGCGCGGCGCAGGTCGAGGACGATCTCCATAACCGCCAGAGCGAAGACAACATCATCGTCAGCGCCTCGGGCCTTCGTGAACTCGACGTGCTGGCCGGCACCAACGTGCTCGAAGCGCCCGAAATTCAGCGCGAGGCGGTGACCGGCCAGATCGGCGAACTGCTGACCAAAATCCCTGGTGTCTCGGCGACCAGTTTCGCCCCCGGCGCCTCGCGGCCCGTCCTGCGCGGCCAGCAGGGCGAGCGCGTGCGCGTGCTGGTCGATGGGGTCGGCACAGCGGACGTCTCGAACACCTCGGTCGACCATGCCACCACCATCGAACCTATCACGGTCGAGCGGATCGAAGTACTCCGCGGTCCGGCGGTCCTGCTCTACGGCAGCCAAGCGATCGGCGGCGCGGTCAACGTGATCGACAAGCGTATTCCGACCCGCATGCCCGAGGAAGATTTCCACCTCGATGCCTTCGCTGGGGTCGATAGCGCAAGCAACCTTCTCACCGGCGCGGCCTCGCTGGATGTCGGCTTCACCGACAATCTCGTGTTCCACGTCGACGGTTCGTGGCGCGATACCGGGAACGTGGACATCGGCGGTTTCCAGATCGCGCCCGAACTGCGCCAGGAACTACTCGAGGAAGCGGCCGAAAAGGAGGCCGACGGCGAGCCTGCGGAAGCCGAGGAGTTTCGCGAAACGGCCGCCCAGCGCGGTTTCATTCCGAACAGCGATATGCGCAGCTGGACCGTCAATGCTGGCCTCGGCCTGATCTTGGGCGAAAGCACCTTCGGCGCCTCGCTCGGCTATTACGACACCAACTATGGTGTTATCAAACGGCCCGGCCTCAAAAAGGAAGAGGAGGAAGAAGGCGGCGAAGGCGAAGCGGAGGAGGAGAACGTCCGCATCGACCTCGAGCAGTTCCGCGCCGACTTCAAGGGTGACATCTATTTGGGCGACGGCGCGTTCGAGCGGCTCAAGCTGAGGGTCGGTTATTCCGACTACACCCACACCGAATTCGAAGGCCCCGGCGAAGTCGGCACGGTGTTCGACAGCACAAGCGTGGAAGCCCGCGCCGAACTGGTGCAGAATGCCGAAGGCATGCTGCGCGGCGCGACCGGGATCCAGTATCTCCACCGCGATTTCAGCGCCGTGGGTGCGGAAGCCTACGTTCCGCCTAACCTGACCGACCAGGTGGCGATCTTCACGCTCCAGGAATTCGGTACCGGACCGATCCAGATTGAAGCTGCCGGCCGCGCCGAGTTCACCGACGTCGAGGCCCAGACCCTCGGTATCGCGCGCAACTATGATACCTTCTCGGGCGCACTCGGCGTGGTCTATGAAGGGATCGAGGGCATTCGCATCGGTCTCAACGGCTCGCGCGCCGAACGCGCGCCGAGTGCGGAGGAGCTGTTCTCAGACGGCCCGCATATCGCAACCCAGGCCTTCGAAATCGGCGATCCCGACCTCGACACCGAAAGCGCCCTCGGACTCGAGGCCTATGCCCGCGGCAGCATCGGTGCCGGAACGTTTAACCTGACTGTCTTCAAGCAGTGGTTCGACAACTACATTTTTCTCGAGGACGCCGGGTTTGAGGAAGACGGTCTGCCAGCCTTCCAATATCTACAGCGGGATGCCGACTTCTTCGGGATCGAGGCGGACTTTTCCTATCCGGTCATCGACACCGGCAGCTTCCGCCTACTGACCGACCTGCGCGGCTCCTATATCGAGGCGGATCTCGCCGATGGCACCGCCGTTCCGCGTATCCCGCCGCTCAGTCTGCTAGGCGCACTGGAAGCGCAGACCGGCGCCTTCGACGTGCGCGGCGAAGTGCAGTGGTTTGACGATCAGGACAACGTGACCACTTTCGAAACCCCCACCGATGGCTTCACCCTCGTCAATGCGATGGTGGCGTGGCGTCCGCTGGCAGATAATCGCAACGTTACCGTACTGGTGGCAGCGGACAACATCTTCGACGTCAACGGCCGCCGCCATGCGAGCTTCACAAAGGACTTCGTGCCGCTGATCGGGCGCAATTTCCGTGCAAGCGTGCGACTGTCCTTCTAAATCGCATCGACTCCTGACGGTCGTCTGGATTGACGCCTAGATCGTCAGTGACCAGAAAATGAGGGCAAAGATCCAGCCCGCATTGAAGACGGCGAGCATGGCCCATGTCGTGGCCTTGCTCGCCTGTTTGCGTCCGGGCCCGACGGCGACGTCGGGCTCCCGCCGGAACAGCCGCGCGACGTCGCGCGCATGAATAAGCAGCCACGCCCCGCTGACGAGCGTGACGAACCCGATAAGGAAGATTCCGGCCTGCATGTAGATGAGCGGCATGTTCGCCTCCGTTGGCAATTCCGTTGCTTACGGAGATTCAATGGCGCTCTTGCCCGCCCGGTTCCGAAATGTGCGGCCGCGCGCGCCTGTCAGCGGCCGAGCGAGACGCGCAGCACGATCAGGACTTCGGCGCTGACCGAAAAGCCGAACAGCGTCATCATCGCGCAGACCTGCCGGAAGCTCGCGAGGCGTTTTCCCAGTCCCGGATCGATCGGCAAGATGTGGCGCAGGATCAGCGCGACGTCGCGCGCATGCAGGACCAGCCAGGCCGAGGACAGGATGGACGTCGCGCTGAAGATCATCAGCATCGCCTGGACCGAAGGGAGTGAAATGCGCCTGTCTCCGCTGCTCGTTTCCCTCCGGCCGATCAATCCGCAAGGCCGCCCGCGCGTTCCCGCCCCTTTCAGTCCTCCGCCGCGAAACTGATCTCGGCATGTTCCTGGAGCCGGTCGACCAGCGCCTTGCCGAGGAAGGAGCCGGGCGTCCCGATCCCGCCATCCGCCTTGCAGTCGAGCAGCGCCATGCCGGTTTCGGACAGCATCCGGCTGGTCGAACCGTAGCCCGGGTCATACTTGCCCTTGACCGCGTAATGCAGCGTCTCGCCGCCCGGCATCTCAGCGACGAACAGCACGTCGTAGAACCCGTTCTCGCGCTCTTCCCTTGTCGGACCTTCGCCCGGCTTGGGCGGTTTCGAACCGAACGGGTTCTTCATCATCTCCTGCGCTGCCTCGGCCATCTTGCGGCCCGCTTCGCCGGGGCTGGTGAGCACCATCTCGTCATATTTGAAATCCTCGCCATAGGGGTGGCCGAGCAGGAAATTGGTGCGGTGCACGTTCTTGGTGTTGATCGGCGCCATGACGAAGGGCGCGGCCCATTTGCCGAGGTCCTCCTCGTGCCGCGGGACCATGCCCGAAGGCTGGTCCGGCCCCTCAAAGCCGGGGGTGAGGGCAAAGGGATCGCGCAGCAGCGAGATGATCGCCGGCTTGCGCATCGCGGCCTGCATTGTCGCGCCAAGGCTCGCCGCAGTGCCGCCCGAGAACGTCCCCTGCATCGAGCGCACCCGGCCCCGGATGCGCGGGGCGGGAGCGCCGAAGCGCGCCTTCGCAGCTTCCTGCGCCATCATCACGCCAAGGTCGAAGGGGATCGAATCGAAACCGGACGAAAAACAGATTCGTGCGCCGGTCTCTTTCGCCTTCGCGTGGTGCTGTTCGATCTTTTCGGCCATCCACGCCGGTTCGCCGCACAGGTCGGCATAATCGGTTCCGGTCTCCACACAGGCGGCGAGCAGGTTGTCGCCATACAGTTGGTAAGGCCCGACCGTGGTCAGCACGACCTTCGTGCGCTCGCACATCGCTTTCAATGAAGCGGGATCGTCGGCATCGGCCACCACCAGCGGGGTATCGGCGGGTGCACCGATTTCGTCGCGCACGGCCTCGAGCTTGTCGAGGCTGCGACCTGCCATCGCCCAATTCGGACCATCTTCGCGCTCGCCATAGTGATTGCTCAGATATTCCGCCACGAGACGGCCGGTATAGCCGGTCGCTCCATAGACGATGATGTCAAAGTCGGTTTCAGCCATGACAGTCCTCTCGATGCGTTACTCCAGCTTCAACTGGACCTGCGGGAACGGGTAAGGCCATTCCGCCGGAGATGCCAGCGCGAGTTGGCTTCACGGAGCGCTGCGGAGAGAAGGCTCACCGACACTGCTGGACGGATCAACCGGCTTTCTCGCTTGCCTCTTCTGGAGCCGCCGTGTTCTCAGGCAGCGTCAATTCGCGCCAGTTGCTTTCGAATTGATCGATTGGGTCTTTCACTCGGCCGACGATCTCACGCGCGCAGTATCTCAACCTGGTGGCGCTGCAGAACCCGTTGAAGGCGACCACGTATTGGTCGAACACTTCCGCGAATCTCTTCCTGACCAGAATGACCGAATAGAAGGCGACCCGTCCGCTCTCAGTAGTAAGGAGGACGAGCTTCCACCCGTCCTCATCCGCCTGGCCGACAGAGAGGGCGGCGCTGCCGGCGATTTCCTCGGTCACTTCGTGGGCCAGGAACGTTCCGATCCGATCGCCTCCGATATATTCGACCGAAATGGGATTTGCTTCGCCACGCGCGGAGGCGAGCGCAAAAGCGCAGCTCAGCGCAGCCGCAAAGGTGAGGCGAAGCAGGCTCCAATCCCCCATTGGTGAAGCTTAATCTGTAAATTAACCTTGTCCAGTGAGAATGCTTGCCGCAAGCGCCCCGGAACGTTGCGAAAAGAGCGCCTCCGGGGTGCGTTAAAGATAATTAAAGGTAAGGGTTGGAAACTTGCGCCGGGCAACGGAGGTCGGCGATGCTGATTACGAAACCGAAGCGGAAACCCAAGCGGGTACGGGTGCTCATCGACGGCACGCTTGAAGGGGCCGAGGGCACGCTCGCCGTGCGCGTCAGGGACATCTCGGAGGGCGGAGCGCTGATAGAGACGACCGACACCCCGAAGACGGGAGACAAGGTGCGTCTGTCGTGCCGCGGCCATGATCTCGCAGGCAAGGTTCTCTGGCAGAGGGGCGCTTGGGCCGGCATCCGCTTCGAACGGCCGCTCCAGAATGCAACATGGAATGAATTCGCGGCCATGGGTCTGCGGGTCGGAGCGCCGCGCAACTACCGGCCCGATCTGATTCCGGAGGATGAGGAACCAATCGAGGTGAGCCGACGCACAATCCGGATTCGTCGGACGGCTTCGGGCCGCTAGCCGGCCTAGATAGTCGTCACCAGGCTGACCAACGGATGCTGGGTCGAAAGCGCCTGCGATGCTGCAGATCGGCGCTTAGGCTCTAAAGACGCGGCAGCGTCACACCGCGCTGGCCCATGTATTTGCCCGCGCGGTCCTTGTAGCTCGTCTCGCAGCGTTCGTTGCCTTTCAGGAACAGGAACTGGCACGCGCCTTCATTGGCATAGATGCGCGCGGGCAGCGGGGTGGTGTTAGAGAATTCCAGCGTCACGTGCCCCTCCCAGCCCGGCTCCAGCGGGGTGACGTTCACGATGATCCCGCAGCGCGCATAGGTGCTCTTGCCAAGGCAGATGACCAGCACGTCCTCGGGCACGCGGAAATATTCGACCGTGCGGGCAAGCGCGAAGGAATTGGGCGGGATCACGCAGACGTCGGTCTCGCGGTCGACGAAGCTGTTTGCATCGAACTGTTTCGGATCGACGATCGCGCTGTCGACATTGGTGAAGATCTTGAACTCGGGCGCGACGCGCGCGTCATAGCCGTAGGAGGACAGGCCGTAGGAGATGCAGCCTTCGCGCCGCTGCGCCTCGACGAAAGGCTCGATCATGCCATTTTCGAGCGCCTGCTCGCGGATCCACTTGTCGGAAAGAATCGCCATGATGCCAGTGATTCCCCATGGGCGACCGGGCGGCAAGCAGGCGCGGCGATTTATCCGGCGATAGTCTTGCCGTCGATCAGGCGGCCTTCGCGTGAGCGGCGATCTCTTGCGCAAGCCGGTCCGTCAGTTCGAGAGGCAGATCGTGCCCCCAGCCGGGGATCGTGACCAGCCGTGCGCCCGGGATCGCCATGGCGGTATCCTCCCCCGCCTCGACCTTGACCAGCGGATCGTCCTCGCCGTGCAGCACCAGCGTCGGCGCGGTGACCGCGCCGAGTCGCCCGCGCCGGTCGCCATCCTCGATGATCGCCGCGAGCTGGCGTGGCAGGCCGTCGGGATAGACGCTGCGACGGACCGTTTTCAGCACCCGTTCGCGCAGTTTTTCATCGCTCGGCCGATAGGCCGGACTGCCGATCGCGCGCTGGACCCGCATGCCGTGGGCGACGACCGCCTCCTCCTCGAGCGACTTCAGCGGCGCGGTGAGCGCCTCCATCGCGTGTTTTTCCGCCTGGGGCAGTTTCGGATTGCCCGTGGTCGAGAAGATCGACGTGAGCGAAAGCAGGCGTTCGGGATGGTGCACCGCCATCAGCTGCGCGATCATCCCGCCCATCGAGGCGCCCACGACATGCGCGTGATCGATCGCCAGCGCATCGAGCAGCCCGGCCGCGTCGTCGGCCATGTCGGTGAGCGTGTAGGGCACGCGCGGGGGAAAGCCGAGCTTCGTCCACAGCACCTGCCACACCACCTTGGGCGGCCGCTCGCCCGCCATCTTCTGTGAAAGCCCGATATCGCGATTGTCGAAACGGATGACGCGAAAACCGCGTTGCACCAGCGCCTCGACGAATTCGTCCGGCCACAAGGTCAGCTGCGCACCAAGTCCCATCACCAGCAGGATCGGCGGATGCGCGGGGTCGCCGTGATCCTCGTAGAAAAGCTCGATTTGCGTATTGGGCGTGGTGATCGCGGGCATGGCTGGTCCGTATGCAGGGCTCGGTTGCCATGTGCCTATCGGCGCGCACCCGCCGGCGCAAGCGCTCCACCTGCGCGCGAGCCGCCCCTGCCTGCCCCGGGCGGGTTGCCCGGAGAGGAGGGACGGCCGCTCCAGCCGGTTGTCGGCGTCAGGGGGAAGGGGCTGCTAACCCCCGAGAACGATCGTCTCGCTCTCCGCCTCACCGGCAGCGAGCCGGGCGCGCTCGGACCTGGCAAGCGCAAGCTTGAGCTCCTTGTGCTGGATTTGGTCGGCGGCGAAGATGATGTTCGCCACGAAGCGCGCACCGTCCGCGTTGCCGACCGGCACGTCGGAAATGTTGCCGAGCCGCTTCACCGCGTATTTCGCCATTCTCTCCGCCTTCCAGTCGGCGCTGTTGGAATGGACCTCCAACTGTTCTGGCCGCCCGTCAGCGCCCATGCGGAAAGCGATCTGCACTATACCGTTTCCGGGCACGACGCTGTGGCGACCGGGCGCCTGGCGCAGCGCATTGTTGAGCTTGCGCGTCGCCTTGTCCTGCCAGCGCTTCATTTCGCTCTTGGACGTGACCTCGATCTGCTCCTGGTCGCCGGCCAGCGCCGGTGAAGCGACCATCGGCAGCGAAAGGCCGAGCGCGAGAACGGGGACGGCGAGATGCCGCAGGGGTTTGTAGGTATATCGGGTCATTGGATCATCCTCCTCGGTTCGTTCAGGAGGATCGGCCGTTCAGCGTCGAGCAGCAGGGCATCAGCCCATACCCGCAAGCGTCGGCGGCAATGGTCGATCCGACGTCGCGCCTCCGTTTCACCGGACGCCGTGACGTCAACAATGAATCTCGCACGTCGCACGGATCAATCAACGAAAGATCGCCGAGCGACGTTTTATTTCGCTGGAACCCTATCTGTCGACGATAAATGACACACCGCTCTCGACGAGCGCAGAGAGCGCAAGGTTCACTCGCTCCGCCAGTCCGGCCCCATGATGATCGCGCCTTCCCCTTCGAGCATGTCGAGCACGCCCTCCGGCTCGGCCAGCACGCGCAGGGGGACGACTGCGACGCTTACTCCGTCCTCGCCCATTGCCTGGGTGATCGATTCGACCCAGATACCGCGGATTTCCTCGCCCAGTTGCGGATCGGCCCAGGGCCAGCATGATCCGAGCGCGACCTCGAGGGGGTTCTGCATCACGCCGGGAATGTCGAACCGCCGCCACGCATTGCCCCGCGCCTCGATGATCTCCGGCCCCGCCTCGGCGGCGGTCATGGCCGCTTCGAGGCAGGGGATCTGCGTGCGCGGGTCGGCTTCGGACAGGCTGTCGAGCAGATCCTCACCCCGAAACCGCGGCGGGCGGATGATTTCGACGTCCGCATCCTCGGCGGATTCCTCGACCACCTCGGTCGCATCGTCCAATGTGTCGTCGTCGAAATCGAGCTGGCGGGCGAGCAGGTTGAACGCGGTGATGAGGAAGGAGGAGCGGTCGTAGTCCTTGTCGTATTTCGCCTCGAGCGCGGCGAGCCGGGCGCGCTGCTCGGCGTCGAGGTAGTCGCCCGCCACCGTCTTGTCAGGCAGCTTGAGAAAGCGCCCGGCGCGAAACATCACGCGGAAGAAATCGCCCGGCGAGAATTTGGGCCGCGAGCGCAGGATGACCCTTTGCGATTCCCCCACCGCCTCCTCGAGCCGGTCGGGCCGCCACGGCGTCGCCTCGGGCACGGCGCGAATCTCTCCGACGAGGATGATCGCGCCGGTGTCCGTGTCGATCGTCCACATCGGCGCGCCGGAACGCTGCGCGGTGACGAGGATGGAGTTTTCGGACGGCGACGCGGTGTCCTGCGCGGCGAGGGGGGCGGCAAGAGCCGCGAGCACGAAAGACAGGCAATACTTGCGCATGATCGAAAGAGATATCCTTCCTTTCCTGCATGCCGCTTGAACGCTCCCGGACCGAGCGTTCGCGGGGATACCTGTCACGGTACCAGCACCGTGTCCCGCGGCTCCTCCGCCGTCTCCAGGTAATCCAGCGTGTAATGCAGCCCCCGGCTCTCCTTGCGGTGGAGCGCGCTTTTCACGATCAGTTCCGCCGCCTGCAGCAGGTTGCGCAGTTCAATAAGGTCGGTCGTGACGCGGAAGCTTCCGTAATAATCCTCGACCTCGCGCTTCAGCAGTTCGATCCGGTGCGCGGCGCGTTCGAGGCGCTTGGTCGTCCGCACGATGCCGACATAGTTCCACATGAAGCGGCGGATCTCGGTCCAGTTCTGCTTGATGACGACCTCTTCGTCGGAATCGGTCACGCGGCTTTCATCCCACGGCAGGATTGCAGGCGGTTCGTCGAGTTCGTCCCACATGGTGAGGATGTCGCTGGCCGCCGCCTCGCCGAAGACGAAGCATTCGAGGAGGGAATTGGACGCGAGCCGGTTCGCGCCGTGCAGCCCGCTTTCGGTGCATTCGCCCGCCGCCCAAAGGCCCGGCAGGTCGGTGCGGGCATAGAGGTCCACCACCACCCCGCCGCAGGTGTAATGCTGCGCGGGCACGACGGGAATCGGCTCTTTCGTCATGTCGATGCCGAGGCCAAGGAGCTTTTCGTGGATGGTCGGGAAGTGGCTGCGGACGAAATCCGGGGCCTCGTGGCTGATGTCGAGATGGACATAGTCGAGGCCGAAGCGCTTGATCTCGGCATCGATCGCGCGCGCCACCACGTCGCGCGGTGCGAGCTCCATGCGCTCGGGGTCGTAATAGGTCATGAATCGCTTGCCGGTGCGCGGATTGATCAGCCGCCCGCCTTCGCCGCGCACGGCCTCGGTGATGAGGAAGTTCTTGACGTCGAGATTGTAGAGGCAGGTCGGGTGGAACTGCATCATCTCCATGTTGGAGACGCGCGCCCCCGCCCGCCACGCCATCGCTATGCCATCGCCGGTCGCGCCGCGCGGGGCGGTGGAAAAGAGGTAGCAGCGCCCCGCCCCGCCGCTCGCGAGCACGGTGGCCCGCGCGACGTGGCGTTCGACCCGGCCCGTGTCCTCGTTCAGCGCATAGACGCCCCAGACATGACCCGCGCCGGAATAATGTTCGCGGTGGCGATCGGTGATGAAATCGATGCAGGTGCGCCCAGGCAGGAGCGTGATGTTGTCGTTCGCCTGCGCCGCCGTCAGCAGCGCGTCCTGCACCGCCCAGCCGGTCGCATCGTCGACATGGACGATCCGGCGATGCGAATGGCCGCCCTCGCGGGTCAGATGGAGCGCATCGGCGTCGCGGTTGAAGGGGACGCCGAGTTCGCACAGCCGGTCGATGCTGCCGGGCGCACGCTCGATCACGAATTCCACCGCCTCGCGGTCGTTCAATCCCGCGCCCGCCACCATCGTGTCGCGCACGTGGTTTTCGAACGTGTCGCCCGCATCGAGAACGGCTGCGATCCCGCCCTGCGCCCAGGCGGTCGACCCGCCAGTGAGCGATCCCTTGGCGAGCACGAGCACCCGCTTCGTCTCGGCCAGTTCGAGAGCGGCGGTCAGTCCGGCCGCGCCCGACCCGATCACGATCACGTCGTGGGGCGGAATGTCGTGTTCCGTGACATCCGATCGGCCGCCGGCTGCTTTCGCTTCGTTCATCCTCGTCGCTTTGACGCGCAAACGGGCGCGGAGCAAGGGCCTGCGCGCATGCGCTCAGACGCCCGTCCCGGTCAGCTGGACGAAGACATCCTCAAGATCCGCCTCGCGTGTCGTCACGTCCTCGATGCGCAATCCCTGTTCCTGCAGGATGGCGAGAACCTGGCCCGCGCTCAGGCGGTCCTTGTCATAGGTGATCTCGACCGAGTGGCCACCGGTCAGTTCGGCGCGGGCGAATGCCTCGTGCGAGGGGGCCTGCGACAACTCGCCCGTGACGGTGACCGCGACGACCTTCTCGCGCGCCATTTCGACCAGTTCGCGGGTCGGCTTGTTTGCGATCAGCTGGCCGTTATTGATGATCGCGATGCGGTCGCACAATTCCTCGGCCTCCTCGAGGTAATGCGTGGTCAGCACCACGGTCACGCCCTCGCGATTGAGTTCGGTGACAAGTTCCCACAATTGCCGCCTCAGTTCGACGTCGACCCCCGCAGTCGGTTCGTCGAGGACGAGGATCGGCGGGGAATGCACCATCGCCTTCGCCACCAGCAGCCGTCTTTTCATGCCGCCCGACAAAGTGCGGGCATAGGCATTGCGCTTGTCCGCGAGGCGCACCGCCTCGAGCAGTTCCATGCTGCGCCGCCGGGCCTTGGGGATGCCGTAGAAGCCGCCCTGGTTTTCCAGCACCTCGAACGGCGTGAAGAACGGGTCGAAGACGATTTCCTGCGGCACGATCCCGATCGCGCGGCTCGCATTGCGGCGATGCTCGTCGATGTCGAAGCCCCAGATCTCGGCTTGGCCGGAGGTCTTGTTGACCAGCCCTGCAAGGATGTTGATGAGCGTCGACTTGCCCGCCCCGTTCGGCCCCAGCAGCCCGAAGATCGAGCCTTCGGGCACATCGAAGCTGACCCCGGCGAGAGCGAGCTTGCCCTCGGATTCCTCCGCGCTCTTGGCGCCCTTGATGCCCCCCGGCGGAGCATAGCGCTTGGCGAGGTTCTCGATGCGGATGGCGGGCTCTGAGGGCATGGCTTCAGCCCATGAAAGATCACTCCCGGCAAGGCAAGGGCCGCCGGAAGCACGATGGGCGATTGAGCTTGCCGAAAAGCTGTTATACGGGAGCGCCATGAACACCCCCCCTCCCGAAGTCCTGCTGGTCGATACGCGCCGCGTGAGCTGCGACGGGTCGAGCGGCATTCGCGGCGGCGCCGGATACCGTCCCGCCGCGCTCGGCCATCCGCGCATCTATCTCGAGATCGACGAGCATGGCTATGTCGATTGCGGCTATTGCGATCGCCGTTTCGTGCTGAAGGGCGGGCCGGCCGACGGAGTCGACCAGGCAAGCCTGCCCGACATCAACGAAGGCGCCGATCCGGGCCACCGCTGATCGGCGGAGATTCTTCCGCAAGGGAGTTAGGCGACAGCGGCTAATCGCCGCGACACGGGCTTTTCGCGCCATGGTCTGGCCTCGCGCAATCAGGGCCGGGCCCGGGTTCAAAGCATTGTTAATGCCTTGCCGCTAACACCGCCCCGACCACGCAAGGACCAGGGCGAGGCCAGTATGACCAGGATTTTCACTCGGGGGCGCTTAGCGCTCGCGACATCGTGCGCCGTGCTCGCGGCGATGATCGGCGGGCCGGCCTATGCGCAGGACAGCACCGGCTCGAGCGATGCGCGCACGCTGGTCGTCACCCCGCTCTCCTTCGTCAAGGACACCGATCTCGATTTCGGACAGATCATCGCCAGCGGCACGGCCGGGACGGTGACCATGGATGTGGACGGGAACATGACGACCACCGGCGGGGTCACGGCCGCGGGCGGCAACCCGCTGCCCGCCCGGTTCTGGGGCTACGGGACCTTCAACCAGACGCTGCTGATCAATGTCGACCGCAACAGCTACCTGCTGACCCGCGAAGGCGGGACCGAGACCATGCGGCTCGACCAGGTCGCGATCGGCAGCCGCCCGCCGATCCAGATTCGCACCAATCCGCGCCGGTTCCGCATCGCCAATCCGGATGGCTTCTTTGCCTTCACCATCGTCGGGCGGCTGCGGGTCGGGGCGAATCAGCCCTCGGGCATCTATCGCGGCGAATTCACCGTCACGCTCGAATACGAATAGGCTTTCGCGCCCCCGCGCAAAGCGCGCTCATGACGGGTTCAGGCATGGTGTGGCATAAGCGCCGGCATGTTTGAGGAGACCGATATCATGACCCGCCGCCCCGCTTCTTCGACCCGCATCGCGCCGCGCCGCTTCGGTGGACTCGTCGCAGGGCTTGTCGCCGGCGCCGCGCTGGCGATTGCCGCTCCCATTGCCGCCAGCGCGCAGGACAGCGCAGCCGATGATGGCGCCGAGGAGGATGGCGCGGAAGAAATGACCAAGGGAGAAAAGCGCCTTGCCAGGATGCTCGAAGGCCGGGTCGCGGGCGAGCCGGTCAATTGCATCCGGGTGATCCCGAACCAGCGCATGGTGACGATCGACAAGACCGCGTATGTCTATGGCCGGGGCAGGACGATCTACGTCCAGCGCACCGCCAATCCCGATGACATCAACAACAATGACATCCTTGTCTCGCGCCGTTTCATGGCGAGCGAACTGTGCCGCCAGGACGTGATGACGACCGCCGACAGGATCCTCGGGTTCTTCACCGGCGCGGTCTTCTTCGAGGATTTCATCCCCTATACCCGCGTCGATGATGCCGGTGACGAAGCGACGGAGGATGACAGCGCCGCCTGATCCGCCGCGCGCCGATCAGGCCGCGACGCTCGCTCCGCCCTTCGCCCCGGCCATCGCGTTCATCCGCGCAAGGATCGCCTCGGCCTCGCCCATGATGCGGTCGATCAGTTCCTTGCAGGTCGGAATGTCGTGGATCAGCCCGGCGACCATGCCGCAGCTCCAGGCGCCCTTGTCCATTTCTCCCTCCATCATGATCGCGGGATAGACCCCGGCGACCTCGGGCAGGATGTCCTGGATCGTGATCTTGTCGCCGAGTTCCTTTTCCTTCTCGAGCAGGCGCTCGACCGCGTCGTTGGTCATCACCCTTTCGGTGTTGCGGAGCGGGCGCATGACGAGGCGGGTGTCGAGTTCGCTCGCCTCGACGATGGCGCGCTTCACGTTTTCGTGCACGGGCGCTTCCTTGGTCGCAATGAAGCGCGTTCCCATGTTCATGCCCTGAGCGCCCATCGCGAGGGAGGCGACGAGGCTGCGCCCGTCGGCCATGCCGCCGCTTGATACGAACGGGATTTCGAGTTCATCGGCCGCGCGCGGAAGGAGGATGAAGTTCGGCACGTCGTCCTCGCCCGGATGCCCCCCGCATTCGAATCCGTCAACGCTCACCGCGTCGCAGCCGATTTCCTGCGCCTTCAGGGAATGGCGGACGCTGGTGCATTTGTGGATGACCTTGATCCCCGCATCCTTGAGCGGACCGAGGAGTTCGACCGGGTTGCGCCCCGCCGTCTCGACCACCGGAACACCGCCTTCGATCACCGCCTTGACCAGCCCGGGGTAATCGGGCGGGGTCAGCGTCGGCAGGATGGTAAGGTTCACGCCAAACGGTTTGTCGGTCATGCCCTTGCAGCGCGCGATTTCATTGGCGAGCTTTTCCGGAGTGCCCTGCGTCAGCCCGGTGATGATCCCGAGCCCGCCCGCATTCGATACCGCCGCCGCCATTTCGGCGAACCCGACATAATGCATGCCGCCCTGGATGATGGGGTGCTCGATGCCGAACATTTCGGTGATGGCGGTTTTCATGGATGTGTCTCCCGTTCGAATCTGGCGTTCGCGCGGGAACCAAGCGCAATCGCGGGCCATGTGCAAGCACGCCTTTCGCGGTCCCCGGACGCCGTAGCGTCAGCCATCACCCGGTGAGAGCGCCGAACACCCTCAAGAGCGAAACCGCGCCCAGCAGCAGGGCGATTCCCGTTACCGCTACCATCGCCGCCGCGCCTAGCGGGCCGCTCGCCGCTTCGCCGAGCAGCGCGCGGTCGCGCATCGCCAGCATCAGGAACACCGCCACCACCGGCAGCAAAAGCCCGTTGAGCGCCTGCGCCAGAAGGATCGCAGGGACCGGGCGAACCTCCGCCATCCCGAAAGCGATCCCGATGCCTAGCACCGCGATCCAGACCCCGCGAAAACGCCAGCCGCTCGCCGACCAGCGCGGGTCGTCCGCATCGGCAAACAGCCCGCGCACCGTGAGCGCGGCAGCGAGCGGCGCGGTCACAGCCGAGGACAGTCCGGCCGCGAACAGGCCGAGCGCAAGGCCCGTTCCCGCCCATGCGCCGAGCCTCGCCGCAAGCAGCGCTTCCAGCCGATCGAAAGAGAAATCCCCGTCGAGCGCCGAACCGACGATCATGATCGCGAGCGTGATGAGCCCGCCGAGCCCGACCGCCACGCCAAGCCCGAAGCGGCTGTCGGCAAGGCTCGCCCCGCGCGCGAGGCTCGATCCCAGGAACAGGTTGTAGGGCACCACCGTCGTCCCGATCAGCGCGACCACGGTCAGCGCCGCGCCCTCGGGAATGGACGGTGTCGCCAGCGCCGCGGCGATCTCGGCCATGCTTGGGGCGAGGACATATGCGGTGAACAGGAAACCCGCTCCCATCATCGCCACCAGCGCGGCGAGCAGGCGCGCGATCCGGGCGGGCGATCCGGCGGCGAGCAGCAGCGCCGCCATGGCCCCGAGCCCTGCCGTCAGCACAGGCCCGGGCAAGTCGACCCCGAGCGCGACGCCAGCGACGCCGCCAAGGATGTTGCCCGCTTCATAAGCGATGCTGCCGATGACGACCGCCCCGCCCGCGAGCACGATCGTGAGCGCGCGCTTCCAGCCGCTCGGGAAACGCCGGTGCAGGACTTCGGCAAGGTCGCTCCCGCTGGCGATGGTCAGCCTTGCGGCGGCTTCCTGCAGCACGAATGTCGCCAGGACCGAAAAAAGCACCGCCCATATCAGCGCCGCGCCATGCGAAGCCCCTGCGCTCGCGGCGGTGGTGACGGTGCCCGGGCCGATAAAGGCCGCTGCCACCGCCGACCACAGTAGTATCGCCCCGATCCGCCGCACTCGCGCCCCCCGCCTCTGGTCCCCCCGCCTGTCAGCCGGGACCATCCTCGCGGGCGGCATACCATTCGCACATGTCCTGCACCACGCAGATGTCGCATTTCGGCACGCGCGAGCGGCACACCTTCTTGCCGAACTGGATCAGCCAGAAATGCCCGTCGGCCATGGCCCATTGTGGGCTGCGCTCTTCAAGCTGCTGCGCGGTCCTTTCCGCCGTCTTCGCCTCGGTCAGACCGATCCGGTTGCAGACCCGGTGTACATGGGTGTCGACCGCGATCACGTCCTTGCCGAAAGTGAAGCTCAGCACGATGTCGGCGCATTTCCTACCGATGCCGTGAAGCGAGAGGAGCCCTTCGCGCGTGTCGGGCACAACGCCGTCATGCTCCTCGATCAGGGCCGTGCAGAACTTGCGGATGTTCTTCGTCTTCATGTTGTAGAGGACGCAGGGCTTGATCGCGGCGGCGATCGCCTCGTCTTCGAGCGCGAGCATTGCCTCGGGCGTTTTCGCCAGCTCGAAAAGCGCCTTCGTCGCGGCCGCCGTGTTGCGATCGAGCGATTGCGCGGACAGCATGCAGGAAATGCACGAACGAAAGGCGTCCGGCTGGCCCTTCGGCCCCTTTGCCCCTTTCGTGCGGCCCGGCATGGCTTCGGCGAGGCGCCGGTAAACCTCCTCGACCCCGCTATCGTCGATCATGCTTGTGCTCGAACCGGTTGACGAGGAACTGGCCGAGCGCGCCGACGAACATCAGCGCCGCACCGATGATGAAGAGCCAAACCCCCGTCACCTTCCACGGCTCGAAGCGCGGCAGGAACAGCACGCTTCCGACAACGAAGGCGAGATTCCCCGCCAGCCACATGCCGCGATGAATCCAGCCATAATCCCTGACGATCAGCCTGATGATGGTGCTCATGCCCCGAGAACCGAACAGGCAGGCGCGCGGTTCCCGTCACTCCTTGGGCTTGACCAGCCTGTCGGGCCGCATGCGCCGCGCCTCGCCGAACAGCGAATAGGTCTTGTTGACGTAGTTCGATACGTCGATGATCGAATCGATGTAGGTCGACAGGTCCTCGGTCATTTCCTGCTCGACCAGCCGGACATGCGCCGCCGGGTTCTCGGTCTCGAAGCGGACATAGAACCAGGGCTCGCCGCGCTTGAGCACGAGCGGCTTTGAGACGTCGTGCCATTCGAAGCCCCAGCTCAAGGGGCGCGGCCAGATGTGGACCGGAAAGCGTCCGCCCATCATGAGGCCCGGTCGCGGGGTCGGAAACCAATCGAGATAGGGCGCGGTCTGGACGACATAGCACGGTTCGTCCGCAACGAAGACATAGGGCGCCACGATCTGGATGATCGGGCGTTCCGGGTGGCGCCATTCGGATTGCGGGTGGAGCATCATCATCGAATTGCGCCCCTGCGGCCGCATCGCGGATTTCTCGCCGTCCATGTCGGCAAGCTGCAATTGCCCGTTGGGCCCGCGCATGACCGAAAGCGTGATGTCGATCGGGCAGGGAATGACGAAATGGCGCCGGTCGAAATCGATCGCGGCCGGGCAGACCTGCACCGACTTCGCCGAAGCGGGTTTCGGGTCGTTGCGGGTAAAGGGTTTGGGCGGAGCCCAGATCGCGTCCGATCCCTGGGGGAAACGCACCGTCCAGCCGACCGTCACGCTGCGCGACCTGCCTTTACGCTCGCTCTCGTCGCGGTCGAAATCCTCGGCGAACTGGTCTTCCCATTTCATCGGCGCTCGTCTCCTCTTCCGGGCCGCGCTCATGCACCGCCGCGCGCGGTGTCGCAATCCCCGCTGACCGGGCAGTCGCGGCATTGCGGCGTGCGCGGACGACAGAATGTCTGACCGAGCTTCTTCAATAGCAGGTGGTGTTCGTCCATGTCGGCGCTGCTCCATTCGGTCGGGACAATCGGCATGAGCGTGTCGAAGGTCTTCGCCGTGTCGGCTCTGGCAGGCACGATGCCGGTGCGCTCCATGATCCGGCGATGATGCCCGTCGATCACCATGGCGCGGCGCTCGAACGTGCTCGCATTCATCACCCCCGCGCTGTTCTTGCGCGCGACGCCGGGCAGGCGCTCGAGCCAGGCGATCGCGTCCTCGGTCGGAAGGTTGGAGAGATGCCTGAGATCGACGCTCCCGCGTTCGGCGATGATCGCGCAGAGGCAGGCCTTCAATCGCGCCGCCGCGACGCTGGGGAAAGTCTGACGCTGCAGCCGCCGTTCGAGATCGGCCGCGGGGGCGGCCGCGACCGCTTCCCACGATCCGTATTCGGCGAGAAGCGCGTCGGTCGAGGCGTTGGACGCGGCGGTCTTCGTCTGCGCCCCGATCACGCCATGAACCAGCACCCATTCGGGCGAGCGGCGCTTTTCCGGCGGACGCACGATCCGGCCGAAGCGCGCGATGAGCGCGGCCTGTATCCGGCGCAGGCGGTCGGTGCGGGGATCGGGGCCGAGATCGAGCTGCATGGCAGCGCGAGGAATGGCCGAGCGCTCGCCCCCGCGCAAGCGCTCGGCCAAGGCCGGTCGTCAGGTCTTGCCGACGCCCGGCACCTGCCGCGCGATGAACCAGGACGCTGGAACCGACAGCGCGAATGCGGCCAGAGCCGCCAGCGCTATCGGTTGCATGCCCGCTTGGATGTCCATCGTCAGCACGGCAACCACCGCGACCCCCATCAGGGTCGTCGCGATCACGGGAAACAAAACAAGTGCGATTTTGAGCATCGTCTCGCCCTCCTCACGTTCAGGAAACGAAGAGGAGAGTGCAGCGCGATTCGGAGGCGCGCATTGATGCGGGTCAAAACCGGGCCCGCCCCGGTCCGCCGGAGCCTATCGCGTGCGCTCGAACGTCAGCGCGAATGTGACCGGCACGGCCGGAGTGATCGACTCAAGGCCGGCAATCTCGCGGAGCTGCTCGATCCCCTCGCCCAGTCCGAAGGCGTCGGCATAGACGATCACGGGCTCGCTCGACATAGCGACTACCCGGTCGGGCCCGGTGCGGGTGACGTCGACCTGCGTTTCGATCCGGCCTTCGACCCCCTTGAGCGACAAGGTCGCATCAAGGGGCTGGACCGTCGTCTCGCCCACCGAAAGGTCGGCGAAGGCGGCGGGGTCGATCGCGGCGGTTATGGTCGCGGTCGGATAGTCGGAAATCTCGAAGAACAGATCGCGCATGCGTTCATTGCGGATGTCGACACCGGTCTCGAGCGATGACAGGTCAATCGTCACCGTCGCCGTGCCGTTTTCGCTGACCGAGCCCGACAGGCCGGTGAAGCGATTGGTTTCGAGCACTTCGCCCGATTTGACCGAGACATAGGCAAGGCGCGAGGCGTCGGGGACGATCTGCCACTCGCCGGTATTGGCGGGCGGAGAGTCCTCGGACTGCTGTCCGCAGGCGGCAAGCGCAAGGATCGCGGGCGCGGCGAGCGCGTAGGCGGTCGAGCTGGTAATTCGGTTCATGTCGGTTCCCCCGTTGGAACTGTGTCAGACAAACGCCGATTGGGCGCGATGGTTGCGAAGGATCGCTTCATTCCCACTCGATCGTGCCCGGCGGCTTCGACGTGATGTCGTAGACCACGCGGTTGATGCCCTTGACCTCGTTGACGATCCGCGTTGCGACCTGCGTCAGGAAACCCGCGTCGAAGGGATAGACATCCGCCGTCATACCGTCGGTCGAGGTGACGGCGCGCAGGCCGCACACGCTGTCATAGGTCCGCCCGTCGCCCATCACGCCCACGGTCTTGACCGGGAGCAGCACGGCGAAGGCCTGCCAGATCGCGTCGTAAAGCCCGGCATTTCGGATTTCCTCGAGATAGATCGCGTCCGCCTTGCGCAGGATGTCGCAGCGCTCCTTGGTGATCTCGCCCGGAATGCGGATCGCAAGGCCCGGTCCGGGAAATGGGTGGCGTCCGACGAAGGCTTCGGGCAGGCCGAGCTCGCGGCCGAGTTCGCGGACCTCGTCCTTGAACAATTCGCGCAAGGGTTCGACCAGTTTCATGTTCATGCGTTCGGGCAGGCCGCCGACATTGTGGTGGCTCTTGATCGTCACTGAGGGGCCCCCGGTGAAGCTGACGCTTTCGATCACGTCCGGGTAGAGCGTGCCCTGGGCGAGGAAATCGGCCCCGCCGATCTTTTTGGCCTCGGCCTCGAACAGGTCGATGAAGGCCTTGCCGATGAACTTGCGCTTGGCTTCGGGATCGGTGACGCCGGCAAGGCCGGAGAGGAAGGCGTCCTCCGCATCCACTGCGACGAGCGGGATGTTGTACGAATCGCGGAACAGGCTGACGACCTGCTCGGCCTCGTTCATGCGCATCAGGCCATGATCGACGAAGACGCAGGTGAGCTGGTCGCCGATCGCTTCGTGGATGAGCACTGCCGCGACCGCCGAATCGACCCCGCCGGAAAGGCCGCAGATGACCTTGCCGTCGCCGACCTGTGCGCGGATTTCCTCGATCTTGGTCTTGCGGAACTCGGCCATGGTCCAGTCGCCAGCGAGGCCGCAGACATGGCGCACGAAATTGGCGAGCAGTTTGCCCCCGTCAGGCGTGTGGACGACCTCGGGGTGAAACTGGGTGCCGTAGAGCTTGCGGCTTTCATCCGCGATCACCGCGAAGGGCGCGCCGTCGCTGGTCGCGACGATTTCGAAACCGGGGGCGAACTCGGTGACCTTGTCGCCGTGGCTCATCCAGACCTGGTGGCGTTCGCCCTCGGCCCAGAGCCCGTCGAACAGGGCGCAATCCTTCGTGACGGTTAGAAAGGCGCGGCCGAATTCGCCGCCTTCCCCCGTTTCATGGCCGGGCCGGACCTCGCCGCCCAACTGCTTGGTCATGACCTGCTGGCCATAGCAGATGCCGAGGATCGGCACGCCCGCCTCGAACAGGGCATCGGGCGCGCGGGGGGAACCTTCGTCGGGAACGCTCGCCGGCGAACCGGACAGGATGATCCCCTTGGGCGAAAGGCGCTCGAAGGCTTCCTCGGCCTGGGTGAAGGGGGCGATTTCGGAATAGACCCCGGCCTCGCGCACGCGGCGCGCGATGAGCTGGGTCACCTGACTTCCGAAATCGACGATTAGGATCGAATCCGGTGCGGCGTGGCTGGCATGGTCCTGCATGGCGCGCAGTTAGTCCGTGCACGCGGCAACTGTCCAGCATGCACGAAGCCCGGATGCATCTGCACCCTGCCCAAGCCGGCTCCGCGCGAGGGCCCTGGCGTGTGCGCCAAAAGGTTCCCGCGAAAACTGCATCGGCCAGTTGCAAAGATTGGAACCTTTTTGGAGGTTTTCGCATTTGCGAAATGATCTTGTGCAGTGCACCATAGTTTCAAACAGCAACTGAATGCCGGTCAGCGGCATCGAACCCTCTCCAGACTAAGGAACTTGACCCATGCGTTTTGCTCTTCCCCTGATCGCTCTCGCCACCGTTTCCACCCTTGGTTCCGCGCCGGCCGTCGCCGCCCCGCAGGGCACCGAAGAAGTCGTCACCGTGCGCATCGCCTACGACGATCTCGACCTTGCCAAGGCGGAAGACCGCGCCGTGCTCGAACAGCGCGTCGATGCCCAGCTGCGCCGCGCCTGCACGCTGCCTTCGCGTCCGGCCTATGTCGTCGGCCCGCTGGTCGATGAAAAGTGCGTCAGGGAAGCCCGCACCGCCGCGCTCGCCGAAGTCGAGCGGGTCGCCGCTGCCGAAGCGCGCCGTGGCCGGGAAATCGCCGCCAACTGAGCGCGCCTTCCCCGCATCCAGGCACACGCAAGCGGCCGCCGGACCCCGTCCGGCGGCCGTTTTGCATGTGCGAAGGGCAATGCTTAAAGTTCAGGTGGCTGTTCGATAGATTGCAATAATAGCAATATAATTACCCATTTTCGCATTTGTGTTTCGCGCAATCGAGCGCCATCTGGGCGGCGCAGCACGGTGAGGCTCCTCTCTCCTCCTCGCCGCTGTGCAAGGCTTCAGTCGCGGACCAAACATGGCCGCAAGGAGCCAGTCTGCTGGCCCCGGCAGGCAGTCCGACATGCGCAATGCGGCATGGCGCCGGTCACTTCCAGGACCGCCCTGCGCGCGCAAGGTTGATACGGCGTTCCCCACGCCCGGCTGCCATGTGAGGCGAAGGAACGGTCAAGAACGGATCGCCGAGCGCTTTCCCCGAGCGCATCCCCGCGGCCATCCAACCGCCTTCGTCCCGCCGGACCCGCCATCAGCGAGCGAGACGCGGCCGCCCCATTCCCCCTCCCCCCGAACGGCGGCCGCGTCTCCCACCGCTGACCCGCATACGGACAAACGGCGGCGCCCATTCCGGCGCCGCAGCATCGGTTTTTTCGATTGCGGTGAGTGGTAATTTCCATGCTTGAAAGGATAATATTATTATCCTTTCGCCCCTATCTTCCCTCTGACGCCGGGCCGGAAAGGCTCGCGTCCCCGGCACCATTCGAAGGAGCAAAACCATGGGTTCCATCCAGGAAAAGATGATCGCGTTCGTCCTCGCGCTCGCAATCACCGGCACGACCCTCAACACGATTCTAGTCTGAGCAGGCCCTGTCGCAGCGGAAAGCGCCGAAACCCGAACCATGACAAAGCGCGCGTCGCCACCGGCGGCGCGCGCTTTCGTGGTTCTTGAAGGCGTAATTCTCGCAGGCCTATTCGATCCCGCCCAGCCGCTCGGCGATTTCGCGCAGGTCGCTCTTCAACAGCTTGCCGATATGGCTGCGCGGCATTTCCGCGATCGGGTGCAGCGCGGCTAGGCGCTGGGTCTTGCCGAGCCGTTCATTGACCGCCGCCCGGATCACCTCGGGCTCACGTGCGCCGTCCGCCAGCCGCACGAATGCGACCGGGCTTTCGCCCCAGCGCCGCGAGGCCGCGCCGACCACCGCCGCCTCGAGCACGTCGGGCTCAACCATCAGCTGGGCTTCAAGGTCGCTGGGGTAGATGTTGAAGCCGCCCGAGATGATCATGTCCTTGGCGCGCCCGACCAATTCGACGAAACCGTCTTCATCGACCCGCCCGACATCGCCCATGCGCATCCACACTTCGCCGGTCGCAGGGTCTTTCCATTGCGCCTCCGATGTCTTGTCGGGACGGTTCTTGTAGCCGCTCATCATGGTCTGCGACCGGCCGACGAGATTGCCCGGCGTACCGGGCGGCACCTCGTTGTCCTCATCGTCGAGCACCTTGAGTTCGCTCCCCGGCGCGGGGCGGCCGACCGTGTGCAGCTTGTCGGGAAATTCGTGCGCGGGAAGCAGGCACACCACCCCGCCTTCGGTCATCGAATAGATCTCGACCAATCCGCCCGGCATCCGGGCGAGCACTTCGCGCTTGAGTTCGGGCGAGAACGGCGCGGAGGTGCAGTATTTGAGCGCAAGGCTGGAGAGGTCGAATTCGACCAGCCGATCGAAATCCATCAGCCGCTGGTATTGCACCGGCACCAGCATCGTCACCGTCGTCCGGTCGGCCTCGGCATGACCGAGCCAGCGCGCGGCATCGAACTTGCCCATGATCCGCACCGTCCCGCCCGCAAGCAGGACAGGCAGAAATGCGACCATGGTGGTGTTCGAATAGAGCGGGGTCGAGGCGAGCGAGCGCACCTCCAGTCCCGCGCCGAGATAGGACAATGCCGTCGCCGCGAATTGCCGCCAGCGCATCTGGTGGGAATGGACGATCCCCTTGGGGATGCCGGTGGTCCCCGAGGAATAGATGATGTTGAACGGATCGCCCGGCCCGGGCTCGAATGCGGGGGCGCGCGAGCCTGGCGGCGCCATCCATTGCTCGACCTCCTCAAGCGGCACGCGGATCATATCAGCCATGAAATCGGGGCCGAGCTCGGCTGCCTTGCCCGCATCGATGAAAAGATGCCGCGCGCCCGAATCCTTCGCCATGCCCGCAAGCTGGTCAGGCGAGGCGCTCGTCGTGAGCGGGGCCGCAACGCCCCCGGCGCGCACCGCGGCGAGGAAGACGAGCGCGTATTCGACGCTGCTCGTGCCAAGGATAGCCACCGATTGCCCCCGCCCGAGCCCCGTCTCGACCAGCCGCGCGGCGAGCCTCTCGACAAGGCCGACCAGCTCCGCCCAGGCGACATCGCGGTGATCGTCGATGAGCGCGATGGCGTCCGGCTGCGCACGGCACCAATCCATCAGGATGTCGGGGAACGAGCCGAAAGGTTCGGCAAGGCGGGCCTGCATGATGTCTCTCTCCATGAGGCGAGCATTAGCCGCCCGCCGCGACGCCGCAAGACCCGCGCTCATTCGTTCCGGATGGGCACGGCGGTACGGCTTTACCAGCCACGGCGATTATGGGATCGGGCCGCAAGAGGAGAGGACCATGAGGGCGCAAATAATCGCGGTGAGGGCATTGCCCGCGCTTGCCACTGTATTCGCCGGGGCGGTGACGGCGCAGACCGCTGACTTTGCTGATACCGCCTCGCAAGAGGCCGAAGGCACGATCCTCGTCGTGCTTGCCCATCCCGATGACGAGCTGGTGATCGCGCCGGCGATCGCGGCGGCAGCACGCAAAGGAGCGCGGGTCAGCGTGCTTTACGCCACCAGCGGCGATGCCGGTCCGGGGGTGAGCGATTTCGAACCGGGCGAGGCGCTTGGCCGGGCGCGCCGTGCCGAGGCCGAATGCGCAGGCAAGGCCCTGGGTGCGCGGATCCGCTTTCTCGACGACATCGCTGACGGCACGCTGACCGACAGGCCGCGCGCGCACGGTAGCCCGGCGGAGCGCTTCGCAGACCAGTTTTCCGCCGTCCTGCGCGCCGCCCGGCCCGATACGGTCATCACCTGGGGGCCGGACGGCGGCTATGGTCACGGCGACCACCGCATGGTGAGCGCGCTCGTCACGCAGCATCTCCAGTCGCTTAGCGCCGACACGCGACCCGCGCTGCTTTATCCCGCGCTCGTCAACGCGCCGCTTCCTCCACAACTCGCCGCGCAGGGATGGTCGCTGACCTCGCCCGATCTCGCGCCCGTGAGCCATCGCTATGAAGACACGGACCTGACTGCCGCAGGCAAGGCCGCGCAGTGCCACGCGACCCAGTTCGACGAGGCGACGCGCGCGATGATCGCGCCTGGTTTCCATGGCGCCGCGTGGAAAGGCGAGGTGCGCTTTCGCAAGGGGCTGTGAAGCCTGCCGCCAGGCGGTGGAAAAGACTTTGCCGAAACGGCGCAAAGGTTTGGGTTTTCCCCGTCCAGCGCCTATATAATCGGCATGGACGAAAACACGCCTGAAACACCCCCCGCCGCACCAGAAAAACCCCGCCAGAACGGCGAATACGGGGCGGATTCGATCAAGGTCCTCAAGGGTCTAGACGCCGTGCGCAAGCGTCCCGGCATGTATATCGGCGACACCGATGACGGATCGGGCCTGCACCACATGGTTTTCGAGGTTTCCGACAACGCCATCGACGAGGCGCTGGCCGGGCATTGCGACCTCGTGCTGATCGAACTCAACCCGGACGGCAGCGTCAGCGTCGAGGACAACGGTCGCGGCATTCCCGTCGACATGCACAAGGAAGAAGGCGTCTCGGCGGCCGAGGTCATCATGACCCAGCTGCACGCGGGCGGAAAGTTCGAAAACACGTCGGACGACAACGCCTACAAGGTCTCCGGCGGCCTTCACGGCGTCGGCGTGTCGGTGGTCAACGCGCTATCCGAATGGCTCGAACTCGTCATCTGGCGGGACGGCAAGGAACACTGGATGCGCTTCGAGCACGGCAATGCGGTCAATTCGCTCGAAGTGCGCGGCGATGCTCCGCCGGTCGACAGCAACGGCGATGACAACGGCCTGAAAAAAGGCACCCGCGTCACCTTCAAGGCATCGGGCGATACCTTCAAGAACGTCACCGAATTCGATTTCGACAAGCTCGAACACCGCTACCGCGAACTCGCCTTCCTCAATTCGGGCGTGCGCATCCTGCTGCGCGACCGGCGCCACGAAGAGGTGCTCGAACACGACCTGTTCTACGAAGGCGGGATCGCGGCCTTCGTGAAATATCTCGACCGCAACAAGCAACCGCTCGTGCCCGAACCGATCGCGGTGTCGGCCGACAAGGACGGCATCGGCATCGATGTCGCGCTGCAGTGGAACGACAGCTATTACGAGAACGTCCTCACCTTCACCAACAACATCCCGCAGCGCGATGGGGGCACACACCTTGCCGCCTTCCGCGCCGCGCTGACCCGCACTCTCAACAATTACGCCGACCGCGAAGGGCTGCTGAAGAAGGAGAAGGTCAGCCTGACGGGCGAGGACATGCGCGAAGGCCTGACCGCCATCGTCAGCGTGAAACTGCCCGATCCCAAGTTCGGCAGCCAGACCAAGGACAAGCTGGTTTCTTCCGAAGTCCGCCAGCCGCTGGAATCGCTCATGGGCGAGAAGATGACCGAATGGCTGGAAGAGAACCCGGCTGACGCCAAGGCGATCATCCAGAAGATCATCGATGCCGCCGCCGCGCGCGAGGCCGCGAGGCGCGCGCGCGAGATGAGCCGCAAGGGCGCGATGAGCGTCGCGAGCCTGCCGGGCAAGCTCGCCGATTGCCAGGAGCGCGACGCGACCAAGGCCGAACTGTTCCTGGTCGAGGGCGATTCGGCCGGTGGCTCGGCCAAGCAGGGCCGCGACCGCAAGACGCAGGCGATCCTGCCCTTGAAGGGCAAGATCCTGAACGTGGAACGCGCCCGGTTCGACCGGATCATCTCGTCGAAGGAGGTCGGCACGCTGATCCAGGCGATGGGGACCGGCATCCGGGATGAATTCGACCTTGAAAAGCTGCGCTATCACAAGATCGTCATCATGACCGACGCCGACGTGGACGGCGCGCATATCCGTACATTGCTGCTCACCTTCTTCCACCGCCAGATGCCCGAGATCATCAAGGCCGGGCACCTCTTCATCGCCCAGCCGCCGCTCTACAAGGTCGCCAAGGGCAGGAGCGAGGTCTACCTCAAGGACCAGGGGGCACTTGACCGCTATCTCGTCGATGGGGGCCTGCATGGCCGCGTGCTCGAAACAGTCGGCGGAGCGCGTTCCGGTGAGGATCTGCGCCAGCTGGTCGAACATGCGCTGCGGCTGCGCAACCTGATGGCCTTCGTGCCGCGCCGCTACGATCCGGCGCTGGTCGAACAGATGGCGCTGTCGGGCGCGCTTGACCCGCAGCTTTCCGATGGCGCGCGCGAGGACAAGCTGCAGGCAACCGCAAAGCGCCTGCAGGCCAGCGATCCCGATACGACGTGGTCCGCGCGCATGATCGAGGACGGCAAGGTCCAGTTCTTGCGCCTTTGGCGCGGGGTCACCGACGTGCACGAAGTCGACGGCCGTTTCCTCTCCAGCACCGAAGCGCACAAGCTCCACGCACTCGCCATGGCGCAGGCGGAAACCTATGCCGCGCCGGTGCGGCTGGTGAAGGCGGGCGATGCGGGCGGTAACGAGGAGACACCGACCGACGATGTCCCCACCGATGATGCAGGGGTCGAGGAACTGACCCGCGACGCGGACGATGCGATCAACCGCCCGACCCAGCTGCTCGACGCGATCCTCGCCGCCGGGCGCAAGGGGCTTTCGGTGCAGCGTTACAAGGGCCTTGGCGAAATGAACGCCGAACAGCTCTGGGAAACCACGCTCGACCCGGAAAACCGCGCGCTCCTGCAGGTCAAGGTCGAGGACGCCGACGTCACCGACGAGATCTTCACCCGCCTGATGGGCGACATCGTCGAGCCGCGCCGTGAATTCATCCAGGACAATGCCCTGAACGTGGCGAACCTCGATGTCTGACGGGCGCGCTGCCCGGGGCGTATCGCCGCGCTTGATCTGCGCGCCATAAGGGGCGACATCACCCCCATGCCGAGCGAGCCACGCCCCACTCTCGATCTCGAACAGGCGAGCTTCCTGCTGATCCTCGCCGGGGTCACGATCATGCTGACGGTGATCGCATGGCCCTTTGCGACCCCGCTGCTGTGGGCCGCGCTCGCCGCTATCATGTTCCAGCCGCTCTATCGCTGGTCGCTCAAAGTCACGCGAGGCCGACGCAACATGGCCGCCTCGCTTTCGCTTCTGATCATCTTTTTCGCGGTGCTCGTTCCGGCCCTGTGGATCGGCTCGATGGTCGTCGAGCAGGCGCTCGGCCTCATCGCGCGTCTGCAGGAACAGCCGATCGATCTCGCGCAGACCTTCGACTGGGTCTACGGCATGCTGCCCGAAACGCTTCGCGAAGCGGTGGACGAGCGTGGCTGGACCAATCTCGCCGCGGTGCAGGAACGGCTCCAGGCGGTGCTCGGCGAAAGCGCGGGCTTCATCGCACAGCAGGCGGTCTCGATCGGGGGCGGCGCACTCAGTTTCATGCTGTCCTTCGCCCTTGCGCTTTACGTGATCTTCTTCCTGCTGCGCGACGGGACGCGGATCGGGGAGACGATCCTCCATTCCGCCCCCGTCAAGCGCGACATCGCCGACCGGCTGGCGGACCGTTTCCTCGGCATCGTGCGCGCCACGATCAAGGGATCGGTCGTGGTCGGCATCGTCCAGGGAACGCTCGCCGGGCTCACCTTCGTCATCGCGGGCGTGCCCTCGGCCCTGCTGCTGGGCGTGATCACGGCGATATTCTCGCTCATCCCGGTGGTCGGTACGGTCGTCGTCTGGGGCCCGGTAGGCGTCTGGCTGCTGTTCGACGGGAGCCTCTGGCAGGGCCTGCTGGTGCTGTTTTCCGGGTTCGTCATCGTCAGTTCCGCCGACAACGTGCTGCGTCCGATCCTGGTCGGCCGGGACACGGGCATTCCCGACTGGATCGTGCTCATCACGACGCTCGGCGGGATCAGCCTGACGGGCTTTTCGGGCATCGTGCTCGGCCCGCTGGTCGCCGGGCTGTTCCTTGCGACCTGGTCGATCCTGCAGGAACAGCGCGCCCAGACGGCCGAGGCGCGGGCGCGATACGGCCCGCGCGTCGGGCCCGACGGCAGGGCCCCGCGAACAAAGCGACCGAAGAAGGCCGAAGCCGGCGCAAGCGAGGCCGATGACAGCACGCCGATCGGGATCTGACGCATGCGCTCGCTCGTCCAGCCCGGCAGCCAGGCCGAAATGGTGGGCCGCCTGTTTCTCGCGGTGATCGTCGTGATCGCGCTGCCCGCGCTGCCCTTCGGCACCTATCTCATCTATCCCTTCGTCATCCTCACGACATGGTTTCACGAAATGGGCCACGGCCTCACCGCGGTCCTGTTCGGACAGGATTTCGAGCGGCTCGTCATCTATGCCAACGGATCGGGCGTCGCCGAAAGCCTCGTTGCGAACGACGCCTCGCGCCTGACCCATGCCGCGATCGCAGCGGGGGGACCGCTCGCGCCGAGCCTCGCGGGCGCGGTCCTGATCGTGGCGAGCGCCCACGCACGCATCTGGCGCCCGGCGCTCTGGCTGACCGCCGGGGCGATCGTGCTCTCGGTCGCGATCTATGTCCGATCGACGGTCGGCGTGATCGTCCTCCCGCTGGTCGCGGCGCTGCTGGGCCTCATCGCATGGCGCGCGCCAGCCGGTTTCGTGCGCTTCACGTTGCAATTCCTCGGCGTGCTCGGCGCGATGAGCATGCTGCGCGATTTCGATTACCTGTTCACCGAACGCACCGTGATCGCCGGACGCGCGATGCTGTCCGATACCGGCCAGATCGAGGCCGCGTTGGGCCTGCCGCACTGGGTCTGGGCTGGACTGATCCTCGGCGTGTCGGCGGTGATGGTCGCAGCGAGCCTGCGCTACGCGCTCGATGAAAGGCGCCTGCGCGCCGCCCCCGGACGCCTGCCGCGCAACGTGGTGCGCTTTCGCCGCCCGCCGCGCTGAACGGCGGGCCTTAGCCCGCCACCCGCAACGCGTTGACCCCGCGCGCCGCGCCGCCGGTCTCGCCCGAAAGGCCGATGAAGACCGTGTCGACGATCCGCGCGAGCTTGTCCTCGGTCAGCTTCTCGCCGAGATAGATCAGCGATTCGGGCAGCGTGTAGGGTGAGACCATCTGGTTGATG